>CAMHUC010000048.1 GCA_946188155.1 uncultured bacterium | reverse complement strand
ATCCGCCTCCTGAGAATCAGGGAGATACATAGACTTTAGCTGCAATGTGGGTTAAGGCATATTCTCTCTGGAAGGATGCACTAAGAACTGGAGGGGAAAGGCTCAAGAAGGACAACCTCATCCACAGTATCATATCCTACGACCTGGAACACGGGAATATCGAAGAGGTGAGCAAGAACATCGACGAAATCATCAGCATTAAAGACAGTATTCTGAATAAGTTGAAAACCGATACCATCAAGGACCTTCAGCTTCGCTTCGACCACGAGGTGGCCATGCACGAGGCAGACAAGAAGCTTGCCACGACACAAAAGCTGCTTTTAGGGCTTGCAATACTACTGGTGCTGATGGCGTTCTATGTCTATATGCGAAGGAAAAAGGCTGAAGCCAGAGAAAAGGACTATCAAGAGCGGCTGTATGCCTACACGACAGAGATCAGCGAGCTGACGGCCAACAGAGACAAGGCCTTGGCCGATATCCGGGAGATGAAAAGAAGGGAGGAAAGGGATCAGCAGGAAATAAGTCGCCTGGAGGAAAATGCCCGGGAGGCAGAGGCCGCCATCAGACAACTGAACAAAAGCATCAGGAAAATGCTCGACGACGAGGCTCCGAAGCTAAAGCAGGGCAAGATGCTCTACGACGAGATAGCAGAAGGCCGTACTATCGTCAACTGGCACTCTCGGGAGAAGGAACTGTTCAACAATTACTATGCCGCCGTCAACTATCAGAGTTATAACAGGCTGAAGAAAGTGAAGAGAGCGACACCGCTCTCAGCCCACAATATGTTCTATCTGATACTCAAAGAGATGGGGTATAGCGACGAGGAGGTGAGGCGCATCATGGGCCTCTCACCCGAGGGGCTCCGCTCCCTCAGGAGCAGAACAAAGCCCACAATAAAAGAATAGAGCCTTTTGCTGCCCTTATCGTCCATCATCCCTCGACTCCAGCTACCCAATGGCGGCAGGTGTCTACTTTATCTATGAAAAACAAAGCGTTTCAATTACGGTACAATGACGGTGTACGAGCAGTGCAAGTGAATGACAGACAGAATCTTATGCTGTGGTAATTCGAAACGCTGAAAATTTGGAGCAACAAAGATTTTAGCGTAAGTTTGCAGTCGATTTCTCTAAAACGAATCTATTATGCGCATATTGGTTTTTATGTTCTGTTTGTTGCTATCTGCGATAGTAAGTAATGGTCAAACCGAGGAGAGAAGCCTTTCTCCGATTGACACCTTGTGGATTTTCACGTCAGAGGCAGACAGTCTAAGGCCCGACTCTATTAAAGGCCCCCGGAATACTGCTGCCAACCGTTCTAACGAGGCTTATGACGTGAAGATACCCGACTTTATGTATAAATCGCCTGAAGCGTATGCCTTCAGGAAATATGGAGAATATGGCGTAAGCGAATACACCGGAACCACAAATATCACCGTCCCACTCTACACAGTCTCCTACAAGGATGTCGAAATACCCATAACGCTGACATACGATGCCTCTGGCATACGGGTTGACCAGGAGGCGTCATGGGTAGGATTGGGCTGGAACCTGATGGTTGGCGGGTGCATCAATTATGTTGCAGCGGGTAGCATAGACCCAAAACTTTTCAACGCTTCACAGACAACCTGGGAAAATTTCTTAAATACGGGTAGTGGAGATATATACCATTTCACTTCCGACTTAAGAGACAACAACTCATATCTGGCATTAGACATCAAGAGCGGGCATGGAGAACGTGACTTTTTTTCAGTCAACATTCTCGGTAAGTCATTCCTATTCAGCATTAACCCTTTTACGGACTCCATCACAGTAATAGGATGTGAAGCAGAAAAATACGTGGTAGAAATCGATAACGTAAGTTCTTACGGACAACTGAACAGTGCCGTCTGGAAAGTTACCGACGGGAACGGCTGGCAATACTACTTTAGCCCTGGAGAGTTGACTAACGCCTTCGTTATGGGGGGAGCATACACGTCAACATGGAACCTTACAGAGATCATCACACAAGAGGGGTCTGTTGTCGATTTCTTATACAGCAACCCCATATATGTGCCCTATCGCTCCTATCGGACAGAGCAATATGACATTTTGGGGGAAGAAACCAATCCCGGTCATTACCCAAATCCAGGCTACTCCAGCCAATTCGTACAGACAAACGTCAGCGTACAGACCCGCTACCTCTCAGCTATTGAGACAAGAGACCAGAGAGTCAGTTTTACACTGAACGACAGAGTAGACCTGCCAAGTGGGCAAAGGCTGGAGAAAATCTCAGTCTATTCTAAAATCAGCAAGAAAACTATCAGGGAGTTCAATTTCAGCTATGGATACTTTAGTGCCTCTAACGTCGGTGGAAACTATCTGAACGTACTAACCGGTGCGACCCCTACAGATGACTTCAAATACAGGCTCAAGCTGAATGCCGTTACCGAAGCGGCAGGCTCCACAAGTCTTACTACTACATTCACTTACAACGAAAGCTTCACACTCCCCTTGAAAACATCTTGTGCAAAAGACTTCTGGGGGTACTTCAACAACAAGCAGAACTCCGGCAGCGCTCCTATCCTGAGTACAAACACCTTGTTGCCAACACCCCTGCCACTGTTTATCAACAGCGGTGTACAACTGTCTCAGATATACAGAAGTCTGAAGGGTGCCAACCGATACTGTGATGTGACAGCTATGCAGGCGGCTATGCTGACAAAAATCACATATCCTACCAAAGGCTATACCACGTTTACATACGAGCCGAACAGGTTTATGTCAACCACCCGCTACCCAACAACAGAAGAGTATGCCTCCTGCACTGTCAATAAAACACTTATGGACTCCAACCACCCCAATGAGACAGTTCACAGTCAGATTGATCTTACGGAAAACACCTACGGTCTGATAACGGTGACTTTCTCTGGTGTCCTGTCCGACCTAAAGAACGCTGGGGCGAGTGTTACCATCACTCCACTCAACCCAAGTATGGGCTCGCCACTCACCTATAATCTTATGATGGCATCTGATGCCGATATAGCATTTGGAACATATTTCACGAGAACACTTCCGATAGACCTACAGGGCACTTCGTATATGATGGTGGTGAACTGTCCCAACAGCCTTGGCTCTACAGGATACTACGTAATGGCAGAGCTTTCTGCCACTCAGGCATTTACTGATAGGAATGTGCCGGTATCCACCGGGGGAGGGCTGCGAATAAAGTCAATCAGGAACTATCACCATGACGGAAGTCTGGAATACCAGACTGACTACGAATACACTGACGAATCCGGGAACTGTTCTGGAAAGTTGCTTCAGCCTCTGTCGTTCTCTCAAATGTGGCACGTCATCTGTGCCTATCAGTCTTCAGGATGCTCTGACCCCGGCTGCATTGTGACCTATGACTATAATCTGAACAGGCTAATGATGCCATCAACAGACGTGCCTGCGTTCTTTACTTCACTGGCTGGAGGCACGGTGGGATATTCCAGAGTGAAGAAACTACGAAAAAACGGGAATGGGGAAACACTCAGCACTGAGGTAACAGAGTATATCAACGAACTACCCAAGTGGGTATGGAACATACACTATTTCACGAACGACAGCAACGGCCATGTCAAGCAGCAGGTGATAGCCGACTCTGTGTCAGGTACGATCAGACGTAAGACTTATACCTATAGTAATGAATTACAAAGAACACGCTGCAATGCCATAGTATTCGACCGTGTCATAGACTTTTCTGACTGGGGATTCAGTATGCCCTCCAGATACGATGTCAGGATATATCCATTCTATACATCATGGACTAAACTTGACTCGATGACGGAAACAACATTCGACTCCAACAATAGTATGACGAAGACCAATGTGTTCACATACAACAGCCAGAACCACCTGGTGAGGAGCATGACCGAAAACTCCAGTATCGACAACACCAGCTATATTACGGAATACAAATATCCGTTCGACTTTCCTGGCGAATCTGCCTGTAGTCTGATGTGCCGTTCTCCATATCACATACTCAATCCTGTCATTGAACAAAGTACCAGTATCGTGGAAAACGGAGTCAAGAAACTAATTCATAAGCGGAAGGATACCTATATGGGCTATACCAACAAGTATCGCGACCTCCACTCTAACAGCAGGGTGTTTCTGCTAAAATCTTCATCCTTTGTGCTGAATGGGGCTTCACAGGAGACAAGACTCTATTACAACTATAATGCCCAATGCGACAAAACGGACATCACCAAGGATTCGGAAAAAGTCGGCTATCTTTGGGCCTACAACTACATGTACCCTGTTGCGGAAATAAAAGGAGCTACCTACAGTGACCTTATAAGTTGGAATCTGTCAACACAAATAGCAGACCTGACAGATAAGACCGACTCATCGCAAATTTCGGCCATCCTGGCGACAATCCGTGCATCACTGGCCAACAGGCCTGTGCTGATGACCACCTACACCTATGACCCGCTAATAGGCATGACAAGCATGACCGCTCCAAATGGCACCAAGACCTCCTACACGTACGACGTCATGGGGCGGCTGTCAAGTGTCAAGAACCATGGCGGGAACACCATTCAGCAATACTATTATAATTATAAAAACAACTAGCCTATGTGGAAGATCAGTCATAGATCAGTTCTCCTGGCACTGATGGCGTGGATATGCGCCAATAGTGTATCTCAGACCGTCACGGAGAACTACGTGAAGAGTGAGACTGTCATCAGTGCCAGCGGCGCGAAGGTGACCACGGTGCAGTATTGCGACGGACTGGGTCGCCCCATACTCAGCGCGACCAACGGCCTCGGCAAGGACGGTAAATATGTCTATGAACGGCAGCAGTATGACTACGGCGACAGGGTATCGGAACGGAGCATCCGGGCGTATGGCAGTACCTTGCCAGTCTATAACGCGAATCTCAGCTGGTTGTACGCAGACGAGTACAGGGCGACCGGCTACGAATACGATGCCCTCGACCGCGTGACTGCGGAGAAGGGCCCCGGCAACCAGTGGCATAGCGAGAGTCGCTTCAGGCGGACGGCATACTTACTGAACGATGCCGGCGAAGTGAGGCTCTTCTGCGTGGCGGGCAATGCACTGCAACAGAACAACAATACGACCTACGCTGCGGGCACGCTCAGCGTGGAGCTGGCCACCGATGAAGACGGTAACGTGACCCGCATCTACAGGGACATGCAGGGCAGGCTGATACTGGAGCGCCGCATCAACTCCGCCAACAGCGCCAACTACGACACCTACTACGTTTACGACTACCTGGGCAACCTGCGCTACGTGCTGCCTCCGCTGGCTGTGGACGGGCTTGGCAGCTCCGGATCATGGACGATGGCCACGACAGCCCTGAAGAAATATGCCTACTACTATGAATACGACTCGCGGGCACGGTGTACCAAGAAGCAGCTGCCGGGGTGCGACTATGTCACGATGAGCTACGACACGAGCGACAGGCTCATCTCCTCGCAGGACGGCAACCAGCGGGACGCCTCGCCGGAGATATCGACATATTATGAGTACGACAATCTGGGACGCCAGACCGTGATGGGCACGGAGACGGCAGCGGGCGTGAAGACACCGCTGTTGGAGACGTTCTACGACGACTATACCTTCATCAGCTCACTCAGCTCTGCCGACCAGACGAAGATGGGCTTTAACGCGACGGCAGGATACCACACCACGTATGCCGGGGCCAAGGGACTCCAGACGGGCACCCGTGTGCATCTGCTGAACACGCCCACAGTCAGCTATGTCACCGCCATATACTACGACCAGTTGGGGAACATGATACAGTCGCGCTCTATCAACAACATGGGCGGCACAGATGTGGAATACACCCAGTACAATGAGTTTACGGGCAAACCCTTGAACAGAAGGCACGTACACTCTGCCTCGGGAAAGCCAGACCAGACTGAGACCTATTCCTACACCTACGACTATGCCGACCGCCTGCTGAATGTGAAGCACAGGCTGAACTCGAACGCACAGGTGACGCTCTGCGCCTACACTTACGACGAGGTGGGCAGGGTGAAGACCCGCAGGCTGACGAACAATGCCGAGACCGTCAGCTACGACTACAACATCCGCGACTGGCAGACGAAGATAGAGAGCACCCGCTTCAAGGAATGGATCGCCTACAACGAGACGTCGGGCGACGTCACCCCCACCAGCCAGTACTACGGCGGCAACATTGGCGCGATGGCGTGGAATACGGGCAACGAGACGAAAACGCGCGGCTACCAGTTCCAGTATAATCCGCTCGGGTGGCTGACCCGGGCCCAGTATGCGGAGAACGGAAGCAGCAGCAACCGCTACGACACGAGATACTGGTATAACAAGATGGGCAACGTCACCGCCATACAGAGGAAGGGGCTGCATGACGGCGGCAGCTATGACAACACCGACGACCTGGAGTTCACCTACAACGGCAACCAGGTGACGCGCGTCGATGACAACGAGGTGGATCCCACATACAGCGGTGCGTTCAACTTCAGCGACGGCGCGTATACCTCGAATGAGTATACATACGACAAAAACGGCAACATGACGAAAGATTTGAATAAAAAGATTTCGTCAATTGAATATAATTTGCTAAATTTGCCCCGGCAAATCACATATCAAAGTGGTAACAGGGCAACATATACCTACGACGCTACGGGTAGGAAGTTGTCCATAGCCTATAACATAGGAGGCAGCGGCTATACCTATTCCTATTGCGGGAACTATGTCTACAGGAATGGCACACTGGAAAAGATACTGGTAGACGGTGGCTACATCACGCTGAGCGGCACGACGCCCACCTACCATTACTACCTGCAGGATCATCTGGGCAACAACCGTGTCGTCTGCAACGCCTCCAGCACGATAGAGCAGGTGAACCACTACTACCCCTTCGGCGGCCTGTTCGGCGAGAGCACCAATGGCGGCACGCAGGTCTACAAGTACAACGGCAAGGAACTAGACCGCATCAACGGCCTCGACTGGTATGACTACGGGGCAAGGCACATGAGTCCTGACGTCGCCAGGTTCACGACCATCGACCCGATGGCGGAGAAGTACTACAATACAAGCCCATATGCGTATTGCGGTAATAATCCGTTAACCAGGATTGATCAGGATGGCAGGATTTGGGATACAATACTGGATGTTGGATTCTTGATCTATGATGTTGCTGACGCTTACTCCCAATATGCCCAAAATGGCTCGGTAGATGCGTCAACAAAAGTTGCAATAATTGCGGATGCTTCCGCAATTATTATCCCAGGATTAACTGGCACTGGGTTAGCGGTAAGAAGTGGGGAGAAAGTCGCGTCAAAATCTGTTGATGTAGCCAAAGGACTTAAAAACGGTCCTGCTATCGCAGAAGGAAGAGCCTTTGAAAAGACAGAGCTGGCTGCGAGCAAAGCAAGAGGAGAAAATGTTGCAAGTCAGGTCAGATTAGTTCCAATGAATGGAAAGGGAAACATAAAAGGAAACAGGTCTAACGTTGACCAACTTATAAAAAAAGAGGACAGGCACTATAAAATAGTGGAGACAAAGCTTCGAGAAGGCACATCCAAACTATCAACAGGTCAAAGAACTGTTGAAAGGCATGTCAAATTTGGAAACAAACAATTTGAAGTTAGAACCGACAATAGCACCTTAGGACTTAAAAAAGGTCAGATTATTGAAATTGACGAATACAAAATTAAATATAAATATAAAAAACAGAATGAATAAAAAAGATGTGTTAAGTATTGTGGAGTTCATTGCTTCAGATACTATTTTCAAAGATTTTGCAGTCAGAAAGAGTGATAATTCTATCATTCTTAAATCTGGCATGGGTAATAAACGTGTTCAATTTTGGCATTACAATTCTTATGATTTAAAAAGGGATGGCCTTGCACTAGAGATAACACCATACTATAAAGTTCGTTTTGATGTATTACACAAATGGTTTGAAAAGTATTCTAAAAGAACAAAAAAGGATCAAAGAGATGACTATAGTGTTTGTTTTAATGGAAGTATGGCTGGTTCCATAGACGAATTCTACTTTTTGGAGAGCCGTAAGGACTATAATCACGATCTTCAAATACTATACAATGAAGTTGTCAAGAATGCCAAGTATGTTTTCTCGAAATTTTCAACGTTAGTTGGTTATTATGAATATTGCATTATTGATGTTCTCAACGGAAGTAAAGAATTGCCCGATGAGGGTTTTGAATGGGTTACAGAATATTTAATAGCTACAAAACTCGTAGCCCCCGCCAATTATGACAAGGTGAAAAATCTTATACTTCAAAGGGCTGAATGGATGATGGAGCGAAATAATCCAAACATGATTTTGTATTATAATGATTTACCAATGATTCTTCAGGATCTTGAACAGACAGATTTTGCCTCGGGAAAATGGGGCGAAATTGATTAGTTTAGAAACCGTGGTCAGAAGCACACGGGGTCAAGCACACGGGGTCTGACCCCCTGTGAGCCTGGAAAGAACTGTCTAAAAAGTCTATTATCTTCAGATGTTTCAGATGGACAAAAAATTCGACAAATCGATGTCATGTTTAAAGAGTGGAAAGCCATTGAAAAAGAGAACAATATATTAAATAATGAGGAATAATATATTTCTTAGTTTGATTACGGTATCATTTTTTACTGCTTGTCAAAGCAGCGAAATAGGATATGATATAGCCACCAATACCGTCTATACGATTGATGGTTACCCGATTAGTGAGCTTAATGTTGTCTTGAAAAATGCAGGTATGAGTTTT
Source organism: uncultured bacterium (assembly GCA_946188155.1). GTDB lineage: Bacteria > Bacteroidota > Bacteroidia > Bacteroidales > Bacteroidaceae > Prevotella. Next base: position 21,938 of record CAMHUC010000048.1, on the reverse strand, counting down.
TGGGTTACTAAAGTAGACACGTTAGAGGGTAATCCTTGTTTAAAATTAGACTCAATTGGGGAGAACTATATGTTAACAGAAGAAAATAGACGTTTTCAACCGTTTCACTATAGATCTATTCCGTTTATTCCTTGCGAGATTTATGAGATATGCCACGCTTCTGGTGATGCTTCATCCTGCATTTTATATATTTTTACAGACAAAAATAGTAGGGTGATGAAAGTGATGAAGCGATATGAATATGAAGTGATGAATAAACAAATTAAACAATAGCTTTAACATTCTATAAAACATATTTCCGTTATATCGAAGTTGAGACCATATGCTAACAAGCAAATTTATTGAATAATATGAAACATTTTTTATTATTACTATCTGAAGTAACATTCTGCCTGACAATGAGCGGACAGCAGATCAATCATCGATTGAACAGCTACCGTAGCGACGAAATGCTGACGAAGCAGCGGGTGGAGACAGACATCGACGGACTGCTGGGCAGCAAGGGCGACTGGAGCCTGGAAGGGGCCGAAGTCAGCAGGAAGCGATACAGGTGCGCCTATACCCTGCAGGAGGACACATTGACTGGCAGGGAGCGTGGCGAGCGCATCAGCCTCCGGGAGTCGCCCAGCCAGACGGACATCATCGGCACCGAGGACTACATGGGGCGGATGAGCTACGACATGGCTGAGACTTGGCTCAGGTTCCCGATGCAGCCCGGCGACAGCGTCGACGGCTACTTCAGCGCCACGGGGCCTTACTGCGAGAGGCTGTTCGTGCGACGGTTTGGCACCTATCAGACACGGGCAGACGCCAGGGGCAGAATGACACTGCCCGACGGCACTACCCTGCCCAGCGTGCTGCGGCTGCACACCGAGCGCCATATCTGTACGAAGGTGGCACCCGTCGACACGATGAAATACCGGGTGGCGAAATTTACTGTTGACAGCATCGTCAGCAATATGCATACCGTCGGCACACCTCTGCGTGAGGATGTCTACCGGTGGTATGCCGAGGGCTACCGCTACCCCGTGCTGGAGGCAAGGACGCTGACCGTGGAGGGCGAACGAACGCTGGAGGAAGTGTTCGTCTGCACGCCTGAGGTGCAGGAGGCACTGGCCTACGACACGGAGAACGAGGCGGAGAGGCAACGGCTGGCAGCGGAGCAGGCAGCAAAGACTCGCGGACAGTCGGACAGCTCCATCCCAGACGGCGTTCCCGGCATCAAACGTCAGATGGACAACGGCTTTGCATACGCTGTCTCGCAGGATGGCGGCAGCGACGTGATCACCGTCAACTACGATGCCATACAGGATGTGAAGGTGGTGGCTCTGGTGGCCAGCAGCCAGGGATACACATACAGGCACACAGAGCAGCAGTGCGAGACGGGTGCCGGCCAGTTCTCCATCGACTGCAGCGGCTTGCGTCGGGGCCAGTATATTATATATATTAATGTGGATGGGGAGCAGGCAGCGGAGAAAGTCAGCTTGAAATAGGGAGGCTGGGTCATCTGAGGTGGGTCAAGTGTGGGTCAGGGGACTCTGCCCCACTCAAATAATTGCCGAGACTGCCCCAAAAAGAGTGTTATTTATTAGTATAGAAGAGATTTTACTATCATTTACTTGCAGTTATAATATTAATTTTGTATCTTTGCTCGCATATTAAACTTATTAATGAAAGGAATGAATAACATCTATTGTATCAACCAAAAGTGGGTCAGAGAACCGTCACCTGCTCCGAACAACGAGAAGGTGGTGGAGTACTCGCTGAACGGCATGATGAAGCGGTTCCAGCGGCGGGGCAAGAAGAGCGACGGGGAATATGGCAAAGTGGACAATCTGCATATCCACCTCGACGGCAACCGGCCCGTAGAAATTTCGGACGATGCCGCATTGCAGACCGTCTACGGGGCGATGGAGTTCCGCGACGGGTCAACTTCAGGCACGGAATACTACTACGACGGCAACGGCTCATTAGTGGACGACGCCAACAAGGGCATCGCTTGCTAACCCTATGGTCAGTCCACAGGCTGGACTGCCGTTAGTTCACCGAGCCGCAGATGCATTAGCTTTTATTTCGCACTTTACCGAAAAGACGTCGGAAATCTATTTTGGAATAAGTTCGGATGTAGAAGCTGAAGGGAAAGACAGGATTATGGTATTTTCTCTCAACAAGTGTAGCTATGCACACGCCTATGGCGTGGAGCATTCTTATTTGTTGAGAGGGGTTCCAAATTCCGAGGTCTGCCCCTTAGGTAAGTGCATAAGAGTGGCCGCGCCATTTTTCGTGCCCTTACCTCAGCCCTGGTCATTATTAACTTAAAAACAATAAGCAATATGGTAAAAAGACTACAACGACTAATTGTGGTGCTCTTAGCAGCCCTGCTGCCGGCAGTGGGGGCGTATGCACAGGATGCCGCACCAAAACTCAACTACAACAGTGAGGGCGGCTATTACGAGATAGCCAATGAAGAGGACATGATAGCGTTCATCACCTTCTGTAGGAGTAGTAAGAGCCCTACTTGTACGGGTATGACCTTTAAGGTGACGGCCAGTGAACTGGATATGGGCGGCGACCGCTTTAAGCATATCACTGGCGGCTTTGCCGGTACGTTCGACGGCCAGGGCGTGGTGATAAAAAACAGGGAAATGCCATCGCTGTTTGAAGCTATTCAGGGCGGTACAGTGATGAGCATCACCATTGACTTGTCTTGTAAATTGGGTGAATATTGGCATATAAACAACGTAGGCGGCCAGCGGCGTGAAGTACTACAATGGAGCCGTGCTGGAAGGCTCGACAGCCATCACCGGCATATCAAAGGATCAGGAGGATGCCGACATCTATACGCTCGACGGCAGGCGCGTCGGCAGTGTGCAGCGCGGCGTTAACATCATCAGGGCTAACGGCTCGGTGAGGAAAGTCAGCGTGAAATGATTCACAAAAGAAAAGGATTGGCTCCACTGCCAATCCTTTTCTTTTTCTGAGCCTTACAGCTCAATAGGCTTTCGCCTTTCCGAGCCTCTTGTCGGATTCGAACCAACGACCCCGAGATTACAAATCACGTGCTCTGGCCAACTGAGCTAAAGAGGCGGGTGGGCAGCGGTCTGTATCGCGCCGCTACGACCTAATACCCTTGCTATGTTCCCATCCTGGGGGATTCAAAGGGAGCTGGCCGTACAGGACTGCCCGTTTTTGCGGGTGCAAAGGTAGTGAATTTAATGAAGAATGAAGAATGAAGAATGAAGAATTTGCTGCCGCCGTGGTGGTTTTTAACTATTTTTTATGTTTGGACGGTTGTTTTCTGCGCAGAAATGCGTAATTTTGCACCCGAAAAGAAATAGTGAATAGTAAATCAGTAAATAGAAGATAGCTTTGACTCCTGCGGAATATGTACAGTTGAAAGCCTTTGCGCGTCAGGACGGTGCCCTGCTGGCCCTGCTCTGGGGGGCAGCCTTCGCATTATATATAATAGGTGTGTCGAACCAGTTGCTTGGTTTGGCCGCCGTGATGCTGATGCTCTACACCCCGGTATTCGTTGGCGAGCGTCTGGGCAAGTTTCGCGACTATGGCCGTGAGGGGCTGATCTCGTTCCGTCGCGGCTATGCCTACACAGTGTTTGTGTTCTTTTACGGCGGTGTGCTCTTCGCCATCGCTCAGTATCTCTATTTTGCCTTTATGGACAATGGTTTCCTGCTGAGCCAGTTCTCTCGGCTGGTCACCACCCAGGAGGCTCGGCAGATGCTGCAGGAGTACGGCATGACGGCGATGGTGGAGGAGAGCTTGGAGCAGATGGCGAGCATCCGCCCGATCGACTATGCGCTGAACATGCTGACAGTGAACATCTCGCTGGGACTGGTTCTCGGCGTGCCCATCAGCCTGGTGATGCAGCGCAGCAGTAATAAATCGTAAATAGTAAATAGTCAAATCTAAATAAGGTGGATATATCAGTCGTAATACCTCTTTATAATGAGGACGAGTCGATACCCGAGCTTTACGCTTGGATAGAGCGTGTGATGCGTGAGCATGGGTTCACCTACGAGGTGATCTTCATCAACGACGGCTCTACCGACCGCTCCTGGGAGATCATCTCGGAGCTGAACCGGAAGCAGCCCGACGTGGTGAAGGGCATCAAGTTTCGCCGCAACTACGGCAAGAGTCCGGCACTGTACTGTGGCTTTGAGCAGGCACAGGGCGACGTTGTGATCACGATGGATGCCGACCTTCAGGACTCTCCCGACGAGATTCCCGAGCTGTACCGTATGATCAAGGAGGATGGCTACGACCTGGTGAGCGGCTACAAGCAGAAGCGCTACGACCCGCTGTCGAAGACGCTTCCCACGAAGCTGTTCAACGCCACGGCGCGCAAGGTGAGCGGCATCAAGAACCTGCACGACTTCAACTGCGGTCTGAAGGCCTACCGTAAGGCAGTGGTGAAGAATATCGAGGTGTACGGCGAGATGCACCGCTACATACCCTACCTGGCCAAGAATGCCGGTTTCGACAAGATCGGGGAGAAGGTGGTTCAGCACCAGGCCCGTAAGTATGGCTCGTCGAAGTTTATGGGCTTGAACCGTTTTGTCAACGGCTACTTAGACTTGCTGACGCTCTGGTTCCTGAGCACGTTTGGCAAGAAGCCGATGCACGTGTTCGGTTTCTTAGGCACGCTGATGTTCTTCGTGGGCTTCGTGGCAGCCGTGGTGATAGGTGCCGACAAGCTGTGGTGCCTGGCCAACGGCATCCCCCAGCGCTTAGTGACCGACTCGCCCTATTTCTACATCGCTCTGACGATGATGATCATCGGCACCCAGCTGTTCCTGACGGGCTTTGTGGGCGACCTGATCAGCCGTTCGTCGAGCGGGCGTAATGACTATCAGATAGAAGAGAAGATATAAGAATTTAGGAATAGAAGAATAGAAGAATTGAAAAAGTTACTCTTTGCCTTCTTACTTGTCCTGTCGGCCTGCTCGTCGATAGACTGTCCGGTGGAGAACACCGTGTCGGTGCAGTACGTCATCTGTAATGCCGACGGCACCAGTCGCACCCTGACCGACTCGCTGACGATCACCTCGCGTGGCAACCGCAGTGCAGAGATTGTGCTGAACCGTCTTGCTAACAAGTCGGCCTTCTCGCTGCCCATCAGCTACAGCCATCCTGAGGACGTGCTGCAGCTGGAGTTCTTCAATGATACCGCCTCATGGCGCGACACGGTATGGATCAAGAAGGACGACATCCCCCATTTCGAGTCGGTGGACTGCAGTGCGTCGTTCTTCCACAGGCTGACCGACGTGAGGTACACTCAGAACTATATCGACTCGCTCGTTATGAAAAATTCATCAGTAGACTATGATACCACGAGGGTACATTTCCACATATATCCGAAGAGCGGCCATTAGCCTGCTGCTGCTCGTGGCAGCCCAGGGGGCCTCGGCTCAGCTGAAGTTCTTCTCGATACAGAAGGACTCCATCCCCTTGTTCCGCGGTTTCGCCGTGTCATTCGACCTGGTAGGGCTTGCGCAGATGCAGCTGTCGGACAACGGGCAGTATGAGGCCGCGCTCCGGGTGAACCTTCACGACGAGTGGTTCCCCATCGTGGAGGCTGGCATCGGCAAGGCGCGGCATAACGACGACCCTGTGACGGGTATCAGCTACAACACGACGGCCCCCTACTTCCGCATCGGCATCGACAGGAACCTGCTCAGGAAGAAGCACGGGCCGTACCGTCTATACGCCGGTCTGCGCTATGCTTTCACATCGTATAAGGTAGACCTGGCGCGCGACGTGTTCCCTGACCCGGTGTGGCAGTGGGACACCAGCTTCGGTGTGAAGGGCGAGCCCTGCAGCCAGCACTGGCTGGAGGTGGGCATGGGCGTTGATGCCAAGATTTTCGGCCCGCTGCATCTGGGTTGGAGCGTGAGGTATAAGCTGCGCCTTGCCCACAACGACGGAATCATCGGCCGTACGTGGTATGTGCCGGGCTTCGGCAAGGCTGGCGGCAGCCGTCTTGGCGGCACGTTCAACGTCATCATCGATATTTAAGCTACTATTATGCAGAACCCCGGGCCTCGCAAGAAACTATTGTGGCAGCTGCCGTTCCTGACCCTGCTCATCGTCGGTTCGGTGCTCATCATCCGTCAGCAGCAGTCGATGCCGTATCAGCATAACGAGGGCTTCGTGTTCGGCACCAGCTATCATATCACCTATCAGTGCGACTCCGACCTGCACCGCAGCATCCAGGCCGAGCTGCAGAAGGTGGACAACTCACTGTCGCCCTTCAACGAGCGGAGCATCATCACCGCCGTCAACCAGAACCGCAAGGTGGCGACAGACAAGATGTTCCAGGAGGTGTTTCAGAAAGCCATGGAGATTTCCCGTGAGACAGGCGGTGCGTTCGACATCACCGTGGCCCCGCTGGTGAATGCGTGGGGCTTCGGCTTCAAGAGCGGTCAGCATCCGTCGCCACGGCAGGTGGACAGCCTGCTGCTCCTGGTGGGCTACGAGAAGGTGAGCATGAAGGGCGGACAGGTGCAGAAGCAGAACCCGCAGACGATGCTCGACTGCTCGGCCATTGCCAAGGGCTATGGTGCCGACGTGGTGGCCCGTCTGCTGCGCAGCCGTGACGTGACGAACTTCATGGTGGAGGTGGGTGGCGAGATAGTCACCAGCGGCGTCAATGCCAAGCGGCTGCCCTGGAAGATTGGCGTGACGAAGCCCACCGACGACTCCCTCTCGACGTGTAACGAGCTTCAGACGGTGCTCAACGTGACCGACAAGGCGATGGCCACCAGCGGCAACTACCGTAACTTCTACTACAAAGGCGGCAAGAAATACGCCCATACCATCGACCCCAAGACGGGCTACCCCGTTCAGCACAGCCTGCTCTCGGCCACCGTGCTGGCCAGCGACTGCGCCACTGCCGACGCCTACGCCACCTCGTTCATGGTGCTGGGCATCGAGAAGGCCCGCAGCGTGCTCGAGAGGCATCCGGAGCTGATGGCCTATTTCATCTACAGCGACGAGAAAGGTCAGAACGCCGTGTGGTTTTCTCCCTCGCTGAAGGATAAAGTCGAGGGGCAATAGTCAGTAAGCGTTTCTAAACTGTAGGCCCATGCCTGTTCTGCACATCTACGACAAACTGCTTCAGTTCCCGCTATTTCAGGGAATGAGCCGCGACGACCTGGAGCTTGTTGCCGGCCACACCCGCTTTGGCTTCTCGAAGGTGGCGACGGGCAAGACTGTCGTTGCCGACGGCGAGCCCTGCACCCATCTCTATCTGCTCATCAACGGCTCTCTGCGCGTGGAGACGACGGCCGACGACAAGGGGTATCGGGTGGAGGAGTACATGTCGGCACCCTATATGCTGCAGCCGGAGGTGGTGTTCGGCTATTCCCAGCGCTATACCCACACGTTTGTCGTGGAGCAGGGAGCCAACTTCATCACTATCGACAAGGACGAGGTGCTGCGCCTCTCGGAGGATTTCCTGGTGTTCCGCCTGAACCTGCTGAACCTGTTCGCCACCCACGCCCAGAAGCTGTCGCGCCAGTTCTGGCGCTCTGCCGCTCCCACGCTCAGCGACCGGGTAGTGCGCTTCTTTGCCCAGCACTGTATCTATCCCGCCGGGCCCAAGCAGTTCTATATCCTGATGAACCGCCTGGCCCTGGAGGTCAACGACAGCCGCCTGGATGTGAGCCGTGTGCTCAACCAGCTGCAGTACGACGGCAAGCTCATCCTGCACCGCGGCAGGGTGGAAATACCCCAGATGGAGAGGCTGCTGATGTGAAATAATATAAAATTACAGACCGTAATTTGCTTGGTTCTTACATTTTTTGTAATTTTGCATGCTAAATACGTTAGTAAGTAATTATGAGTGAGAATACAGAGCGAAAGAACCCGTTTTTCTTTCCATACGAAACGCCACACGACGTGGCACCCTTCGACCGTATACGGCTGGAAGATTTCGAGGAGGCCTTCATGGAAGGCATCCGTCGCGAGGACGAACAGATAGAGAAGCTCATCAACGACCCTCGCAAGCCCACTTTCGACAATACCATCATCAGTATCGACGACGAGAAGGACGGCGATGGCTACTACGACCTGCTGAGCCGGGTGTCGTCGGTGTTCTTCAACCTGCTCTCGGCCGAGACCAACGACGAGATGGACGCCCTGGCTCAGAAACTGAGCCCCATCCTGACCAAGCATGCCAACGACATCCGCCTCAATGAGCGGCTCTTTGAGCGCATCAGGCGCGTACACCTGCACCACCGCCGTCTGACGGTAGAGGAGAAGATGCTGCTCGACAAGTGCTACGACGGCTTCGTGCGCAGCGGAGCACTGCTCGACGCTGCCGGCAAGGAGCGTCTGCGCCAGCTGACCGAGGAGGCCTCGATGCTGGGGCTGCAGTTCTCGCAGAACCTGCTGAAGGAGAACAAGGCCTTCATACTGCATATCACCGACGAGGCACAGCTCGACGGGCTGCCCGACAGTGCCCGCGAGGCGGCAGCCCTGGCGGCAAAGGAGCGTGAGCTGGACGGCTGGGTGTTCACGCTCGACTTCCCGTCCTACTCCCCCTTCATGACCTACAGCACCCAGCGCGAGCTGCGCCGGAGGATGTATATGGCCAAGAACACGGTGTGTACGCACGACAATGGGGAGAACAACCTGGAGATCTGCAAGCGACTGATCAACCTGCGCCGCGAGCTGGCGCAGCTGCTGGGTCACAAGTCGTACGCCGACTATGTGCTGAAGCACCGTATGGCAGGCAATGTGAGGAATGTCTACAAACTGCTCAACGACCTCATTGCCGCCTACAAGCCCACGGCCCAGAAGGAGGTGGCGGCCATCGGGCGGCTGGCCAGGAAGCTGGAGGGCCGCGACTTCAAGATGGAGCCTTGGGACTTTGGCTTCTACTCGCACAAGCTGCAGCTGGAGAAATACAATCTCGACGCAGAGATGCTGCGACCCTATTTCGAGCTGTCGAGGGTCATCGACGGCGTGTTCTCGCTGGCCAACCGTCTGTACGGCATCACCTTCAGGGAGAACAGCGACATACCCGTCTATCACCCCGACGTAAAGGCCTACGAGGTGTTCGACCGCGACGGCTCCTTCCTGGCCGTGTTCTATGCCGACTTCCATCCCCGCAAGGGCAAGCAGGGTGGGGCCTGGATGACCGAGTATCAGGGGCAGTGGATCGACCGTAAGGGCGAGAACGTGCGTCCCCACGTCTCTGTGGTGATGAACCTGACGAAGCCCACCGAGGAGAAGCCCGCCCTGCTGACGCTCAGTGAGGTGGAGACGTTCCTCCACGAGTTCGGGCACTCCCTGCACGGTATGTTTGCTAACACGCGCTTCGAGAGCCTGAGCGGAACCAACGTGTGGTGGGACTTTGTAGAGCTGCCCTCGCAGTTCATGGAGAACTATGCCGTGGAGAAGGACTTCCTGCAAACCTTCGCCTACCACTATCAGACGGGACTGCTCATCCCCGACGAACTCGTAGACCGCATACGCAAGAGCCGTAACTACAACGTGGCCTACGCCTGCATGAGGCAGGTAAGTTTCGGGCTGCTCGACATGGCCTACTACACCAAGACGGACCCCTTCGATGAGGACATCATCCCCTTCGAGAAGCAAGCCTGGGCAAAGGCCATCATCGGCGAGCAGCTGCCCGACACGTGTATGACCGTGCAGTTCTCGCATATCATGGCCGGCGGCTATGCTGCGGGCTACTATAGCTATAAGTGGGCCGAGGTGCTCGACGCCGACGCCTTCTCCGTGTTCCAGAAGAATGGCATCTTCGACCAGCCGACGGCACAGCGCTTCCGCGACTGCATCCTCTCGAAGGGAGGCACCGAGAAACCCATGACCCTGTACAAACGCTTCCGAGGTGGTGAGCCCACTATCGATGCACTGCTGAAGAGAAATGGAATCAAACGATAAGCAACAGAAACTGGACAACCGCTATCTGCGCATGGCGCGGATATGGGCAGAAAACTCCTACTGCCAGCGTCGCCAGGTGGGCGCACTGGTGGTGAAGGACAAGATGATTATCAGCGACGGCTACAACGGCACGCCGAGTGGCTTTGAGAACGTATGCGAGGACGCGAACAACCTCACCAAGCCCTACGTGCTGCATGCCGAGGCCAACGCCATCACCAAGCTGGCCCGCTCGTCGAACAACAGCGACGGTGCCACCATCTACATCACGGCATCGCCCTGCATCGAGTGTGCCAAGCTTATCATCCAGGCAGGCATCCGCCGTGTGGTCTATGGTGAGAACTACCGCCTCACCGACGGCATCGACCTGCTTCGCCGGGCCGGCATCGACGTTGTCCTGATGGAAATAGACCAATAAATCGTAACTTGTAAATCCGTAAATAGTAAATATCACCGTGAGTCAGAACAAGTCAACCCGATTTACCCCGCTGTGGATGGCCCTGTGCGTCGTCCTTGGCATCCTGGTGGGCACCTTCTATGCCAACCATTTCTCCGGGAATCGGCTAAACATCATCAATTCGAGTGGCAACAAGCTGAACAACCTGTTGCACGTTGTCGACGATCAGTATGTGGACACCGTCAATGTCAACGACCTGGTGGAGAAAGCCATGCCCCAGATACTCTCAGAGCTGGACCCCCATTCGGTATATATCGCAGCCAAGGACGTTCAGATAGCCAACGACGACCTGAAGGGTTCCTTCTCGGGCATCGGCATTGAGTTCACCATTCGCAAGGACACCATCCGCGTGCAGAACGTTATCGGTAACGGCCCCGCAGAGCGTGCCGGCGTGATGGCAGGCGACAAAATCGTGGAGGTCGACGACTCCGTGTTCGTGGGCAAGAAGGTGACCAACGAGGAGGCCATGCACCGCCTGAAGGGTCCTAAGGACACGAAGGTGAAGCTGGGCATCCTGCGCTATGGCGAGAAGAAGCTGCGCCACATCACCGTCACGCGAGGCGAGATACCGATGAAGAGCATCACCGCCTCCTACATGCTCGACGAGACGTCGGGCTACATCAAGATCAAGAATTTCGGCGAGAACACCTATCCCGAACTGCTCATCGCACTGGCGAAGCTCTCGCAGGAAGGTTTCTCGAATCTGGTGATCGACCTGCGCAGCAATACCGGCGGCTATCTGGCTTCGGCCGTTCAGATTGCCAACGAGTTTCTCTCCAGGGGCCAGCTGATCGTCTATACCGAGGGTCGCAAGTCGCCGCGACAGGAGTATCGCTCCGACGGGCGGGGCTCGTACCAGCAGATACCGCTCGTGGTGCTCATCGACGAGGGTTCAGCCTCGGCCTCCGAGATTCTTGCCGGAGCCATCCAGGACAACGACCGCGGTACCATCATCGGACGGCGCTCCTTCGGAAAGGGCCTAGTGCAGCAACCCATTGAGTTCAGCGACCATTCGATGATCCGCCTGACTATTGCCCGCTACTATACGCCCTCAGGGCGCTGCATCCAGAAGCCCTACACGTCGGGTTCCGACAAGAGCTACGAGGAGGACCTGCTGAACCGTTACCAGCACGGAGAGTTCTTCTCGCAGGACAGCATCAAGCACACCGGGCCCGAGTACCATACGTCCAACGGACGCGTGGTATATGGCGGTGGCGGCATTACCCCCGACATCTTCGTGCCCGAGGACACTGTGGGCATGACCTCCTACTATAAGGAGGCATCGATGACAGGCCAGATACTGCAGTTCGCCTTCACCTACACCGATGAGAACCGTGCTCGCCTGAAGGAGTTCAGAACGGCAGCCGAGATGGAGAAGTATCTCAAGGCCCAGAACTCCGTGGAGAAGTTTGCCGCCTGGGCCGAGAAAAACGGGCTGAAGCGGCGTAACCTGATGATTCAGAAATCGCATAAGCTGCTGGAACGCTACGTCAACAGCCGCATCATCTACAACATGCTCGACGAGGAGGCCTGGACGGAATACCTCAATCAGGACGACCCCGCCATCCTCGAGACGCTCCGCCTGTTCCGTAGTGGCAAGGCTTTTCCGCAGAAGCCCGACGCAACAGCCGTGCAGAAGCCACAGAAGGTGGCCTGTGCGTTCGACTATCGCGGCACGCATGTCAAGGCCTCACTTGTAGCCCATGCTTAAGGCAGAACTCAGACAGCAGATAAGAACCCTGAAGCGGCAGTTCACTCCACAGCAGCTGGAGGAACTGTCGCTTCCTGTTATTGCGAGGCTCAGGCCGCTGCTGGCTCAGGCCGCTACCGTATTTGCCTATTACTCGCTGCCCGACGAGGTCTCTACGCACCGGCTGGTAGACGAACTGGCGGCAGAGGGCAAGACGGTGCTCCTGCCTAAGGTTACGGGGCCCGGCACGATGGCGTGGCACCGCTACACCTCACGAGCCGACCTCGTTCGGGGGGCCTACGGCATCGAAGAGCCCGATCCCGACTACGGCATCGAAGAGCCCAATTCTGACCTGGTGGATGGCCTTCAGATACCCTCCGATTCTCAATTGTCAATTGTACGCTCGAGCTTTGCTCGCTTGCTACCGAAGGGACGCAAGAATTGTCAATTAGAAAAGTCAATTGTCAATTGTCAATTTCAGAACGCCGTCATCCTCGTCCCTGGCCTGGCCTTCGACTCCTCTGGTCGCCGCCTTGGTCGCGGGCGTGGCTATTATGACCGGTTCCTGGCCGCGCACCCTGATATTTATAAGATAGGTGTGTGTTTCGACTTCCAGAAAGTGCCGGAAGTCCCCGTCGATGCCTACGACGTGGCCGTCGACGTGGTGGTTTAGTGGAAGCGGATGTCGACAATCACCTGACTCCCCACGTATTCGTTCAGACGTCTGACCAGTTCCGTGCGCTGCATGGAGAGGTCGGCCCTCAGCGCGGGGCTCGTTAGATGTACGTAGAGCGTCTGGTTGCGGATAACGACGCTGCCCGTGTAGCTCGCTATAAGCTCTCCGGCCACTGTGGGCCAGGCATCCACCAGCCGTTTCTGCTGCAGCGGCGTCTCCAGCCCCTGAGCTCTCAGATTCCTCAGAATCAGCTCCTTGATATCCTTAACGTCTCTCTTAAACACGGATACTATTTACTATTTAACGATTTTCTATTTACGATTTGTTACAACGGCGGCAGCAAACTCTTCACTCTTCACTTCTCACTTTCACCTCGCCATTCTCCACGTGGAAGATGCGGTAGTCGTGGGATGAGGCAGAGAGAATCTGGTCGAGATGTTCGCGGTTGGTGTCGGTGATGAATATCTGTCCGAACTCGTCGCTGGCCACCAGTGCCACAATCTGCTCCACTCGCTGCGCGTCCAGCTTGTCGAAGATGTCGTCGAGAAGGAGTAGGGGAGTGGTCTGCCTGCCCGCGCTGGAGGGATTGGCAGTGCCGACTTGCTTGAGAAATCCGAACTGTGCCAGCTTCAGCGATACTACGAACGTCTTGTTCTGTCCCTGACTGCCCTCGCGCTTCATCAGGTGCCCGCCGAGCGAGAACTCCAGGTCGTCGCGGTGGATGCCGTGCAGCGAGTAGCCCACGGCGCGGTCCTTCATCCTGTCGCGCTGGATGACCTCCAGCAGCGGCCCCCGCTGGCAGTGCGACACGTAGGTGAGGGCCACCTGCTCGCGGTTGCCTGATATCCGCTCATAGTATTGCTGGAACACGGGTGTCAGCTCACTCACCAGTGCCTCGCGCTTGCTGTATATCTCCTCACCCGTGGCGGCCATCTGCTCCTCCCAGAGGGCGAGCACCTCCGGGTCGGGCTCCTGCTCGGCCTTCAGCATCGTGTTGCGCTGCTGCAGGGCCTTGGTGTAGCGGTTCAGCGCCTCTATGTAGCTGCGGTCATACTGCGAGATGACCATGTCCATCAGCCGGCGGCGCTCCTCACTGCCGCCCTCGATGAGCAGCGTGTCTGATGGCGACACCATCACCACCGGTATCAGGCCGATGTGCTCCGAGAGCCGCTTATACTCCTTCTTGTCCCTCTTGAAGTGCTTCTTCTGGCCGCGCTTTAGGCCGCAAGTGATGGTCATCGGAGGGGCTGTATTCCCTCCTCCCTCCGCCTTCATCCCTCCGCTATACCTGCCCTCGATCATCAGGAACTCCTCGCCGTGGCGGATCACCTGAGAGTCAACGGGGTTGTTGGCCGAGTGGCAGAAGGAGAGATAGTAGACGGCATCCAGGATGTTCGTCTTGCCCGCACCGTTCGAACCAATGAAGCAGTTGATCTTTGGCGACAGCTCCAGCGATGCCTCGCGGATGTTCTTATAGTTTATCAGCGACAGTTTTTCGATTATCATAGTGCAAAATTACGCATTTTTGGCCACAGAATTCACAGATTAACACAGATTAATAAACTTTTTCAGTGAAAATCTGTGAAATCTGTGGCTTTTTTTGTAATTTTGCAGCCGTTTCGTGTGAAATAGCAAAAAAATAAATAGTATAATGGCAAACAACAACAATCAGCAGGGCGCTCCCGTAGCAGAGGAGCAGACCCTCAATCAGAGTGAAGCCTTCTTCCTGAAATATAAGAAGGCTATTATTGCAGCAGTGGTGGCCATCGTGGTTGTCATTGCAGGCGTCGTTCTTTATCAGACTTATGTATCCGGTCCCAATGAGCAGAAGGCAAGCACCCTGCTCGCCAAGGGCCAGCAGTACTTCATCGCCGGCGACTACCAGAAGGCCCTCAACGGCGACAGCGCACAGTACAAGGGAATCCTCAACGTGATTAGCGAGTATGGCAGCACCAAGGCCGGCAACCTGGCCAACCTCTATGCCGGACTCTGCTATGCCAACCTCGACAAGTGGCAGGATGCAGCCAACTATCTGGAGAAGTTCGACGGTGCCGACGACGCTATGATCTCGCCGGCTGCCATCGGTGCGCTGGGCAATGCCTACGCTCATCTGAACCAGCTCGACAAGGCTGTCAGCACGCTCACCAAGGCTGCTGAGAGGGCCGACAACAACTCGCTCTCGCCCACATTCCTCATCCAAGCCGGTGAGATACTTGAGAGCCAGGGCAAGAAGGCTGAGGCCCTCAAGCTCTACCAGCAGGTGAAGGACAAGTACTTCAACTCGATGCAGTATCAGACCATCGATGCCTATATCGAGCGCTGTAAGTAGTTTACGGTTTACGGTTTACAGTTTATAGTTTATAGTTTACGGATGGCTACCGCCTTACACAACTTAAGCGACTACGACTTCTCGAAAGTCCCCGATGCCTCCAACATGATTTTCGGCATCGTCGTCGCAGAGTGGAATCCTGAAATCACGGGAGCACTGCTTGAAGGCTGCGTCAGCACCCTCGAGAAGCACGGTGCTCTGCCTGAGAACATTCACGTGAAGACTGTGCCCGGCTCCTTCGAACTCATCTATGGAGCCCACCAGATGACGCTCAACGACGGCTACGATGCTGTCATCATCCTCGGCTCCGTCATCCGTGGCGAGACGCCCCACTTCGACTACATCTGTCAGGGCGTCACCGAGGGCATCGCCCGCCTCAATGCTACGAGCAACATCCCCGTCGTCTACGGCCTTCTGACCACCAACGACCTCCAGCAGGCTAAGGACAGGGCAGGCGGCCGTCACGGCAACAAGGGCGACGAGTGCGCCGTGGTGGCCATCAAGATGGCGAAGTTCTGAACCACATATGATTAATGATTAAGGAGAGACCTGACGGGTCTCTCCTTTTTTAGTATGGAATGAGATTGATGGTCAGAACGTGGTAGTGGCAGCTATCTTGTCGGCATTCATGCTGCGGGCCGAGGCGTCGAAGATTTCCTTGTAGAGACCGCCCTGGCGGTAGACATCGTCGGGAGCCCCCGACTGCACCACGCGGCCCTGCTGGAGCACGTAGATATGGTCGGCATCGATAATCTGCCCGATGTTGTGGGAGATGATGATGACGGTGCGCCCGCGCTTGATGGCGTCGATGGAGGCCTTGATCTGCTCGGTGGCGATGGCATCGAGGCTGGCAGTGGGCTCGTCTAAAAATATAATAGGTGGATTCTTGATGAACATACGGGCGATGGCCACGCGCTGCTGCTGGCCGCCGCTGAGCTGTAGGGCAGAGGTCTGGAAGCCTTGCGGCAATTGCGACACCTGGTCGTAGAGGTAGGCCTGACGGGCCGCCTTGACCACATCCTCGTGCGTGGCCTGCGGACAGCCGTAGAGGATGTTCTCCTCGATGGTGCCGTCGAAGATGTGGTTCTTCTGCAGCACCAGCCCCACGTTGTCGCGCAGCCACTGGGTGTCCCACTCCGTGAGGTCGTGGCCGTCGAGGCTGATGACGCCCTGCTGCGGCTGGTAGAACTTGTCGAGCAGGTTGACGATGGTGCTCTTGCCGGCTCCGCTGAGGCCCACGAGGGCGGTGATCTTGCCGCTCTCTATCTTCATCGACACGTCGAAGAGGGCCTGCGTGCCGTTCGAGTAGGTGAAGTCGACGCCTCGTAGCTCGAAGTCGCCCTTGACCTGCGCTGGATGATGCTCGCCCGTGGGCTCCACCTCGCTGTCGGCCTTGAGTATGCCGAAGAATCCTTCGGCGTAGATGAGGGCGTCGTTCATGTCATCGTAGATGCGGTGGAGCTGACGGATGGGGGCGCTGACGTTGGCGAAGAGCATCACGTGGTACATGATCTTTCCAATCGACATGCCGGGATAGTCGATGAGCACGAGATAGGCCGTAAGTATGATGATGAGCACCGTGCCTATCTGCTCGAGAAAGCTCTTCAGCCCATTGAAAAGATACGCCTGGCGGCGGGTGTTCAGCTGTAGGTCGGTCATCGAGCGCTGGATGGTGGCCTGTCGCTCGGCCTCTATCTGCTCGCGGTTGAACGACTTGATGACGGTGATGCTCTCCAGAATGTTGAGGATGCCCTGGCTGACGGCCTGGTGGCCTCCGAAGATGCCCCGGCGCCCGCCTTTCATCTTGCTGGCCTGTATGTAGGTGACCCAGAAGTAGAGCGGCACGATGCAGAGGGCCACAAGGCCCACGTAGACGTTGGCGGCGAACATCAGGCCGAGGGCGAGGATGGCCGAGGTGAAGAGCGGCAGAATCTCGATGAAGAAGTTGTTCACCGTGTTGCTCATGCTCATGATGCCCCGGTCTATGCGCGACTGTAGCTTGCCCGTCTCGTTGCCCTCGCTGGTGAAGAAGGCCATGCGGAAGGAGAGGATGCGGTCTACGACCCTGAGCGACATGTCGCGGCTGACGAGGATGCGCATCCTCTCGCCGTAGTAGCGCTGGCAGAAGGTGACGATGGCCCCTATGAGTTCCTTGCCCAGCAGGATGACGGTGATGACGGTGAGTATGCGCAGGGCCTGGCTCCACTGGAAGCCTCCTGGCTGCTGCAGCAGGGCGTTGATGGCATCGACGGCACGGTCGAGCACCACGGCGTTGACCTGTGCCATCAGTGAGCCGATGAGGGTGAGCACGAGGGTGACGGCGATGAGCCACTTATAGGGCATCACAAAGGGCAGGATATTCCTGAGCAGTTGCCAGATGTTCATCTTCATTTCTTCCATACTGTTCTTTTACTTAGTTTTTGCGCACAAAATTATAAATAATCTCTGAGAATCGGCATCAGTCAGAGTTTTTTTTCGTAACTTTGGAAGATATTGCAGGATTTCTTTATATAAAGGCAGTTTGGGAGATTGAGGATTTTGAGGGTTACGGATAAGAGACCGTACTCAATTCTTTGTTCTGCTATGAATTGCTTCAAAGAACACCCGATGATGAGCCACCAGCCGTTTTATGACTCATCATCGGGTGCAAAGGTACAACAAAACTCCGAAAGAACCAAATCATTTGATTGTTTTTATTTTTTTGAGAAGCTTGTCCGCAAACTAAGGTACTACTAGTCGTTATCATGTGATACTTATCTGCCCCTATAGCCCCTGGGCCTCCAATGGTCCTGCTAAGACCCACTAGAACTGCCCAACAAGCTGCCATAGCCAAAAGGATGTAAATCCATACCTTGATGGATACGTTAATTTTTCTATCTTCCATAATTCTTTAGTTTTTCTTTATCTGTTCTACTTGATAACCAGCCTCACGGAGTTTGCTGATAATGCCATTGGGGCCTATCAGATGTCCCGCACCGAAAACGAAGAGTGTTGGGGCTTCATGCATAGCTATAGTAATCTTGGGGAGCCACTTTTCGTTGCGTTGCTTGAATAAAGTTGGGTTTTTATCGATTTGTGAAAGCCAGAAACTGTCAGCATTGAAACTGTCGTAGTCGCCCTTCTTCCATAGTTCTGCTGATGTTACAGCAGCCTTAACCTCATCAATGGCTTGCTGTTTGCGCTGTTTGAAACTATGAAGGAACGACATCAGAGAATCCACCTGAGTGTCAAGACTCTCCATCCATGTGTCGCGCATCTTGGTGAGACTGTCCTGACTCTGAATTTGGTCAAGTTGCCCAAGCACCATACCTCGTTCCTTAGCCCTCGTTATGCAGACAAGATCCATCGGTGTGCCAACCAAACCAAGCTCCGGATGCTTTCTCATTTCCTCTGTTGAGAAAATAAGGATGAAGGTTGTGGGAAAAACAAATGGTTGATAATTCCATGTCGCCTTCATGACCGAATCTGTCAGGTTAACGTGGAAAGTCTCATTAAACTTAGCATTCAAGAGGTCTGTTTGCTCCTTGTTCAGCACGTCGAAGATAGTTTTGCCATTAGGTAGCGTTGTCGCATGCTGACCAGCCATTTTCACATCGTTCATCTTTTGTTGGTCGCTAACATCATACTCGGAGTATAGTTGCTGACATTCTGACTCTGCTACTAGAAACTCTGGGATACTGTCGAGCAATGAGCCTGGTAAGGTATGAATAGAACCTAAGATATACGATGGCTTACTCAGTCCACCGCTAGTTATGCGGAAAAGGAACTGTGCGTTTACGGTGATTGCTGCTATAAACAGCAGAATAGTGATAATAGTTTTCTTTTTCATTGTATCTATGTTTGATTGGTTTTACGATTCTTTTGAAAGTTTCAACCTGTCGTTCAGCAAATTGAGTATTTCTTTTGGCTTCTTGGCGAGACCAGTGACATAGATGTCGTAGGGTTCGCCAGGATTCAGGAGCGTTTTGGCGCGAGCGCTTAGTCCGTCTTCCACTTCTTCTATTGTTATGCCTGTCTCAATGTCTTTCTTATAGCGGATGCCTATCACTTCCTGTCCCTTGTATTTGGTTGGATAGAACGAGTCTATCTCTTCGAAACAAGCTTCCCAAGGTACATACGTGTTCACCATCACGGAGTAATCTGAAATAATCAACTTAGGTTTCCTAATGGCGAGTGCAATAATACCGACAGCAGCATAGAGTGCAAACATCATCGCAGGTATCAATAATCCATTATTAGATTTGCCTCCAGATTGATACATGCCAAATGTGCAGGCTATCATAAAAGTGAAGAACACTATGATACCCACGACGGGGTTCCATTTTGAACCATATATCTTTACCTTTTTCATATTAGTTAGAGTTTTGTGATTCTTCTCTGTATTCTAAGATGTCTCCTGGTTGACAGCCTAGCACACGGCAGATGGCTTCAAGGGTTGTAAAGCGGACTGCCTTGGCCTTGCCAGTCTTTAAAATAGAGAGATTTGCCAGCGTCAAGCCGACTTTCTCTGCCAATTCGCTGAGCGACATTTTTCGCTTAGCCATCTCAACATCGAGGTTTACTATGATTTTTCCCATAGGCCGTTATATCGTTAAATCCTGTTCCTCCTGTAACTTCAAGCCAACGGCAAATACCTCGGATACAATCAGATTAAACACTCCAAAGAGGAAGGCATCGAAAAAGTGATCGTATACATCAACGAGGCTACAACCAGTATAGAGTTCATCGCACGTTGCTACTACAGCAACTATTATCAATCCGCAGGCTGTAAGACGGAGTAGGTTTACATTCTCCCACACAAACACCTTGTTACGATTCACGTTAAGTATGAATCGGACGAAGCTGAGAAACGATACAAGGGCGGCCACAATGGCGAACATCTCGGCGAAGAACTCCAGCAGATGCCCCCAGGTGTTAGCAGGATCAGCATTCCGACCCGCATTCCAACCTTCCCGAAAAGCATCTGCTCCAGTTATAAACGTCATCACCACTTCTGAAGTCATCAGTAGCAACATCAACACGCAGAAGAAATTCAGTCTCTTTTTCATATCTTTCGTTAGTTATTTTGATTATACTATTAGTTCCTGTTCCTCCTTCTGTTTCTGGGCATCTTTGAGAATCTTAGGCACAAAGAAAAAACCTATGATAATCCAATAGAGAGGGCCTGTGAAGAGCGAACGCGCCAAAGAGACTGTTTTATCTATATATTCGCTTTCAACATGATCGAACACATAGCCGTAATAATTACTGGCGAATGCATAATAGGCAAGCGTTGATATACCCGTCACATAAAACAGTCTTACGCACCATTTGGAGTACTGCTTGTTAATATAAGTAAGGTAAACCATCAGCATCATGATGCCGAAGAAATATGTCCGTGCAATATTGTCTATTAGATAAATAGCATTCTGATAAAAGTCAAAGTTAGTGGTAGCCGCTTGCATCCTACGCACGTCTCCTGTTATCAACCAAGTCATCAGACCTACAAGAGTCAGCAAAAAGATTGCTGTAGCCACATTAGAGGCAGAAAAACGGGATAATTTTGTTGATTTCATACGTAATTTTATCGTTTTTGTTTCGTTATTTATTGAATTTCGATATGCAAAAGTAGGCATTTCTTTCTAAACCACCAAATAAAAACAATAAAACTTTATCGAAAAGCAATAAATTTAACGTTTATTTTGTTTTTGATGGCATTATTGAGACAACTCTTGCCCCAAGGAAGAAGTAATTATCGCAAGTTAAAACTTGAAATACACTTTAATCTCGCCAAAATTATGTACCTTTGTACCCAAAATTGATAATTATGAGAACGAGCAATTGGCAAGAACAAGCAATCAAGGCACTGGAGGACAGTCTGCATCCGGTTCCCCAAGAACTGAATGGCATAGACTGGAAATGTGCGCTATCAGATAAGTCAGACAGGCTGGCCCAACACATTTGTGCTTTTTCCAATACAGCCAACGGCGGTTTTCTTGTCTTTGGCGTGAATGACGATACGACATTTACAACCCTGTCAAAGAACGAAATAGAAGAAATCACTAATAAACTAGGTAATATTGCCAAGAATAATCTGGCATGGTCAGTCCAGTTGGAACATACAGTTGTTGACTATCAAGGACATGTTCTGCTATTCATACGCATTCCAGAACAGACAAACAAACCTATCTATCTTCGCGGAAAGGACATCTACGAAGCGTATATCCGTTCGGCAGGGCATACTGTCAAGATGTCGAAAGAACAGGTGCATGAACTATTAAAGTGGTTCTTGAAAACATATAAAAGGGAGCCAAGAAGCCAGTCGGAATCGTCACTTGAAAAATCATTGTACGGCTGGTTGAATCGTCAACGTCAAGAATATAAGGAAGGGATTCTTGAAGACAACAAAATCAATTTCTTTACCGATTTAGACATTTCATTAGAAACATCAGAAATGGGACTTCAATTGATAGATCGTTTCGAATCTTTTTATAAGAAGTTAGAAGAGTTCGTAAACTTCCATCATCAGCCTATAGTCATGCTTACGACCATGGCACATTACCAAACAATTTATATTAAATAAGGTGGTTTTACCAACTTATTCTTTTTTTCACGAGAAAATGCTTATTTTTGCAAGCAAAACAAGAGGAACCACAATTATAAGGATTAAAGATTTTGAAATAAAGAATCTCTATGGTAAATACTCCTTTCGTCATAATCTTGTTATAAACGCATGGACGTTATGAGCAGCATCGACTTCTTACAGATAGGTCATGGGCAGCAGAGCGATGCCGATTGAGTGTCATTTCAGCGAGAAGCATCAGGTGGCACCTGTTTTCCGCAACGGGGTGACCCAAAAACGGGAGTTAGAGCTTCACCCCGA
>CAMHUC010000047.1 GCA_946188155.1 uncultured bacterium | reverse complement strand
TTTCCAAAGCCCTTTTCAAAATCTCACGGCACGGGGTTTACTGATGGCTTACATTGGAAGAAGGACTATGAAGAAATGGCATCCGCTATGATATATGGTGAGAAACCTGCATTTGCAGAACTATTGGAGAATATGAGAAGGTTAGAGCTTTTATTTAGGAAGACTTAGATGAGATATATAGAAATCTTGAGAAGAGTTAGGAAGACTATTACGAAGAAAACGACCAACCCGAGGCCGCTCAAGGGGAGCGAGGAAAATATGCCTCAAGTTGAATTTGTATTTGAGCGGGCGGAAGAAGATGATATGCCAAGTTGACTTTATATGCTTTGACATAGTGAAGCCAAGCCCTTGACAAGCCCTACCCAAGGAGTAGCCATACTCAAATGGGCAGTTTGAGTATGGCTAGAAGCAGGCTAGAACGAGAGTGATGCCTGGGTAGAGTGCCTCAATTTTTATCTGTTGGTGCTTGATCCGAGGTAACCGCCATACTGGTCGTAGTAGGTTGTAGTCGTTCCACCACCATAGTTGGAATGTGTTGTTGAAGACCCGATACTGCTACCATACTTGTCGTAGTAGTTGGTAGTTGTTCCACCACCATAGTTGGAACTTGTCGTTGAACTACCTGTGCTACCACCGTACCTGTCGTAGTAGTTAGTGGTGTATCCACCTCCATAATTTGAATGTGTTGTAGCAGAGCCAGTACTACCGCCATATCTGTCATAATAGTTGGTAGTTGCTCCACCACCATAGTTAGAACTTGTCGTTGCGCTACCTGTGCTACCACCGTACTTGTCGTAGTAGTTCGTGGTGTAGCCTCCACCATAGTTAGAACTAGTTGTTGAAGAGCCGATACTGCTACCATACTGGTTGTAATAGTTGGTGCTGTACTGAGCATTTGCTGCGATGGCGAATACGACAGCCATCAGTGTCATCATTAACTTTTTCATAATTCCCTTATCATTTTAATGTTCGTACCGCAAAAGTAAGGAATAATCCCGCACCTTCCAAGCAAAAATCGAAAACAAGCCTTGCGAAAACATAATTTTCCTCTTCCTATATTCGTCGTTTCAAAGAAATATTGTATCTTTGCACTGTCCTAAACGTATAAATTATGCCTACTAAGAACATCTTTGCCGGATTTGGAGTTAGATCAGAGTTCGTGAATCTGATTTACGATGAATTGATGAAGGGTGATTTTGTCAGTTATGCTGATGTGCTCGCCTTATATTGTGGCAGACCGAAAGGTTATTACGATAAGATGGCTTGCAATAGCGAACCTGGTTATGGTGAACTGAAGAAAGCATTCCCTGAGGTGTTGAAGGCTTTGGAAAAAGCATGTCCTGGATGCATCAAGGATAATGGGCAGAATAAGGGAAAGGCATATAAATATATAGGTAAGAATGATGATCCTTTGTCTGAAGAGCGCAAAGCTGTTGTTCAGAAGTCGGTAGAGGATTATGTGGCTTTCTGCAAAGCTTCTGCTGGTATATTGCCAGCAAGTTGGTTTTCTTCATTTTTTGAGAATACGCAATTATTACTTGATACAAACAGAGAATCTAAGGATGGTGAGGTTCGGATATGCTCTGGTGCAGAGCAAAATCTCACGAATATAGATCTGTTGCCTGTATTCTATAAGGCAATCGCTAATAAACAAGTTTTATGTTTCGATTATCAGCCTTTTGGTCAGGAACTGTTTACACTAACCTTCCATCCCCAGTTCATCAAAGAATATAATGGTCGCTGGTTTGTATTTGGCGAGGCTGATCGCGAGCCTTATCAAGCCTATAATGTACCATTAGATCGAATCGTTGGCGAAGTCAGCGAGGTGAATGATGTGGAGTACATCCCTGCTCCAAAATGCTTCTATCAGGACTTCTTTAATAATATAATAGGTGTCACCCATGAGAAAGGTGCTATGGTTGAAGAAGTTATCATTCGAACGAAGACGGAATATCAACATGGTTTGCTACTTACAAAACCATTGCACCATAGCCAAAAAGAAACAATGCCATTTGGGGAGCATGAAGATGACAATTATGGTGAATTACAACTAACGGTAGAGCCAAATCGTGAATTACGAGGCCGAATCCTCCTTTATGGCGAGAATCTCGAAGTGATCAGCCCGCTGTCTTTGCGAGAGCAAATTAAGGAGATTCTTAGAAGGCAAATGCAGCAATATTCTGAAAATAAATAGCAAATTTTCCTTCAAAACTACTGCACTTTCAAAAAAATGCAGTATATTTGCAGCATTATTTCTAATGAAAGATGAATATCAAGGAGTACATCAGCCAGAACGGAGGATATATATCCTCAGCAGAAGCAAAGGAGAAATCCCTTTACAACCAACTTTTGTATGAGGTTGAAAAGGGAACTATTGTTCGCGTGCGCCAAGGCATCTATGCGCTCAATGAAGGATTGGCGAAACCAATGGTTGACGTGGAACGACTTGTTCCTGGTGGCGTATTGTGTGCGTATTCTGCATGGTCACACTATGGACTGACTACCCAGATCCCCCTTGCTTATTGTATCGCTATTGAGCGAAGCCGAAAGGTTACCTTGCCTGAATACCCACCCATTGAACTATTCTTTTTGAGTAAGAGCGTTTTCGAACTTGGAGTTTCAGAAACCGTCATCGAGGGCTTTCAAGTTAAGATATACGATATGGAAAAATCCGTCTGCGATGCCGTCAAGTATCGTAACAGGATTGGAATAGATGTCAGTTCAGAGATTCTGCGCAACTATCTTTCACGAAAAGATAGTGACATCACACGTCTTTATGCCTACGCCAATGCTATGCGATTGGGCAAGCGTATGGACGAACTCGTAAAATATATGATCTAACAGTATGGCAAAAACGATCAAAAACTACGGAAGGTCAGTAAAGGAGCGCCTGCTTAATATCTCTCGGGCAGAGAAATACAGTTCGCAGTTGCTTATCTCACGCTATTTTCAAGAGCGACTATTGTACAGACTTTCTGTTAGCGACTATAAGGACAAGTTTATTTTGAAGGGTGGCGCATTGCTCTATGCTCACGATGGTTTTCAGGCACGTCCTACATTGGATATTGATTTCATGGCGAAGAATGTCAGCAACGACATGGCGAACATCAAGAAGATATTCCAAGAGATCTGCCAAATTGAATGTGAAGAGGATGGTGTTGTGTTTGACGTCGATACGATAGAAACCAGTGAGATAGCCATTTCCAAGGAGTATCATGGAGTGCGTCTTTCTCTTCTGGCACATCTTGACACTGCCCAACAGAATATCTCCATGGATATAGGCTTTGGTGATGTTATCACCCCTTCTCCCCAACAGTTGGCATTTCCAGCTTTGATTGGCACAGCCCCAGGTGCAAATATCTTGGCCTACTCGTTGGAGACTGTTGTTGCTGAGAAGTTTCAGGCCATGATTTCACTATCGCTTGGAAACAGTCGTATGAAGGACTTCTTCGACGTGTACCAGATCCTGTCAAAGCAGACATTAGATTCTGCAACTCTTTCAGAAGCTATCAAAGCTACATTTGCCAATCGTGGTACTGATTATAAAGAGAACCACCCACTATTCAGTGAGGACTTCTTCACTGATAGTATCCGCTCACTATATTGGAAAGGGTTCCTCAAACGAATCAAGTACGGCAAGCAATTGTCCTTTACAGATGTTGGCACTCTTATCCAAACTCATTTACAGCCGTATTGGGATCAATTGCGCCCTAAGAATACCAGTAATAATAATGTGTAACACTATCAAAATAGAAAAGACATGCCAATACTGAATGCTATAATGGGTTCCCCAATATTATCCAAAATTGGTTCCACGAAGATCGGAACCGTTCCTAATGGTGATTTCCTTGCAGCAATCAAAAATAGGTTGTACCTTTGCAGCGCATTTGAGACACAAATGCCTGAAATAGAGTACTAACAAAAAAACACAAGAAACTATGCAGAACGAACATAACGCAGCAGAGATTCAGCAGAGAGTAAAGAACCTTGTAAATCTTTATCGCACTAAGGTGGGTAAGGAGAGCAAGAAGGCAAAAGACCTTGCAGAAGAATACAAGAGACAGTATGATGCTGAAATAGATTTTGCTTACAGCCTTCATGAGCAGGGAATAGAAGGTTATTGTCTTGACATTAGAATACCTGAAGAAGATGTTGATGCAATAAGAGCAAATGAGCAACTTCTTGGCTATTTCTATAAGGAAGTTGCAGGTGATAATGTAGATTCTGATGTTTTATCTTATTTCTTAGCAGAGAAATATGATCCCTCATTTTTTACTGATGAAGAAGATTCTTTCCTTAAGAGTCATTTCACAGAAATGGTAAACTATATCATTGAGACACCCAACAACGATCTTCAAGCTGTTGAATATGACGACAGGAATGACATTAATCTTTTACCGAAAGAGGTACTGAATCTTGTAAAAGAACGTTTTACAATCCCCACTGGTTCAAAGGTTTATAATCCCTTTACTGGTTTTGCACAATTAGCATGCCTTTATGAGGATTGTTCATTCTTCTGCGAAGAAAGTTATATGTCTTTTTACAAAAGATGGAATGCACATTGCGACAAATTGCGTGAAACAGAACATATTATCGAATCTAAGGTCGATGAGAATAAATTGCATGCCTGGATGAAGGTTGCCCTTTATGCCAATAATATAGATGCATTTGTGATAAAAGACGGATCAATACCACAGAATTACGATGCTGTAGTGTCATATATTCCATATATACCAAGTGCAATACCAAACCTATTACCAGTAATGGGTGATGAGCCGTCTGATCCAGATATTATAAACAAGATTGTTTCTGCATATCAGAACTTGGCTAATGGCGGTAAAATGTTTCTCATTATCCCGACAGAATATTTGTGGGAAAAGAAAGTTAAAGCCACAGGAGAAAAAAAGGTCTACTCATTAGAGTTAGAAGCGCTTTGGAAGCAACTGATTGATGACAAATCTCTGGTTGAGGTTATTCAGCTTCCCTCTGTAATGGGTAAGAGCTTCTATAAAGAAGAACATTGTATCGTAATTGTAGAGAAAGGGTGTGAAAGGAAAAATGTATCTTTTATGGACGCTCGTTTCGCATCACTAAAATCTGATGGAAAATTGTTCAAACAGACATTGGATTTAGATGCACTCCATACAATGATAGAGAATGGAGGAAAAGAGAATAATACGGGCCTTCGCAAGTATGTACAGATACCAAAAACCGAAATCAACTCAGATTTGTTGGTGCCACAGGTATATGTGCTTGAAAAACCGTCTGAATACGATGCTCCAGTTCCTTTGACAGAGTTATGTTCTCTTGGAATGGCTCACATCTATGATGTTAAAGAGAATCTTCCTGAGGATACCCCTTGGGCTGAAAGTGGAAACCTTTCTACGACATTCCGCGGAGCTTTGGACTTATCATCCTTGGAAAAAGCTGGCTGTCCCAATAATCCGGAAGGATGGAAATATGGTAATAGGAAGCTAAGTAAATTTGGACTTTTTGCAGTTGGAAATGAATATACTAATGAGGATATTCATATTTCAAACTATAGAAATTGCAGGTACATTGATGGAAGTCAGGATGCTGTTCTCTTTAGGTTATCTAAAGAGGGAATTGCTACTGCGCTCATTAATGCAGCAGGTAAAGCTATTGCTGTATCTCCAGATATTCATGTGCTTTATCCCAACCCCCAAATAGACGCCTTGTCACTATTGGCTATTATCAATTTGCCTATCGTATATAGACAAATAAGTGTGTTCGAACAGTTTGGGTTATATGGTGCTTATGGACATCTTCGTGAGATTCTTGTTCCGACAGAAAAAAGTATCATTATTGATGAGATTCAAAGACTCGTTAAGGATGGTGAGATTATTTCTGAACTTAGAGAAAAACTTAATAATCAGAAAAAATCGGTACGTATGCGTAAGCATGCATTGACTCAGTCACTTTCTTCTTTAGAAGCAATGTTCTATGCTTTGAACGCATTTCGTGAGCGTAATGCAGGACATCTTGCTGATGATGATGTTATCTCTAGAATCAAAGGAACTACGGTGAGTGAAGCATTCGAATATATTTCCAAAGGAATTAAGGACATGATGCCTGTCTTGGAACATATAGCAGACGTAGAATATACATTTGCTATGGAAGAATGGATTGACCCGGAAAAATTTATGGAAGATTACATCGCACGTAATGAGAACGGTTGGCTTAATTTCAAACCTATTATCACATGGGAGAAAGGCAATAATCAGGCAAAAAGTGATGGGTATGCTTTTACCAACACACAGCCATCAAGGAGAGAACTTGCTTTAAAGAAAGGGCAATCTATACGCCAATTCCTGTTTCCTAAAGACGCATTGGAACATATATTTAGAAATATTATCTCCAATGCGCAGTCATGGGCATTTAACGACAAATCTCGAGAAGACTATCAATTAAAGTTTTCATGGCATATTGGAGGTGAAGGCAAGACATTAGTCATAGAGATAGAAAACAATGGGACCCCTATTCCGGAGGATAGAGATACAGCATCTTTGTTAGAGTATGGCGTGTCAACTTCTCTTCATCACGACGGACATAATGGTATTGGTTGTAATGAGATCGATGATATTATGCAAAGGTATGATGGAAAGGTGGAGATAGTTTCTACTCCCCAAAGTACCTTTACTGTGAAATACGTTCTGACTTTTAATAATATCGACGATATGGGAAGTAAATACAAAGTAATTAAACCAGTAGACTTTTGAATATAATGGAAGATTATGATTTAATACAGGTACTGTGGGTTGAAGACGACCCTAAAGTAACAGAAACCTATCCAATCAAAGCTGAAAGTTTCGGCTTGGAATTAGTATCATTTCCTTGTTGGGATGATGCCAAAGTTGCATTAGAGACAGAATATGATAGATGGGCAGCTATCATTCTTGATGCTAAATGCAAATTCCATAGGGATAGTGCAGATAGTGCGATTGTTTTTCTTCGTGAAGCACTGAAAGATATAGCAGCAATCAGTAAGGACAAGAGAAGGGTCATACCTTGGTATGTCCTTACTGGAGGTGCAGAAAGTGAAGTTTCCGACTCAATCAATGATGATCGTTTGCAATGGGATGCAGATTGGACTGAACTTAACCACAAAAAGTACTATTCAAAAAATGTGGATAATGAGTCTCTATATGAAAGGATCAAATCGCATGCTCGAAAATCAACTAGAATTCAAATTCAGGAATTGTATCGTGAGACATTTAATTCATTATCCTCTTTGGGTAAAGAAGTCTGCGATGATATTTCTGTGATTTTAGAGGCAATGCATTTCCCTGAGGCTCACCCGAATTTTACTCCTCGTTTATTTTATAATCCTATGAGAAAAGCATTGGAAGGAGTCTTTAGATTGGCTGGAAAAGCAGATATAATCCCCAACGATTTCTTTGCTGGAGGAATTGTTAATCTAAATCAGTGCTTTATGTTTATGATAGGACGTGATGCAGAAAAACTGGGATATAGATATGGGGCTTATGGTGAAAAGATAGCCCCGCGACATATTCAAGATATAATGTCATTAATTATAAACTTAGGTAATTCCAATTCTCATTCGACAGAATCATCTCATTTAACTGAATTAAACGAAGAGGAAATAGAAAAGTACGACAACCACATTATTGCGTTAGGAGGAAATTCAAGACTTCTTATATTTAGTATAGCGCTTCAATTGTGCGAAGTAACACAGTGGATGAATCATTATATAAAAAGGCATCTGGATAAAGAAAAGAATAGACAGAAATGGGTAAAGATAGAAGTTAAGATCGAAGAAAGAAAAGAAAAGGGGAATGATGTCTTGGATAGTGAACTTATTGGTGCATTGGAGGAACATGAAGGTATCTTTCATATGGGAACAAAGTTTTCGGTTCTATTAAAGCGCAAAGAGTGGCTGGGCAAGACAATAAAGGTGCTCAATTATGTCGCTAATACTAATCCTAAGACAAATAAATACCCTTATTTCATTCGTGAACAAGATTTTGAGTTATTGGATGAAATAGAAAACTGTTCTAAGTAGAACAGAACCGTTCGTAAGGCTTATCGTTTTACCGAGATTAAAAAGTTACCATATTATGCAGTATATTTTAGATCATTAGGTCAAAGTCTCATACAGCTTAATTGTTCGATAAAAATTTAAATTATAAAAACTCCTTATATGAAAAAAATGGATTTTGCTTCATTGCTAAATAAAATACATAGTGAAGTTGAAACTATGCGAGGTATCGTTCGCAAAGTTGACGAAGAGGGACGTATCTCTGTTACTGGTATGGAGATATTTCATTCTCCTCAACGTGATTTGCAACTATGCTTCTTAATTTTTTTAGCATACACGAAATCATTTGATGGTGATTTCCCAGAAGACACATGTGACATGGAGATCTTGCTGAACAAACATTTTTCTAATAACCAAACTGTAGTATTCGATCTGTGGAGTTCTATAAAGAAAGAGATGCATGAGTCGTTCTCTAAATGGATGCTGTTGATAAAATCACTTAGCTTACATAATTATCGTACTCCAGAGAATGACAAAATTTTATTGCAATGGGCAAATGAAAACCTTTTGTTTAGTGAAGGGGTTATGTCAGAATTTACCCTTCATGTTAAGTTATTATTAGAAGTGATAGACCAGACGTCGAATACATTGGACTTAAATTTGTCTAATAACAGGCTTTTAGTGATAGGGGACAATGATTATTATTACAAAAAAATATTTACGGGGAAATTGAATTATTCTTCATACACATTATGTCCTGAGGGAGATTATTTGAACAGTTGTTCCTTGTTAAATACGTTCTTCTTTTTAGGTAATGAAAAATATCACATTATCAAGAGAGATAAAGACAGTAAAGAGATTTTCCCATTTGAAGAAGCACGATTTGATACGATTTATTCTTTTGTCGAAAAGGATAATGACTCATTGGATTTTAAGAAAATACTATCTCTTACAGATAAAGGTGGATGCGGAATCATCTTTGGACAGCCGCAAAAAGAAATAATAGATAAAAGTACATTTTTGAATGCCGATTTCCCTCTTATTGCAGACTATGTTTCTGCGACTTATGCGGAAAATCTTAATAAATTGTATGTTTATAAACAGGGAGGTACAAAGAATTCAAAAGTTCGCGCCGTTGAAGCTTTTTATAGTACCGATGACATTAATGTACATTACAATGGCTTCTTGAAAGGGCTTGTTAATTGTATCTCAAATAGTTCTAATGCATACAATTATCAAGAGCTTACAAAAGAGGACTTTTTATATGCTCCTGCAGGAGATGTTCAATTAAGTAAAGTATTCCGTGATACGGATCAGATGGATTTCGTATTTAGAAAAATTGATGATATACTAAGGTTAAAATCCAATCACAATATCCCTGTCGATGAAGTTCCCCAAGAAATAATTATTAACCGTCTTAGTGCAGATCCTTTCAATATAAGTCTTTCACCGAAGTATCTTCTTGATAACGACATCTATAATGATGACTTTTCCAAAGAAATTGCAGAAAAGGCATTCATTGTTGAGAAAAACAACAATTATTATCTTTTGGATCCACAGTTTTATGATGAGAAGTATTATAAAATCGCAGAGACAATTGCCTGGGGAGGAGAGGGCCCTGATAAAGAGAGGACTCAGTTGGAGTGTCGAATTATGACAGAATCTGGGTTGCTATGGAATGGGTCAAAAAGTTTTTTAAGGGTAAATTGTAGTAAAGTACATCCAATATGTTATAGATATTGTATTTTCTGCCAAGATGACTACCACCCTCAATGCCAAACGTATATCAATGAAATTGAAATTTCAGAAGACTATGATGAAGATTTTGTAATATATCAATTTGCCAATCACTTCTCCTTTAATACCGATTATATTCTTATGGCACCAACTAAGGAGAAACAACATGAGTATTACCTTAAGAAAAAGGATGAATATAGATTGAAGAATGCTGATTTAATCAAAGAAGTACGTGAAGAAGACAGAAAGGCTCTTTCTGTAGACTTGCATTATTTGAAACATGATGCAGCACAATACCTATCGTCCATAAATGCGACTGCACATAATTTTAAGATGATGTTACAAAAAGGTCCCTTGACATTGAACGACTCTATGGGGGCTGATTATACAATAGAAGATGCATTGGATAATATTAGTAAGAGTGTTTCGCATGTCACAGAATTTCTGAAACAAATGACGCTTCTAACAGATACTGTCCCAAAACGTAAGATGAATATAGCGGATTTGTTGAAGTCTTTTGTGAGTGGCTCTCTAAAAAGAGATTATTATAAAATCTGTCTATCTCTCTCCGATAATATTGAAAATGTATTTTGCTTACTTGATGATAGAATTAACAAAGTTTTTGCAAATATTCTTTCGAATGCTGAACGTCATGCGTTTACAGATTTCAATCGTTGTGATTATGAGTTACGCATAAATGCATATCGTGAAAATGATATGGTTATCATATCGTTTGCCAACAATGGAAACCCACCAGATTCTACTCTGACAGAAGAGGGATATTTTACAAGAGGTTTGCATGTAGGGAAAACAGGTCATAATGGTTTTGGAGGGAGTATTATTAGAGATACCATCAATGCTCAAGATGGTATTGTACATCTGCAATTAAATAAAGACAAGAAATATCCATTTATTATTGAAATTAAACTTAAAATAGAAAATGATTAACGTATTATGGCTCGAAGACAACGCTGCAACTCTTCGAGATTTCTTCAATTTGGCTAAGCAACAAGAAGTTAATTTGATCTTAGTAGAAACAGCGGAGGATGCAAAAAACATGATTGATTTGCATCCAGAGCAAATTGACGCTGCAATTCTTGATGCTAGAGGGTATCGTACCTCATCATCAGAACAAGCCGGTACAGGAGGTATGCATGAGGTTAGAAGGTTATTAGAAACGAGGCAAATACCTTTTGCTATCTTTAGCGGTGAATCACTAACAATCAGCAATGAGGAATTTATTAATGCTATTGGTAATGCGAAAGTTTTCGAAAAAGGAAAGGATGAAATGGCTGTCTTAAGTTATATTAAAGAGGCGGTTAAAGATTTACCAAATGTGAAAGCAAAACAACAGAATGCTTTGGCCTTCACTGTCTTTACAATTCCTAAAGTGAAAGAAATATTTGGCGATGCAAGAATCCTTGAAAGTGAACAAATCCTTATAAAACTTATAAAGAACAAGGACGATATAGATAATGTAGCCAAATGTATCCGTTCCTTATTTGAAGGTTTCATATTCCAATTATTTGAAAAATGTGGATGTTTTAAAAGAGAGTATAAGCCAGATGGGAGTTTCCATTTTAATGCAACTGCATTCAAATTTGAGAACAAAAACTTATGTCAATATGTCGGGCAAGATTATATGGGGAAGTTGGCATGTATGACTGCCCTTTATTCGCAATCACTTAATCATAAAGGAACTCCAGTTGTGGAATATCTAAGTCGTACTGGTAATCCTTATTATATTCCTTGTTTAGTTGCTGGAGTTTTATCAGTTATGACATGGATTCCAGAATTTCTGAAAGTGAATAAGTTTTGAATAATAGTTCCAAATAGAACGGAACCGTTCGCAAGGTTGTTTTTCTTGCAAGGTTGCGAAAAACACCTTACCTTTGCAGCGTCAATCATCGAAACCACCTCGAGATTGATGCTGCAAATGCTTTGTGGTGGGAACTAAATTCAGATAACGACTATGATGAATACAGCACTTCAAACCATCGCAACCAAGGCTCTTCCAGCACTCTCTGGCGAGCAAGTGACATACAATGCAGCAAAGAACGTGTTCCTTTCGCAGGGATACACTAGTGCAGCAGGGAATATGTACTACAAAGCGATACGTCTATCGAATAGGTTGGTGGTCTATTACGACCTAGGGCA
Source organism: uncultured bacterium (assembly GCA_946188155.1). Lineage (GTDB taxonomy): Bacteria > Bacteroidota > Bacteroidia > Bacteroidales > Bacteroidaceae > Prevotella. The sequence goes on along the minus strand of CAMHUC010000047.1, from coordinate 19,160 downwards.
AGGTTATCTGCACACCTTCCTGAATGGTATCAAGCTCTACTGCTTCGATGGGCAGAAAGCGAACCTCATTGCTCAGAAATATTGGGGTGGCTATGACTATCGCATCTTCAGCGAGCAGTTTGCCAAGGAGCAGAGCATCATGATGCTGAAGGGCTTCATGGAGGGACAGCTGAAAATTCAGGGGGCTTGCGTGAGTGATCAGGACCTAATCAGCTTTGCAAGAGGCATGATCGAAGAGACTCAACGCAAGCAGTTAGCCTAAGGGCTACTGCATGCGACATAGATAACAAGATGTTTAACCATTAAAATCAACAAAACTATGGCAACATTGACAAAGGCAATCAACAAGAACCTGTTTGACAGCATTCTGCCGCCATTCGGCAACCCGCGTGTTCTCATCCCCGTATGGGATGATAGTCAGAAGATGTTCATCTGCGACGAGTTCGAGAGTGCTAACGGACATCGATACTATCGAGGCATCCGTTTCTGTGATCGTATCGTCATCCTTGAGAAGGTAGGACTGTATCATAGCTGGACCTACATCGACAGCATTGAGCTCTATGCCTTCAACGGGCAGAAGATGGAGCTCATCCAGAAGCGCGACTATGACAAAAAGTTCCGCGACGAGGCGTTTATCCGCCAAGAGTCAGAACAGATGGTGAAGGACTATCTTACTGGCGTGATGAAAACTCAGCGCATCAGTGTGCCCACAGAGCAGATAGCCTTGCAGGCTCAGGATCTGATCAGCGGATGCTACAAGAGCTTCCTCGACCCTGACTTTAACACACGTTTAACCCAAATCCTTCCAAAACTTGAACAGCACTAAGAATATGGAGAACAAAATCGACACAGAGAACAAGCAGCAGGTGATGGCTTTCGAGCTGATTGCCAACACCAACAGTAGTTTCTTCCTGACCGGTAGGGCAGGAACAGGTAAGACCACCTTCCTTCGCAAGGTGCAGCAGATGGTGGACAAGCAGTTTATCACGCTGGCTCCGACAGGTGTGGCAGCTATCCTGGCAGGTGGCGACACCATCCACTCGTTCTTCGGGCTGCCTATGGATGTCTGCACGCCAGGCACTATGGGCAAGATGAGCGAGGCGAGAATCCTGACGCTGGTACATACGGACACCATTATAATAGATGAGGTCTCGATGGTACGCTGCGACATCATCGATGCCATCGACTACACGATGCGGAAGACACTGCGCTCGTCGTTGCCATTCGGCGGCAAGCAAGTGATCTTCGTGGGCGATATGTTCCAGTTGCCGCCAGTGGCCAAGCGTGGGGCAGAGGGGGAACTGTTGCATGACCTCTACCACACGGATGACTTCTTCTTCTACAAGGCGGACGTCATCAAGCGGATGAGGCTGGTGAAGATTGAGTTCCAGAAGGTCTATCGTCAGGAAGACGAGCTGTTTCTGCAGATCCTGGAGAACGTGCGGCTGAACAGGACAACGCCTGAGAACCTGATGCACCTGAACGAGCGGGTCTGTCATCCTACGAAGGAGGACGGGATGGTGATCACGCTGGCCTCGCTCAACAAGACGGCTGACACCATCAATCAGCAGCGGTTGGCTGAGATTGACAGCGAGGAATACACCTACGAGGGAACAGTGCAGGGGAAATTCGAGGAGAAGCGGTTCCCTGTCGATCTGAACCTGAAGTTGAAAGTGGGGGCACAGGTGATGTTCACCCGTAACGACCAGCAGAAACGTTGGGCGAACGGGACTATCGGCACCGTGACGAAACTGAGTAAGGACGAGATACAGGTGACGACGGATGGGGGAGACACCTATGTAGTACCTAACTGCTCGTGGGAGTCATACAGCTATGAGTATGACCGTGAGAGCCGTAAGATGAAGAAGGAACTGCAAGGTACCTTCACCCAGTATCCGCTCCGACTGGCATGGGCCATCACGGTGCATAAGAGTCAGGGGATGACGTTCGACAAACTGTACCTCGACTTGAGCCGGGGGATGTTTGCGGCAGGACAGTTGTATGTGGCTCTGAGTCGTGTGCGGTCTTTGGGTGGATTGTATCTCTCTCGTCCCATCATCCCTCAGTATGCCCATACCAGTCGTGAGGTGCTGTCGTATGCCAACGGCTACAATGACGAGCAGGCCATCAGCAGCGAAATAGAGAGCGGCAAGGCGGTGTATCAGTTGCTGAGCCATCACGACTATGATGAGGCTGCAAGGCAGTATCTGTTGCTGGTGCAGAAGAAGGCGGAGGATGGCGACATCAAGGAGGCCATGCAGCAGACGAAGCGATTCCTCGATACCGTCATCTGCGACGAGGAGTTGTTTGGCTGTATCAGCGAGGTGCCAGCCTCGTTGACGGAGGCAGACCATTGGGCACCGAAGTTTTTGGTGGCATTGCTGAGTCTCTATGCAGGCAAGTATGAACAGGCTTCGCAGTATGTGGACAGCGTTTTGGCACAGCATCAGTGTCAGGAGGCACTCTATGTGAAGTCACGCTGTCTGGCCAAGTTGGAACGCTATCAGGAGGCAGATGCCGTGAACGTGCTGATGGGCGACGTGTTTGACATGTCGACACCTGATGCCAAGGTACTCTACTCGATAGCCATGCTCAACGAACAGCACATCGGAGATCCCGGACTGAACCTGATGCAGCAGTTGATAGCGGCCAAGCCCAAGTACGACAAGGGCATCCTGTCGCTCCGTCTGTTGATGAAGCGGAAAGGGCTGGTACTGGTGAAGAAGAGCGATGAGCCTCGTGAACTGGTGGATGACTTCAACGGCGACATGCCGAATGAGGAATTCGCAACGAAGTTGCAGACGGCTCGCGAGAAAGCACCCAAGGCTGTGGACTACCTGCTTCGACTCATCAAGAAGCAGGAGTTTGCAGGTGGAGTGATTCCAGAGTGAATCCTCGAGTGAGAATCTACATGAAATGTCTAACCATAAACACAAAAACAAACCATGGAAAAGCAAATTGAGATGTTGGTGACAAAAGAACTGGAGCAGTTCTATTGCTCCATTCTTTTGGACGAGGTGAAGGAGACGGTGCGTAAGTTGAAGGCTTACGGGGTGGATGAGGCTGAGATCGTGGCAGCGATGAATGAGGAGGAACTGTTTCCGCAACTGATAGTCACGGAGGACTACAAGGTTGTGCTGGCAGGGGAGCAGCCTGTGGAGGTGGAGATGGAGCCATTGGTGAAGGCGGTGTATCTGCTGTTTCTCTCGCATCCGGAGGGCATCGTGCTGAAGTGCCTGCCTGACTATCGGCAGGAGCTGACGAGCCTGTATCTCCTGTTGAGGCCAAACGGAATGACGGACAGGGTGGAGAAGAGTATCATGGATGTGACTAACCCCACGCTCAACTCCATCAATGAGAAGTGTGCGAGGATTCGGAAGATTTTCTCGAAAGTCTTGCCGCGAAGCGTTGCCAGATATTACGCCATCTCCGGCAAGCGTGGCGAGGCCAAGAAGATAGACCTCGTGAGGGCCAACGTGATCTGGAAGTGCAAATTGCCTGGCTCACAAGGCTTGTTATGAAATAAGGTTTGGCAGAAAGATGAAGAAATGCTAATTTTGCAATCGGTAATTTGTAAATCATGTGTTTATGAAGAATAATAATATTGATAATTGCATTGGTCGCCATAACAATGTTGGTGAGGTGCTCTTGCGATGAAGGCTATCATATTGAGGACTGGAGTTGGAAGGAGGAGAAACCGGTGCCGATAACCTGGGAGAAGCTGGACACGTTTGTGTCGGAAGCGTATGGCTTCAAGGTGGAGTATCCCAGTACGTTTGTGGCTGATACTACAGATAGGGAGGTGGACTTTCTTCATGTCGTTGATGGTGAGTTGATCTTTATGCGCTGCTACTCAATGCAGAACTCGGATGGGTGGAACGAACAGACGGCTGCCGATAGCATCGCTGATATTAGGAGAGTCGTCATTGGCGATTCCGTCGTGATGAAGGATATGCACCCAGGCTATTTCTATCTGAAGGGCTATGATGAAGAGAGGGGGCTGGGATTCTATGAGCAGTACGTGATGGATAGAGGCTTGATCTACACGTATGAACTATGTTACCCAAAGAACCTGGAGAACAGGATGCAGCGCCTGATGGACCTGGTACATAATTGGAATCCGTAGTTTGATACTCGCTATAGTGCGCCCTGGAAGATGACGAGCTCGCGGGGCAGGGTGAAAAAGGGAATCACAATGCTTGTGAATATAGATTTTTCTTCCAATTGTTGTTTGAGTTTGCATTTTTTGTTGTATCTTTGCCTCGGGTGACTCAAAGGAGATTGGCTTAGCCCAAGGCAATGACCATAGGTGTTATTTGAGTATACAAGGAATCGAATTATAGGTTGTAACGTTGTTACATCGCCGATGTACAAAGGGCGTGCAACCTGTTTTGGAGGTTGTGAGGTTGCTACAAGGTTGTAACATGCCGCCCCTTGTTTGTAACATGCTTCCCCTTGTTTGACAGAAGGCTGTCGATGACTCGATTTACTAGTAAATTCGGTGAGAGAAGGCCTCCTGGCATTGGCTGTGGGCCTTCTGGCGTATGGCATCAGGCTTTATATCACTGTAAGTAGTCGTCAAAAAGCCAAGTTGATATGCTTGCTGCAAGATAGGAAAATGTTACAACCTTGTTACAACCTCACAACCTTCCAAACAGGTTGTACGCCCTTTGTGGCAGGGCGATGTTACAACGTTACAACCTATATTCAAAAAAACTGTATGCAAAAAGCAGTAAGGGTGACGATGTTTTTCTGAGACACACTCGCTATAGCGCGCCCTGGAAGATGACGAGCTCGCGGGGCAGGGTGATGACCTTGAGGCGTTCGTACCAGATGCGGGCGGAGCCCGCGATGCGCTTACGGGTGTGGCCACTGATGATGTAGTAGCTGGCGGCATAGTCGTCCATCATGCTCAGGAATGCCTTCTTGATGCGTGAACACTTCTCGTTGATGGCGTTGTCGAGGGGATTGACCAGGTGGCCGACGCTCTCGATGATGCGCTCCTTGTCCATCAGCTTGGCTGTAGACATATAGTAATGGGTCAGCTCTTCGCGATAGTTGGCCAGCCGCTTGAACTCGATGCCCTCGGGGTGGGCGAGGAAGAGCAGGTAGACGGCCTTGTGGACAGGCTGTAGCTCAATTTCGCGGTTGTCGTAGTCGATGAGCAGGAAGCGATAGTCGCGTGTTATCAGCAGTCGGCTCAGCTTGGTCCGTGCGGCTTGGATGCGTAGCTCTTCGAGCAGGGGCGTGCCGAGGGCCTGCAGCAGGAGGTCTTTCCTGTCTGCTGCCAGCAGCTGACGGGCCAGCCGTCCCAGCTGTTCGGCGATTTCCTCGGGTGAATGTTGTGTCGGGTAGCTCATTCCTTTACGTCGCTCATGAATGCATTCATCCATCTGCGCCATTTGTCGATGATAGTAGGCTGGCGGTGGACTACGACTTCTTCTTCTTCTTTGACTTCTTCCTTTAGCGTGGTGCCCTCTTCGGCAACAGCGGCCTGTTCTTCAACGGGAGTCGGTTCCTCAGTGGCTGGTTCTGGTTCGGGTGTCGGCTCTACCTCGAAGGGAATCTCCAAGGGGAGGACGTCCTTTACGGTGGGCTTCTTTTTCGTTTCGGGCCTGTATAGCTTGGGGATGAGATCCTCGTAGAACTCGTCGTCATTGCGATGGACATCGCTTTCTACCTCCTTCCGCAGCTCGTCCTCCAGGCCGGTTGCCAGGATGGTCACCTTGGCATCCTCGCCGAGAGAGTCGTCGGTGGCAGTGCCCCAGATGACCTCGATGTTGGGGTCCAGCAGGTCGAAGAAGTCGTCGATCTCCTGCAGCTCGCGAACGAAGATGGGGTGCTCGTCGCTGGCGTAGATGTTGAAGAGGATGCGCTTGGCCCGCCCGATGTCGTTGCCGTAGAGCAGGGGGGAGTCGAGGGCGTCGAGGATGGCTTTCTCCACGCGGTGCTCTCCGCTGGCGCGCCCCATGGCCATGATGGCTCCGCCGCCGTCGCGCATGGTGGTCTCCACGTCGCGGAAGTCGCTCTTGATGCCTCCGTCGCTGGGCAGGGTGATCAGTTCGGAGATGCCTTTCACGGCATCCATCAGGATGTTGTCGGCCCGCAGGAAGGCATCCTTGACGGACAGTTCGGAGTCGGCATAGACATCGCAGAGTCGCTCATTGTTGACTATCAGCAGGGCGTCGACGTTCTTGCGCAGTTCGTCCACCCCCTTGAGGGCCTTGATGATCTTGCGTTTCTTCTCGAAGAAGAAGGGTATCGTCACCACGCCCACCGTGAGCAGTCCCATCTGCTTGGCCACGCCCGCCACCACGGGCGCAGCGCCCGTGCCCGTGCCGCCGCCCATGCCTGCGGTGACGAACACCATCTTCGTGCCGTCGGAGAGCAGGCGCTCGATGTCGGCGATGTTGGCCTCGGCCTCCTTCTTGCCCAGTTCGGGATTGGCTCCGGCTCCTAGTCCCGACTCGCCAAGCATGATCTTGACGGGCACCGGGGAGCGCGACAGCGACTGGCTGTCGGTGTTGCAGACGGCATAGGTGACGCCGCCAATCTTGTCGTTATACATGTTGCGCACGGCGTTGCACCCGCCTCCGCCGACGCCAATCACCTTGATGATGCCTTGCATCTTGTCCTCCACGGGAAAGAATTCGATGATATCTTCTGCCATATACGATGTCGTTTTCTGATTTTGTGCGCAAAGTTACGAATTATTTTTCACTCAGCCAACTGTTCGCAAGGCTTGCGGTGGAGAAAAAAAATCGGTACCCCTTGAGTTGGAGATACCGATGGAGTGTTCCGCATGCCAATAAGCCTACTTGTCAATGAACTTCACCTTCGAGGCGTCGCGAGGCTTGGGCTCGGGGCACTCGTCGGGATAGCCTACGGCGAGGATGTAGCAGAGCTGATAGCCTGCGGGGATGTCGAGGCGGTCGAGGAAGAACCTGGCTCCGGCACAGGAGTTGAGGAAGCGCACGGGGCCTCCCAGGCAGCAGGTGCCCAGGCCCATGGCCTGTGCTGCGAGCATCATGTTCTGGCCCAGCAGGCCTGCGTCGAGCTGCCCGCTGCCGTCGGAGGGTATGCAGACGCAGATGATGTTGGGCGCGTTGCGGAACATGTTCTTGAAGCCTTTGTCGCGTGCCACCTGCTCGGCATTCTCCTTCTTGTATACCTCGGTGACGTCGGCAATCAGCTGCTGGTCCTCCACCACGCGCACAGCCCAGGGCTGGCGGTTCATGCCGCTGGGGGCGTTGATGCCATAGCGTGCGATGGCTGCCAGCTTCTCATGCTCCACGGGCTTGTCGAGGTATCGGCGTATGGAGCGACGGGCCATGATGGTCGACAGCGTGGGGTTCAGCTCCATGAAGATGTCGGCGTCCACCTGGCTCATATCATCCGTTGGCTCATAGCGCTTCACCACGCGGCCGTCGCGGCTGACGAGGAACTTGGTGAAGTTCCACTTGATGTCCGACTTTTGGGCATAGTCGGCATCGCGCTTCTTCATCATGTTGTCCATCATCTTGCCCTTGGGGTCGTCCAGATTGAACCCCGCGAAGCCCTGCTGCGACTTCAGGTAGGTGTAGAGGGGCGACTCACTGGGGCCGTTGACGTCGATCTTGTCGAACTGGGGGAACTCGATGGCGAAGTTGGCCGTGCAGAACTGGTGGATCTCCTGGATGGTGCCGGGAGCCTGTGCGCCGAACTGGTTGCAGGGGAAGTCGAGAATCTCCAGCCCGTCGCGGCCGTACTTCGCGTAGAGTTCCTGCAGTTCCTTGTACTGGGGCGTGAAGCCGCACTTGGTGGCTGTGTTGACGATGAGCAGCACCTTGCCACGGTAGTCGGAGAGCGACACCTGCTTGCCCAGGTTGTCAGTCACTTTGAATTCGTAAATCTTCTGTGCCAATGCTGTGAGTACACAGACGGCTGCCAGGCAGCATGTAGTAACAAGTCTTTTCATTTCTGTTTTTGCTTTTGGGTTATTTACCTTATCACTGTGCAAAGATAGTAAATTGTGGACAAACGGCCAAATTCTTCGGGCATTTTATGAGGCCATGTGCAGGTGCCCGTTAAAAGTATGTTAATTATTTTGCCGTGTAAGGGGAATTGTGTATTTTTGCAGCCATAAAACTCACATTATATAATGCAAGTATCAGATATGAAGAATCTTTGGACTTTTTTGTTTCTAATGATGACCTTTCTGCCTACTACTGCAAAGGACGACAAAGCTATTACGAAGTTGCAGACTGAGATGCTGAAGTTCATCAGCACGACAGACAGGGAGCGATTCTTTGAAGTGACTGAACAGCTGAAGGCCAAGAGCCAGGAGAGCGGCGACGAGCGTATGTTCTACACCGCGTGGGGCAATCAGGCCATCTTCGAGGCTACCCACCAATACTACGTGAAGGCCTACGAGATAGCCAACGAAATCAGCAGTTATGCCAAGAAGCACGACAGCCGTTTCGGTGAGTACACCGCCCTGCACGCCAATGCCATGATAGCCCTGCAGCGTCAGGACTACGACGAGGCCGAAGCTGCCTTCACCAAGGCTGTCGACTACCGCCACCAGTACTTCCCGAAGGAGAGTGCCGGCGACGACCTGCAGGAGCTGATGAAGATAGCCAACCATCGCAAGGACGCCAAGGCCGGCGAGCACTATGCCCGTCAGATCCTGGCAGAGCCCGGCGTGGCCCCCATCCACAAGGGGCGCGCCCTCTTCCGGCTCAGCCAGCTGGCTTTCCAGCGCAACAACAAGGCGCAGTACGACAGCATCTACGCCGTGCTGCAGGAGCTGAAGCGCACGGACGGCATTGCCGCCATCGAGCCTATCGTGGAGGTGAACTACCACATCATCAATGGCAACTACGACGAGGCGCTCCGCCTCTGCCGTGACCTATCCCCAGAGAAGCAGGCCGAGCGCATGGCCGTCATCTATCACCGGATGGGGCAGGACGCCAAGGCATACGAGTACATGGCGAAGTTCAAGAAGATCAACGACTCCATCGTGCTGGTGTCTCATGGCAATGTCGTAGCCAGCTGCTACGTGCAGATGAACAATGAACGCATGAAACTGGAACAGAGCCTGCTGGAGGATGAAAATCAGACGCTGCGCAATCGTTTCTACTTCACGCTGGCTGCTGCAATCGTCATTATTCTCGTCATGCTGTTGCTGCAGCGGCAGCGCAAGGTGAAGTATCTGCAATGGGACAATGCGGCACTCGACCGTGCCAGGCAGCGGGCAGAGAAGGAGCTCGACGTGAGGAACGAGTTCATCAATAACATCACCAATGAGCTGCGCGCACCCCTCAACCCGATTGTAGGATTCTCCGACATACTCGGCACTCCCGACTTCGAGCTGCAGCCTGAGGAGCGTGAGGCGATGAGCGGTTATATCAAGAACAGCTCCAGGAAGCTCACCAAGCTCATCGACGAGATGAGCGAGCTGTCGTTCTTCCGGAGCAAGAGGTCGCTGCCGCTCAATGTCAGTGTGTCGCCGAACCACCTGCTGCGCCACATGGCCGACTCCATGAGGGGTATGTGCAAGGAGGGCGTGACTATCGGCGTGGAGTCAAGCATGCCCGATACCGTGGAGTGCATGACCAATCTCGACGCGATGGAGCACCTGTTGAAGCATCTGCTGGAGAATGCCGTGCAGAACACCAGCAGCGGCTCTATCACCCTGGGCTGCGAGGAGCAGGACAATAAGATCGTTGTCAGCGTGACGGATACTGGCTGCGGCATACCTGCCAATCACCGTGGCGAGATCATCTCCTTCCTGGAGAACGCGGGCGATGACGGCAGCACGTCGAACATGGGGCTTGCCGTCTGCAAGGCCATCGTGAAACTGCTTGGCGGTTCTATCTGGCTCGACCCTGACTACATAGCCGGAGCGCGCTTCATGTTCCAAGTGCCAAAAGAGCAGAAACAGTAGGATACGACAAGAGCCTCGGAAACCAGTCCGAGGCTCTTGTCGTATATCGCGGGATGCCAAGTTAGTTGGCAGCCTCGAATTCCTCGAGGAAGCGGGTGTCGTTCTCGGAGAACATGCGGAGGTCGCTGACGCGGTACTTCAGGTTGGTGATGCGCTCCACACCCATGCCGAAGGCATAGCCGCAGTACTCCTTGGAGTCGATGCCGCAAAGTTCCAGCACGTTGGGGTCCACCATGCCGCAGCCCAGTATCTCCACCCAGCCCGTGTGCTTGCAGAAGCCACAGCCCTCGCCGCCACAGATGAAGCACGAGATGTCCATCTCTGCCGATGGCTCGGTGAAGGGGAAGTAGCTGGGGCGCAGGCGAATCTTCGTGTCGGGGCCGAACATCTCGCGGGCAAAGGAGAGCAGCACCTGCTTCAGGTCGGTGAAGCTCACGTTCTTGTCGATATAGAGGCCCTCCACCTGGTGGAAGAAGCAGTGGGCACGGGCGGTGATGGCCTCGTTGCGATACACGCGGCCCGGGCAGATGACGCGGATGGGGGCCGTCAGCTTGCCGTCCTCAGTGTGCATCTGCTCCATCACGCGGGCCTGTACGCTGGAAGTGTGTGAGCGCAGCAGGATGTTCTTCGTCACGTCGTTAGGATGCTGGCTGACGAAGAAGGTGTCCTGCATGTCGCGGGCGGGATGGTCGGCGGCGAAGTTCATCTTGGTGAAGATGTGGTTGTCGTCCTCCACCTCAGGGCCGTCGGCCAGTACGAATCCCATGCGCGAGAAGATGTCGATAATCTCATTGGTGACGATGGTCAGCGGGTGGCGCGTGCCGAGATGGATGGGGTAGGGGGTGCGCGTCAGGTCGATGGCCTCGTCGCTGCTCTCCTGTGTCTCGCACTCCTCGCGCAGCTGGTTGATGCGCTCGGTGGCCAGCGTCTTCAGCTCGTTGATCTTCATGCCCACGGTCTTCTTCTCGTCGGCAGCCACGTTGCGGAAATCCTGCATCAGGGCTGTTATCTCACCTTTCTTACTCAGGTATTTCAGGCGAAGCTGCTCCACTTCGTCGGCATTCTTTGCACTCAGTTCCTGTACTTCTTTGAGAAGTTGGTCTATCTTATCAAGTATCATATCAGTGTTAAAATTGCAATTTTGCGTGCAAAGGTACAAAAAAATTGAGAATTAAGCGTGAAGAATGAAGAATTATTTGTAACTTTGCCGAAATTTTGAGAGAATAATTGAGACAGAACAGTTTGAATTAAGCTGATGAGAAAGGTTTTCGGCGCTTTGGGCGCGTTCTGGCTGCTGATGTTGTCGTGTACGGGCAACAAGTCGCAGCAGGCTGATGTTACTGCCGACACGGCGGCTGTCGTGGCCGACACGCTGCCCGTCACCGCTGCCGACTCACTCGAGCAGCTCATCATAGACACACCGATGCCTAAGGCTGCCGACGAGCTGTTCGACGATTTCCTCTTCAACTTCTCTGCCAACAAGCGCCTGCAGCGTGAGCGCGTGGCCTTCCCGCTGAAAGTACACAGGCTCGACCGTGACGAGCAGATCTCCAAGGATAGATGGGCCATGGAGCACTTCTTCATGCGCCAGGGCTACTACACGCTGATGTTCAACGACGACCGTCAGATGCAGCTGATGAAGGACACCTCTGTCAGCAGGGCCATCGTGGAGAAGATTGAGCTGCGCCGCAATCGGGTTTCCGACTATGTATTCCGCCGCATCCGTGGGGCATGGATGCTTCTGGAGGTACGGGAGCTGCCCATAGAGGAGAGCGCCAACGCCTCGTTTCTGGAGTTCTATGGCCGCTTTGTGACTGACTCTGCCTTCCAGGTGAGCAGTCTGAACCGCACGGTGACCTTCGTAGGCCCAGACCCTGACGACGACTTCAGCATGATGGAGGGTGTGATAACGCCCGACACCTGGGAGGCCTTTGCCCCGCAGCTGCCCTCAAGGACCATCTATAACATCATCTACGGCGACCCGCAGCCGGAGGGCGATGAGAAGATATTCATCATGCGCGGCATTGCCAACGGTCTGGAGCTGGAACTGAGGTTCAGGAAGGTGGGCGAGCGATGGCTGTTGGTGAAGATGATGACGTAAGCGTAGAACAATTGATAATTGACAATTGACAATTGATAATTAGGGAGAATTATAGTCTGAAGTCGCACAACACGTTTGGCATCGATGCCAGATGCAGGCAGTTCGTGGAGTTCGCCTCTGTCGAGGAGGCTCGGCAGGTGGCGGCGATGCTCCGCGAGTCGGCTTTACCTTATATTATAATAGGTGGTGGCAGCAATCTGCTGCTGACCCGCGATTTCGATGGCCTTGTGGTGCGCTCTGCCATCAGGGGGCGTGAATTGACGGCTCCCGGCGAAATAACCGTAGGGAGTGGTGAGAACTGGGACGAGCTGGTGGACTACTGTATCAACCAGGGACTCTATGGTGCCGAGAACCTCTCGCTGATACCTGGCGACGTGGGAGCCTCGGCAGTGCAGAATATCGGGGCCTACGGCGTTGAGGCCAAGGACTTGATTCTTCGTGTCGAAGCTGTCGAGATAGCCTCTGGCCAGGTTGTCACCCTGTGCGCAGAGGATTGTGGCTACGGCTATCGCCAGAGCCGTTTCAAGCACGAATGGAAGAACCGCTTCCTGATAACGCATGTGGCCTATCGCCTCTCTGCAAGCTTCGAACCGCCTCTCGACTATGGCAATATCCGCTCCGAGCTGCAGCGCAAGGGCATTGCGGAGCCTACGCCCCGACAGCTGCGCGATGTCATCATCGCCATCCGCAGGGCCAAGCTGCCCGATCCGGAAGTGGAGGGCAATGCGGGCAGCTTCTTCATGAATCCAATTGTCGACAGGGAGAAATACGAGCTGCTGGCTGCTCAGTATGAGGGCATGCCTCATTATGAGGTGGATGCCGGCCATGTGAAGATTCCCGCTGGCTGGATGATCGAGCAGTGTGGGTGGAAAGGCAAGTCGCTGGGCCGTGCTGGCGTTCATGACAGGCAGGCGCTGGTGCTTGTCAATCGTGGCGGGGCCACTGGCAGCGAGATTGTTGCTCTCAGCGATGCCATCTGCAAGGATGTCCATGACAGGTTCGGAATCGATATTCATCCAGAAGTCAACATTATATGAGACTTGTTTTCTTAGGAACGGGTACATCGTGCGGTGTGCCAGTCATCGGATGCCAGTGTGAGGTCTGTCAGAGTGCTGACCCCAGGGATAAGCGTACACGTTGCTCGGCACTCGTTGAGACTGACTCGACGCGTCTGCTCATCGACTGCGGCCCCGACTTCCGTCAGCAGATCATGCCCCAGCCCTTCCGCCGTATCGACGGCATTCTGATTACCCACAGCCACTACGACCACATGGGCGGTATGGACGACATACGCCCTTACTGCCAGTTTGGACAGATTGATGTCTATGCCGACCCACAGGCACGACGGTCGATGCTGCAGATGCTGCCCTATTGCTTCGCCGAGCATCGCTATCCGGGGGTGCCTGCCATCGGGCTCCACGAGATCCGTCCCCATGAGCCGCTTCACGTCGGCGACCTGACGATTGTGCCTATACAGGTGATGCATGGCCAGCTGCCCATCCTGGGCTTCCGCATAGGGAAGTTGACCTATATCACAGATATGAAAACCATCGACGAAGGCGAGATGCCATATCTCGAGGGAACGGAGGTGCTCGTGGTCAACGCCCTGCGCTTCGACAAGCCCCATCACTCCCACCAGCTGGTTGGCGATGCCGTTAGTTTTGCGCATAGGGTAGGGGCGCGGCAGACGTATCTGATACACTCCTGCCACGATATCGGCCTGCATGAAGAGGTGAACCGCCATTTGCCAGTCAATATACAGTTGGCTTACGACGGCCAAACGGTCGAAATTTAGCCCGAAACGCCGCCGGAAGTGGCGATTTTTGTTAAAGAATGTTATAGAATAGCACTTTTTCGAAGAAATGCTTGCGGGGAACCGAAAATAGTCGTATCTTTGCAGTGTGTTTTTCATAGTATTAGATTTAAGGTTAACAAAGGTTAGGGTCCCAGCGGGGACCCATTTTTTGTTTATATACCTTCCGGCAGGCCATAAAAAAAGCGCCTCTTCAGCGCTTTTTCTTTGGTGATGACTTCTTCGACAGCCCAAACAGGCCACCGTAGTTCTTAATCAGTTTCCTCACCAGCAAGAAGGTGTCGACGGCCGTGATGCTGTTGGCCACAAGACTGGAGATAAACTCTCCCTTCGAGCTGCCTTCGCGCTTGACGAACGTCTGGCTCCAGAGCGTGCTGAAGCGGGTGTTGTCCTGCTGCAGCTCACTGAGCAGCTGCTCCTTGCGGGCCCTGATTTCCTCCAGGGTGCTGAATTGCGCAGTCTCTTTCTTTACGGGTAGCTCCATTGGGGTGATTGTTGCTGAGTGAAACTTATTTGCCGAGCAGTACGCCTGCGAGGAACCTCACCAGAGGCTTCTCTATCCAGCTCTTCCTGTAAATGATGAACAGGAAGAATATCAGCAGATGAAGGACTGCCACGATGAGGAAGGCCTTGGTGAAGCCTATATAGGCGGAAAGCCAGAAAGCCAGTGCGAACGAGAAGTACATGACAACTGCTGCGGTGATAAAGAAGAACAGCACAGCCAGGGCGGCAGCCTTCAGCAGGCATACCACCTTGTCTATCGCGTCGAGCTTCACATACTCAGACTGTAACCCAAGATAATGCTTGAGTATCTCGATGAGCTGGGCAATCGACTCTACATTCTTATCACTCGACAGCATTGCTATCTATCTTCATTCTTCACTTTCCGCTGCGTCCTGGATGTCGTCAACCAGGTCGACCACCTCCTTTCGGCTCAGCTTGATGTTGTGCTTCTTGAGGAAACCCTCCACTGCGTCAGTAATCTTCACACGCGTGTCCTGACCCTTCTCCGGGGCAACCAGAATGCCTAATGCGGCGCCGGCGATAGCACCGCCGAGGAATGCGCCAATGTAACCTAAACTCTTCATAGATAATTTATTTGAAGTGAAACATGATTTAACTCATGCAAATGTACGCATTTATTTCGAAACAACGCCACTTTTGCCTGTCATTTTTTGTTAAAATGGCGTTATTTCAACCATTTAACAAACTTTATGCACCTTTTTGCTGCCTTTTTCCCTGATATTTTGTAATTTCGCACCAAAATTATTGAGATAACAAGTTACACATTAATAATTTCTAGAATGAAAAAGTATACAGTATTGTGCGCAGGTCTCTGCCTGGCAGTAGCTTTTACAAGTTGTAAATCGAGTGAGAGTGCCTACAAGAAGGCTTATGAGAAGGCTAAGCAGTATGACACTGCACAGCAGCAGGCTCAGCCCGCCATGCAGACAGCTCCCGAGACGCCTGCCGTGGTGGCTCCCGTTCAGACACGTCCGGCCACAGAGACGCGCGTCTATGACAATTCTGACAATGTGTCGGTGCGCCGTGAGAGCGTATCGATGGTTAGTGGCAATGGCCTGAAGGCTTTCAGCGTCGTCGTCGGATCATTCGGACTGGTGTCGAACGCCGAGGGCCTGCAGCAGCGCCTCAGGGACCAGGGCTACGACGCACAGATCGTGAAGAACGAGGAGCGCAATATGTACCGCGTCATAGCATCTACATTCGACAGTAAGGCCGATGCAGCACGCAGCCGCGACCAGTTCCGCGCCCAGGAGGCCTACAAGGATGCCTGGCTGCTCTCTAACCAGTAACCGGACGGTTGGCACGGATTCTTTCCATTGACTACGGTAAGAAGCGTACCGGAATAGCAGTCACCGACCCCCTGCAAATGATTGCCGGAGGGTTGGCGACTGTTTCTACGTCGCAGCTCTTCGAATGGCTCCGAGCCTACATGGCCCGTGAGCCGGTGGAGCGCATCGTCATTGGCGAGCCACGCCAGCCCAACGGCGAGCCCAGCGAGAACCTGCAGCGCGTACAGCAGTTCGTCGCCCGCTGGCGAAAGGCGGTGCCAGAGGTTCCCATCGAGTTCTTCGACGAGCGGTTCACCTCGGTACTCGCACATCAGGCCATGCTGGCCGGAGGGCTGAAGAAGAAAGCACGACAGGATAAGGCCCTCGTCGACGAGATCTCGGCCACCATCATCCTCGAGGACTATCTGCGCTCTAAAGTGAAAGAGAAAAGTGAAGGTTTTAGAGGGGAGAGGTAAGTGGTAAGAGGTAAGAGAATAGACTCTGCCCTTGGATCATTCCTCTCCCCTCTAAATAGTAAATCGTCAAATAGAAAATCGTCAAATAGTAAATGTTGTTACCTATTTATATTTATGGGCAGCCTGTGCTCCGCAAGGTAGCCGACGACATCACCCCCGACTATCCCGGCCTCGAGCAGCTCATTGCCGACATGTGGGAGACGCTGGCAGAGTCGGAGGGCATCGGACTGGCAGCGCCCCAGATTGGCCGGGCCATACGCCTGGTGGTCATCGACCTGGATGTCATCAGCGACGATATGCCCCAGTACAAGGGCTTCCGCCAGGTGTTCATCAACCCACATATCCTGGAATACGACGACACGGCGACTGACACCTCCGAAGAGGGATGCCTCTCGCTGCCTGCCATCCACGAGAAGGTGGTCAGGCCAACACGTATCCATGTGGCCTGGGACGACGAGCAGTTCCACCACCACGACGAGTGGATAGAGGGCTACCTGGCACGCGTCATGCAGCACGAGTTCGACCACCTCGACGGCAAGATGTTCGTCGACCGCATCTCCCCCCTGCGCAAGCAGCTCATCAAGAGCAAGCTCGCCGCACTGCTCAAGGGCCGCTACCGCTGTGGCTACAAGACCAAGCCGGCGAGGAGAAATTAGTAATTGGCAATTAGTAGTTATGATTACTTCTACAGCCAGGGAGTCAGTGCCGACTGCTCTTCTGAAATCCATGCGCGTTGGTGTCCATGTGCCATATCGATTATGGGCGTGCATGCTAATCATCATTACTCATTGCTCATTACTCATTACTCATTCCTGTGCCCAGTACAACATCGACCGTCTCATCATGATCGGGCGCTCTGCACTCTACTACGAGGACTACGTGCTCTCCATACAGTACTTCAACCAGGCCATCTCCGCCAAGCCCTACCTCTACGAGCCCTGGTACTTCCGCGGCATCGCCAAGTACTACCTTGATGACTTCCGGGGGTCCGAGAGCGACTGCTCCGAGGCCATCGAGCGCAATCCATACGTCGTGGGCCTCTACGAGCTGCGTGGCCTCTGCCGCATCAACCAGAAGAAGTACGCCCAGGCCATCGGCGACTATACCCGTGCCCTGCGCTATGCTCCAGAGAGCCAGAACCTGTGGCACAACCGCATACTCTGCCGCATTCAGGAGAAGGACTATGAGCGCGGACTCGCTGAGGCCGACACCATGCTGCAGCACTGGCCACACTACGCCCGCGCCTACTCCATGCAGGCGGAGATCTACCTGCTGCAGAAGGACACCACAAAGGCAGTGGCAGCGCTCGACAAGAGCCTCGAAATCGACCCCTACGACGGCGGGATATGGGCCACCAGAGCCGTGGTGAGCCTCGCGCGCCAGCAGTGGAAGCAGGGCGAGGGCTTCCTCGACAAGGCCATCCACCTGCTGCCCAAGCACGCCGGCAACTATATCAACCGCGCCATGGCACGCTACAACCAGAACAACCTCCGCGGAGCCATGGCCGACTACGACACGGCCCTCGACCTCGACCCCAACAACTTCCTCGGACACTATAACCGCGGACTGCTGCGGGCACAGGTGGGCGACGACAACCGTGGCATCGAGGACTTCGACTTCGTGCTGCGACTGGAGCCCAACAACCTGATGGCCCTCTTCAACCGCGCCCTGCTGCTCGAGCAGACGGGCAACCTGCGTGCTGCCATTCGCGACTACTCGAAGGTCATCGACGAGTTTCCAAACTTCTGGTTCGGACTGGAGCACCGCGCATCATGCTACCGCCGCCTGGGCAACAACCGTCAGGCCGAGCTCGACGAGTTCCGCATCCTCAAGGCTCAGATGGACAAGCGCTACGGCCGCCCGCAGCCACGCCTGTCGAAGAAGCAGATGCGCCGTAAGAGCGACACCGACCCCGACAAGTACAACCAGCTCGTAGTGGCCGACGAGCAGCAGGTGGAGCACGAGTACCGCAGCGACTACCGAGGCCGCGTGCAGAACCACCGCGTGGAGATAGCACTACAGCCCATGTTCACACTCTCGTTCGTCAATGTGAAGAGCGACGTGCAGCACTACATCCCATTCGACCGCGAGGTCGACGCCTTCAACCAGCAGCACCCTGCCCGCCGCCTCTACATCATCGGCAACCAGCCCAATCTCGGCGAGACGCTCATGCAGCGACACTTCGCATTCCTCGACTCCATCACCAACGCCATCGGAGCCACCCGCGACGAGCGGCAGCTCAAGCCCATGCTCGTCGAGCGGGCAGTGGCATACAGCGGCATACAGAACTTCGACAGCGCCATCGACGACCTCTCCACGCTCATCCAGATGGACTCCACATCCACTTCCGCCATACCATACTGGCTCCGAGCCGTCTGTCAGGCCAGGCTCAACGAGTTCCATGCCTCACAGGGCACCAACATCGACCTGAAGTCGGCCAATGTGCTGAGCGACCTCTCACAGGCCATCAGCCGCGCACCCAGTAATGCCTACCTCTATTATAATCGGGGCAACCTCTTCGCGCAGCGCAAGGACTATCCACGGGCCATCGACGACTACTCACGGGCCATCGAACTCGACAGTAACCTCGCCGAGGCCTGGTACAACCGCGGACTGGTACATATCTACGCCAATCGCCTTGCCGAGGGCATCAGCGACCTGAGCAAGGCGGGAGAGCTGGGCCTCTACACTGCCTACAGCGTCATCAAGAAATACCGTGAGAAGTGATAACACGGGGGTACGGTTCTTTTGTTATCCCAGTGACGTGATAACAAAAGAACCGTACCCCCGCCGTTGTCAGCGCATGTCGAAGTCACTCTTGTTTGGACTTTTGAGTATTCTTGTTTTTGCTCCCTTTGGGTATTCCGGGGTTACGCCTTACCTCTTTGGTTTGCTCCCTCTCACGTTCCAAAGTTTTCTTGTTCTTACTCCCTTTCGGGCGACCACGTTTAGGCCTCTCTGCCTCAATCGTAGCATTGTTCTTCCGTCCTTTAGCCCACATTGCAGCTAAAGTCTATGTATCTCCCTGATTCTCAGGAGGCGGATTTTT
>CAMHUC010000046.1 GCA_946188155.1 uncultured bacterium | reverse complement strand
TTGAATTATGCAAGTAATTTATTGATTATTAATACTTTAATTTATAGAACATCCCATAATAGCGTTCCCCTTGGGCTTCTACATTCACTATCCATGAGTTCTTGACAAAATTGTAGGGATATATTTCAAACAGTTTGTCAATATCATCCAAGTCCAGATGTAACATTACTAATTCCACAAGGATATCGTCGGGCACATCTTTGATTGTGACATCATCGTACGACCAGAATGCTTTCGCACTTTTGAGTCGCTCCACTAAGCCTTGCTTCATCTGCAATTTTTCCATAAGCCAATCTGTTTTATGCTGCAAAAATAACAAATATCTGCGAGAACAACAAATAATTTTCTGGAAATCTGTATTATTTGGTCTAAGGATTATGGGATCATAGGGATTTGGGCACCTGTGGTGCAGGAGAATGGTGGGAACATAAATCTTGATTAAAAACCGGACTTAAATCGTATTTACAAGAATTCCTGTATGGCGTCCAGACTGACAGCAGTGCCGACAGGATGGTGCGTGCGATGCGGGTATCCTCCATCAGATACTTGAACACGACGTCATAGATGGGATTGGCTACTATCATATTGGTGGTCTTAACGCATTTGCGATGCAAAGACACACAAAATCGCACAAAGCTCCAAATAATAAGCGGGAAAAAATCAGACGGTGATTTCGCCGGAGCCGAAGCAGCGGTGGTGGTGGGTGTCGTAGACGACACAGAACTGGCCGGGGGCCACGCCGTGGACGGGGGCCTCGGCATGGACGATGAAGGAGCCTGGGCCGGTGGGTTCGAGGGTGGCGGGGAGGTATTCGGGGGTGTGGCGGATCTTGAAGGTGATCTCCAGAGGGGAGAGGTGAGAAGGGGCCTCGAAGGGGTTGACGGTGAGGTAGTGGAAATCGTGGATGGGGAAGTGCTGCCGGTAGGCGGAGGCGGGGTCGCAGCCGTGGGATACGTAGAGGATGTTCTGCTCGACATCCTTCTTGACGACAAACCAGGGTCCGCCGCCGAAGCCCATGCCCTTGCGCTGGCCGATGGTGTGGAACCAGTGGCCACGGTGCTGTCCGATGATCCGGCCCGTCTCCAGTTCGATGACAGGCCCCGGCAGTTCGCCGAGGTATCGGCGGAGGTAGTCGTTGTAGTTGATCTTGCCAAGGAAGCAGATGCCCTGTGAGTCGCGGCGGCGGGCGCTCACCAGTCGCTCGCGCTCGGCAATCCGCCGCACCTCGTCCTTCACGTAATGGCCGATGGGGAAGAGGGCCTTGCGCAGCTGCCAGTCGTAGATCTGGGCGAGGAAGTCGGTCTGGTCCTTCACGGGGTCTGGACTGGTGCAAAGCCAGACCAATTGCCGATTTAACGATTTTCGATTTTCGATTTTGCCTACGGTCGATTCACTCATTTCGGGAACATCTTCGATTTCCGTCTGGGCGTAGTGGCCGGTGGCGATGTAGTCGTACTGGCGACCCCGCTTCTCGTGGAAGGCGCCGAACTTGATGAGGCGGTTGCACATGACGTCAGGGTTGGGGGTGAAGCCGGCCCGGACTTTCTCCATGGTGTAGCGCGTCACCTGGTCCCAGTACTCACGATGGCAGTCGACCACTTCGAGGCGACAGCCGTAGCGACGGGCCACGGCGGTGGCCATCTCGAGGTCCTCCTCCGAGGAGCAGTCCCAGGCTTCATCTTCTTCAGGCCCTATCTTGATGTAGAAGCAGTCGGGACGGAGGCCGTGGCTGACGAGCTCGTAGACCACGACGCTGCTGTCGACGCCGCCTGACAGGAGGACGGCTATGCGCTTGTCGCTGAGGGCTGAATAATCAATCATTGAGATTTACGATTTAGCGATTTACTATTTATGGGGGGACTCGCGTAATACGCTCGTTTACTGGACGACGGCGGAGGGGCGGGGAGCTATTCTTTGAACAGCTGCTGTGCCCGCCGGTAGTCCTCGGGGGTGTCGAGTTCATAGGAGAAATAGCCGGTGGTGTCGACCACGCGGAAGGTGTGGCCCTGAGGGATGAGTCGCTCGAAAGCACGCTCGTAGAAGATGTCGACAAGACCCTCGCGGAGAATCATCTGGTCGAGCTCACGGAAGAGGGCCTCGCTGTAGTCGGCCGTGATGTGCTCGATGCCGACACTCTCGCCCATGGCATCCTCGGGGCGGCAGGTCTTGCTGATCTCGGTGATGCGCATGTGGGCATCGACCACCACCTTCATCTCCTCCTCGGCAAGCTCGTGGCGATTGACGGCGAGGGCCGATACAGGCTCCCGCGCGATGCGGACGACGGCAGCCGGGTCGCAGAGGATGTCGCTGTCCATGAGCAGGAACTCACGTCCGCGGACTATCTGCCCCGCCATCCAGAGGGAGTAGATGTTGTTGTTGCGGGCGTAGTCGGCGTTGTGTAAGAAGTGAAAAGTGAAGAGTGAAGAGTGAAGAATCTCTTGCGTCCCTTTGGTAGCAAGCGAGCAAAGCTCGAGCGACTGCCGCCCCTCAGAGGTGAGGAAGTGGCGAATCATGTCGGCACGGTAGCCGGTGACGACGACGAACTCCGTGATGCCTGCCTGGCGCATGGCATCGACGGTACGTTCCAGAAGGGTGCGGCCAGCCACGGGCAGGAGGCACTTGGGCTTTGAGTCGGTCAGGGGGCGGAGGCGCTTGGCCATGCCCGCAGCAAGGATTACTCCAATCATATTTACGGGTTGACGATTTGATTTATTTTCGACTTGCTATATTTTCGTTTTTCCCTATTACCTTAAGAATGGTGTCGACCACGGTCTGCGTCTGCTCCTTGCGGCCGAGGGTGATGCGGACGCACGACTCGAGGCCGGGGTCGGTCATGAACTTGATCTTGTAGTCCTGCAGCCTCAGGGCCTCCATCAGTCGGCCCTTGATCTCGATGGGGTACTTGATGAGGATGAAGTTGGCCACCGACTTATAGACCTTGAATCCGGGCAGAGAGCCGAGTGCGCTCTTGTAGAGCTGCCGCCCCCACTCCATGTCGTCGGCCACGCGTCGATAGTGGTCGTCGCTGTCGAGGGCTGCCAGTGCGACGGCCTCTGAGAAGCGGTTGTAGCCCAGGTACTTGTTGACGTAGCTCTCGAACTGCTCATGGCCTCGGCCTATGAATCCGAAGCCCACGCGGAGGCCTGGCAGTCCGTAGAACTTGGAGAGAGTGCGGGAGATGATGAGGTTGGAGTATTGGTTGACCAGCGGCGCGATGTAGTGGGTGTCGCTGGAGATGAAGCTGGCGTAGGCCTCGTCGATGAGCACCATAGTATCCTGAGGGATATGCTCCATGATGCGTGAGATCTCCTCCGGGGTGAGTCCGTTGCCCGTGGGGTTGTTGGGCGAGGCGAGCAGTAGCATGCGTGGATGGATGCGGCAGGTATAGTCGATCACCTCGTCGATGTCGTAGGCGAAGGTGTCGTCGTGCTCGTGCAGGGGGTACATCTCGAATGTGCCTCCGCACTCTGCCGCCACTCGGTTGTAGTACCACCATGAGAACTCCGGGATGAGGATCTTGGAGTTGGGAGTTGAGAGTTGGGAGTTGAGAGTTGAGAGTTGAGAATTGGCGGAGAGGAAGTAGTGGATGGCGTTCTTGAGCATATCCTCGCCGCCGTATGTGAGGAGCACCTGGCTCTCAGGCACGCCATATATCTCACTCAGGCGCACGGAGATGACGCTCTTCTTGCCCTGGTCGTAGATGCGGGTATAGAAGCAGAGTGTCTTGGGGTCGAAATTGCGTATAGCCTCCACCACTTTCGGGCTGGGCTCGAAGTTGAATTCATTGCGATCGAGATAATCCATGATATTTACTATTTGACGTTTACTATATTTACTATTTGACTATTTACGATTTACTATTTATTTACTATTTTACTATTTTCATATAGACGGGGGACTCGCGAGATACGCTCGTTTACTGGACGGGAGGGACGGCTATTCACTATTCACTTTCATCAGCGCAAGGCCGATGACGATCCAGATGATTTCACGGACACGGCAGATGATGCTCACGAAGAGGCCGACAGACGGTGAGAGGCCCATGGCGGCGATGGAGATGACGAAGCCCCCTTCCTGTACGCCAAGCTGCATGGGCAGGAAGCCGATAAGGTTGGACAGCAGAGTGGTGAACGAGAGGATGAGCACGGAGTGGAGGAAGGTCAGGGTGAGTCCTGAGAGTCCTCCGCCACAGTCGATGCCGAAGAGCAGGAGCATGAACATGATCTCCAGGCTCTGCACGATGCGCGCCAGATACTCCAGGGCGAGGCTCTGGTAGAAGGCCCGCTTCTCCTGTTTGTGTAGGGCTGCTATCTGATGGTCGATGTTGTGCAGAGCCTCGCTGTGGCGTTCCAGCATACGGCTGCTCCAGCCCTTCAGACCAGGTATCCTGCCCAACCAGCGTATAAGCTTGAAGGCCAGTCCGTGGCGGTAGCCCTTAGAGAATAGGTAGAATGCGATGAGGCAGAACACGGCCACGATGCCTAAGACGACGGCCGTCGTGGCGGTGAAGGGCAGGTCGCCGATGGCTGCCAGAGCTATATATAGGAATATGGTGGAAAACCAGAGGGTGAAGTGCGCCAGCACGTGCATCATGGCATAGAGGATGACGGATGATGCCGCCCGCTGGTTGCCGATGTCCTTCGACAGTTCCATGATACGATAGGGCTCGCCGCCGAGGCCACCTACGGGCGTGGCGTAGTTGAGAGCGTAGCCGGTGATGGTGAGGCGGTAAATCCTTATAAGGAATTTACAATTTGACAATTTGCAATTTACAAGATCGTCCTCAGGCATGTTGCCCTGGATGATGACGAGCCATGCCCAGGCGTTGATGGCATAGATGACGACCCAGATGCCGATGATGGGGATGAGCCAGTAGCCTGCACGGCAGAGGTGCTGCCACAGCTCGACGAAGCTGACGTCGAAGGTGAACAGCATCACCACCACGACTGCTACGCCGAGGAAGAAGAACAGGTTGTTGACTTTCTGCTTGGACCAGGGCATTATGCCTAATTATTAATGATTAACTGAAGTTTTCCACCCCTTATTCTTCCTAAGAACAACGAATTAAAACAAATTTCACGAATTATTCTTGATGTCACAAATTGTTCGCCACAAGCGGCGATTGCCTGCGCGTAGCAAATTTGTGTAATTCGTAAAACATTATGTTTCATTCGTGTAATTCGTTTCATTCGTTTTAATTCGTTGTTCTTAAAAAGGGTGGGAAACATCTGTTATTAATTACAAATTACCAATTATATTCTGGCTGAGTCGCTCGTAGCGGTGGGTAACGTAGCGGCAGAGCAGGCCCATGGCGAAGATCTCGAAGAGGAAGTTCAGGGCGGGCACATCGAGCAGGCAGAAGAGGAAGAACCAGAAGGAGCGGAAGTTAAACGTCAGCAGACCGTTCCACTTGATGATCCTCAGCGAGCTGTCGTGGAACTCACGGCGCACCTGTTCCGGCATTGCTGAGGCTCTGCCGTACTTCTCACGCAGCACGGCCAACAGCCGCTGCAACTGGGGCGTGCTCTTCTCCTGGGCTCGGGTATAGTCGAGGTAGAGCTTCTGGAACCAGTACTCGTACCAGGGAGCATTGCCCAGCTGGTCGTAGAGCTGCTGCTGTCGCCGACTGTTGTCGAGTTCGCTATCGCCCTCACCTCTCAGGAAGAAGAGGTGTACCTGGATGAAGTAGTCGGCCATTCGCTGCTGCGCCCCCATGCCATAGAATCCGGATATCACTGCCAGCACGAAGACGACAGCCGTAGCCACCATCGTGTTCTCCGGCGTATCGCTGATGCCGAGCCATGCGAACTCGATGTCGTGATGCCAGTAGAATCGCCATACGATGGCCAGATAGATGGGTATGAACCAGATGAATCCCGCCACGCCGTCGAGTATGCGCCCCAGGTGGCTCTTCTTGCCCGTGAGGCGTGCCAGCTGCCCGTCGGTGCAGTCGAGGATGTCGGCATTCACCAGCAGCATGATGCCTATGATGTTCATCACCAGCCCGTGGATGCCCTCATAGTAGAAGCACCCGCAGGCGAAGAAGAAGGCACTGACCACGCCGAACACCATCGACCAGATGGTGACGGTGTTGGGATGCCAGTCGAGCCAGGCAAAGAACTTTGCCAGATAATAACACGCGGGCCGGACGACGTGGAGGTCGAGCCAGTCCTCTGTCTCTATCGATTTGAGTGTCTGTAGATATCCTTGGTTCATTAGAATGTCAGTCTGAAGATAAAGCGTACGCCCTGCTTCTCGCTGGTAGGCAGCTCGAGGTAGTTGAGGCGCCGCACATATTCAACGTGTATAAGCTTGAAGATATTGTGAATGCCCACCACCAGCTCCATGTAAGGCTTGTTGGGGTCCATCACGTGGCAACCCTCAGGGAAGTACATCAGCCTGTCGCTGCCGGCATTCTGCGCCAGGAAGGGGTTGTTCTTGTCGGAGAGGTCGCCCCAGAGCATATTGATGCCGATATACTCGCGCCACTTGAGGTGCTTGATGAGGGGTATGCGGTTGAAGAACTTGCCGTTGAGGTCCCACGAGAGCATCATCGAGGCATATCGGTCGTTGAGGAACTCCATGTTGTTGATGAGGTTGAACATCTCCTCCTCGATGATGAACGACGTGTTGGCGATGGGGTGGATGAGCAGCATATAGGGCACCTGGTTCCACTGTATGCCTCCCTTGAGGAAGAGGTCTATCTTTCCCCAGCTGTTGAGCCAGAAGCGCTTGTAGATCTTCGCCTCGGTGAAGTTGCTGGTGTACTGTCCGCCGAGCACGCCCCGCAGTCCCACGGTGTGGGCGATGCTCAGTGCGGGGGCATCGTTGTTGATGGTCAGGCGGCGCTCCTTGCTGTTGATATAGGTCTCGTCGGGGGCATAGCGCAACTCGGCGAACAGCTCTGTGGTTCGCATAAACTCGCCGTTGGGCTGCATATCCTGATAATTGATGCGCGGCTGGTTGAGTTTGCGGAACGACATGGCCCCGCAGGCCTCATACTCCTCGGCAGTCAGTGCCAGTGTGTAGCGCAGACCGCCGTATGCCTCGTATTCGAAGGAGAGTTTCTGCCGGTTGTTGATGACCATCTTGTTGATGCCCGTCCACTTGAATGCCACGAGGAAGTTGTCCTTGTCCGTGGGCAGGTAGCGGTCGCTGGGCGACGACATGTCGTAGGTGCTCTCCAGTGTGAGCGTGCGCTTGGGGTACTCCCACGATGTGTACTTCTTGTCGATGAAGGAGTAGGTGCCCCATGCCTTGTAGTAGTTCTTATGGCTGCCGAAGCCGTAGGCATAGTATCCACCGGCGAACCAGCGCTTGTTGAGGTTGGCAGTGGTCTGCAGGCTGAATCGTGCTCGCCAGCCGTCGATGTCGTTACGCGAGATGAGGGTGTTGACCGGCGTGATGTCGAGCTTGTTGGGTGTGCCTCCAATCTCTATGGAGTTCTCGATGAGGGCATTGAGTCCTACCATGAAGTACTTGAATCCCTTGATGTTCTGGATGTTCTTCACAAACGAGCTCATGGAGCTCTCGCTCTTGGTGAGTTCCACCTGCCGGTACTTATTCCAGAACGACTTGCCCTGCATGCCGGCGTCGGGTTCACGGATCTCCTTGCGCTTGCCCTTGAACAGGCGCTGGGGCAGCTCGGCGAAGTCGTAGCCCGTGAAGCGGTTGGTGCGTATGACGATGGCCTTGCCCAGGAACTTGGCGAACTTCAGCTCGGTGATCATATCATCCTTCGAGAGCACCCACTCGCCATTGTCGAGCTGCTCGTACTCCTGCTCGACGCGCATATTGTCGACGAAGTTGACACTGGTCTGCTTGGGCAGCGTCAGCTCGCAGCGGCGCACGTGGTAGGTGGAGTCCTTCAGGATGTAGAGGTCGCCCCTGAATCCGAAGTCCATCTGGTTGTTGGGCAGGAAGTGTAGGTGTATGCACGAGTCGCGCTCTATCTTCACCGTGTCCTGGATATAGAAGCGGTAGAAAGCGATGGCATCCTTGCCAATGGGCGAGGTGAAGGGGTACTGCAGCAGCCGGATCTGGTCCTTGTAGAGGTCGACATCGGTGAATACGTCCTTCAGCACCACGTTGAGGATGTCGCCCGTCTCGAAGAGTTCGTTGATGCCCGATGTCTGCTGGCCCTTGATAATGGTCTTCCTCGACTGCGGGTCGCGTCGGTAGTTGATCTCCGAGACGGTCTCGTCGATGCTGATGGGCAGTATAAGCTTGCCGTTGTACTGGCATTTCTCCACATGCTCCTTCAGCCAGGGGGTGCTGCTATAGGGTTTCTCCAAGAGGCGCTCGGGGGTGATGTCGTTGGCTGCCAGCGTCAGTTTCTCATACTTGTCGTAGCGGTAGAAGTCGTGATTGCCCAAGTCGGTGAGTTTCTTGGCAGCAATCACCTTCTTCATCAGCTCCACAGCGGGGTTGTTCTTCCTACTATAGCGGCCCTTCTTGGCATTGACGGTCACCTCCTGCAGCGTCAGCTTGTCGGGGCGCAGGGTGATGTCCAGTTCGCCACGCTTCTGCTCGGTGATGGTCACCTCCTCCGACTTGTAGCCCACGGCGCTGAAGGTGAGGCGCCAGCCCTGGTGGCGGTCGATGCTGAAGCGGCCGTCGATGTCGCTGATGACCGCCACGCCGTGCCCCTTATAGATTACACTGGCGTAGGGCACGCCCTCGCCCGTCTCGCCGTCGACGATACGTCCCGTCAGCTTCTGTGCCAACAGGGGCACAGCGAGCAGCTCCATCAGCAAGGTTAAGTATAATCTACCGAAACTATTCACTACCTGTCAATCACTTAAACTGGAATCCCGAGAAGGTGTACTCCGTGTAGCCACCGCGCTCGTTCATGCGCAGAGACCTGACCTCCGACGTCTTGGTGTCGAGGGTGATCACCAGCGAAGAGAAGAGCATACGGCGGGCAGCCTTCTTGCTCTCGGCCTTGGGGGTGATGGTGAGCACCAACTGCTGACCCTTCTTCGTGATGTCCAGGTCGTTGAGCGCCGAGATGTCCTTGGCCCCGCCGGAGAGGATGCTCTCAAAGACGGTCTGGAACGAGGCGAACTGCACGTTGGTCTTGCTGCTGGTGGTGTGCTTCTTGCCCTTCACCATCATGGTGAACGTGGTGCCCTGCATCAACAGCTGATCCTTGCCGCCGTCGATGACGATGCTCACCTCCGACGGGCGCTTCATGGTGAGTTTGCCCTTGGTGACGACATCCTGTGCGACGGCATCCTTGTGGGCCGTCTTGGTGACAGCAGCCGTTGTCGTCGACACATTCTTATAACGCGCCACAGCCTTCTGGAAGTCCGACTGTGCAAAACATACTGCAAACTGGCAAACGATAAGTGCCAAAGCCAATAAAACTCTTTTCATATCTCTTATTCTTAACTTAATTCTTAACTCTTAATTCCTAATTCCCTCACCGTCATCATTGCCGTCATCGCCACGCCCTCCAGGCCAGGGAGCATCACGCTCTGCCCCGTCAGCAACAGGTTCGGCAGAGGGGTACGAGGCGATATCATGGTCAGCACCATGTTGCGACTGTCCTTACGGGCGCCATAGGCGGCACCGTCGGGTGTCAGTGTATAGTCACGATAGGTGAGCGGCGTGCTGGTATGAACCTCGCTGACCATCTCCCTCAGTCCGGGGATGACGGTCTCTGCCTCTTCGATGCACCGCTGGGCCATCAGCCGCTTCATCTGCCGATAGTCCTCGCCGCGCCGGCCCACGCAGGTATCCTTCCACTGCTCCACGCTGCTCCACCTCATCGGCGTGAGCAGGTCTATCTGTCTGAGGTCGCTGCCCTCTTCTGGCACGCGGGCACTGACCATCAGGCCTGTGCCGTCCCACACGTTCGGCTCGCTGTAGACGAACTTGTTGTGGTTGAAGTACTGCATCGAGCCAGGCTTCAGCACCAGCGATGCCGTGAACATGCCGAAGGTGTTCTCCAGCATGGCGATACGCCGACGGTAGATGCGCTTGAGCACCTGCGACTCCTTCACCAGGGCGAAGGTCTGCTGAGGGTGTACATCGCTGATGAAGGTGTCGGCTTCGTAGCAGTCACCGTTTTTGCAGCGGGCAGCCACGATGCGCCCCTCTCGCTCGATGAGCTCCTCCACTTCAGCCCGGCACACCAGGGAGCCGCCATTGCACCGGATGCCCTCTACGAGGGTGTCTACTATCATGTTACCGTCACCCTTGAGCCGCCAGCTGCTCTGGATAAAACTGCTGTTGCCGTGGGCAAAGGCGAAGAGGGGCAGTGACTCTCGCCGCAGCTCCATCTTCAGGCTCGTGCCTGAGAGCACGTTGAGCAGCAATGGGTCGCTGACGGTGTCGCTGAGCCAGTGGTAGGCGTTCTGCCCGTAGCGTTCAAAAACGCCTGGGTCGCCGGGGGCCGTCCCGTCGGTCTCTCGCAGCATGTCCACATATCTCCGCAGGGCTGTCTTCTGGTGCGGGAAGCGGTCTGCCAGCTGTTCGACGAAGGCATCGTAGCCCTCGGCAAAGCAGAAGGTCTCTCCCGCAATGGTCACCCGGTCGAAGCCGTCGGCATCGAGCCGCTGCCAAGGCAGCTGCATCAGTCCCAGCCGCCGGAAGATGGCGTTCATGCGCTGCCCTTCAGACAGTCCACCGACATAGTGGAGGCCTGTGTCGAAGGAGTAGCCGCCACGACGGTAGCTCTGCAGGCAGCCTCCTGGCTGCACCTGACGCTCGAGCACCGTGACGCGTTCGCCGGCCTGCGCCAAGATACTTGCGCACACCAGGCCACCGAAGCCACTACCTATGATTACTACTAACATTGTTTCGATATTTCGTTATTCCGACGTTTCGTTATTTCGTTATTTCGTTATTTCGTTATTTCGTTATTACGATATTTCGTTATTACGACATTTCGTTATTTCGCTTGATCCATCGATAGACGGCAGGCTGAAGCACGTAGGCCAGCACGACGGCCGAGACGAGTCCCACCAGTGTTGAGAAGCCCACACTGCGGATGGCCGGATGACGGGCCAGGAGCATGCTGCTCACGGTGACAATCAGCGTGACGGCACTCAGGAAGATGGCCGTCTTATGCCACACCAGCTTCTGGTTGTCGCCCTCTGTGAGCCCCGTCATCACGAAGATGCTGTAGTCCACGCCGATACCGAAGATGAAGGTGGAGATAATGATGCTAATGAGGTTGAACCTGACACCGAAGATCACCATAGCCCCCAACACTACCAGCCAGCTGAGCAGGATGGGCATGAAGCCCAACAGTGCCAGCTTCGGGTTGTAGTGGAAACTGGCAAACAGCACCAGCAGCACGAATGCCATCGAGAGCCACTGCAGCACGTTGAAGTCATCGTTCATCTGCAGCAGTGTATCAGTAGTATAATAATAGGTGTCGAGCACCAGCAGCTGCGGGTCGCTGGCGATGGCATCGCAGATACGGATATACTCGCTCTGGCTACTGCGCACGGAGTCGTTCGTGCAGCGTACGGAAGTGAAGCAGAGATAGTTGCCGTCATACGACTTCTCCATCATGGTCGACTGGTAGCCCTTGGGGATGATACCCGCCTCGTAGAGTGCCTCTGGCTCATAGTCGGCGGTGGCGGCCTCGAAGAAGGTCTCGAAGGCCTCGGCATTCAGACCTGCCTGTGGGGCCGTGGACGCTATGAGCTGCCGCACCGTCGCCAGCCGTTCCGGCGTCCAGTAGGCCTTCCAGGCATCGATGCGCTGCTGCTGTACCTTGAGGGGCACAAACAGGGCATTGGTCTGGGTATAGCTCTTCACCAGGCCTAACTGCTGTAGGGAGTCGAGCTTACGGTCGAGGATGGAGAAGTGCTCGATGGCCTCCTCCATCGTCGTGCCCTTCGAAGCGAAATACTGTTGCTTGTCGCCCGTATAAGTCTTGTCGCGCAGCACCTGTTCGGAGTGCTCTGTCATATCATCCAGATAGCCCAGGTTGTGCATGTCGGCATCGAAACGGGCCCCCCCAGCGAGGTAGGCGCCGATGCAGGCTACCGTCACCACCACGATGACGGCGATGAGTCCCCGTTTACGGTCGAAGGGATATTCGTTGATGCGGTCAATCCAGCGCAGCGTAGCACCATTGGCCTTCGCACTCAGCAACTGTGGTATCCAGATGAGGCTGAAGGCCGTAGTGCCCAGGATGGCGAAGGCTGCAAAGAGTCCGAAGTCCTGCAGCAGGTCGGTCTTGATGAAGATGAGCCCTGCGAAGGAGCCGATGGTTGTCAGACAGCCCAGCCAGACAGGCTTCACCTGGTCGCGCAGGGTCTGCTCACGGTCGCCGGTGTACTGGTAGTGCGTCAGCACATGGAGCACGTAGCTCAAGGCCACGCCCAGCACGATGCCTCCGATGCCCAGTGCCAGCAGCGAGAACTGTCCTTTGATCCAGTACATCATGGCCAGTCCGAACACGGTACCAAAGGCCACGGGCAGGAGCAGCAACGGCACAACCTGCCAGCGACGGAAGCAGACGAGCAGGAACACGAGCACCACCAGCAGTGCGCCGCTGATGGTCGTGGTCAGGTCGCGCTTCACCTGTGTAGAGTTATAGTAGCCGTTGGCCGGCGTACCGTGATAGCTGATGCGCACCTCGGGGTGAGTCTGTGCAAACTGTTCAATCTCGGCATTGAGCTTCTCGAAGAGGGCAGAGCCCTGTCCGGTATTGGTAGATGAGAAACGCGGCGTGATGAAGGCGACGCACACCGTGGAGTCGGGCACAAAGAAGTGGTTCTCCAGCGTCTTATAGTTCCCGCTGCCTGCCGACAGCAGGGGTGCCATCTGTTCAGCGAGCACCGTGCGCATGCCTAAGGGGTCCAACTGGATGAGTTCCGGGAACATCTCACCGAACTCGCCCGTCAGGTCCTCACGGTTCTGCTCCATCTGGCGGACGAAGTGCTCACGCGTCAAGAGCGTGTCGAAGGCAGCGTAGGCCGATGTGTCGATATAGGCGGGGAAGTGCTCCTCGGCATAGTCCACGGCGTCCATCATCAGGTCGTCGGGCAAACGGTAGAAGACGTCGCCAATAGTCTGGCTGACACTATCCCTGACCGTCAGCGAGTCGATGAACGCATCGCAGACTTCCGCCAGCGCTGCGACCATCGCGTCGCCCTGCTCATGACTCCCGAGGCTGTCGCCCCCCCTCCCCGTTGCCTCTCCCTGCCACTCGAAAAGCAGAAACGTCTTGTCCTTGATCTTCAGGTCGGCGAAGGCCAGTTTCGTGGTGCCATCCTCATTCTTCGACGAGGGCATCAGCTTGTTGATATCCTCCTCAAGGTGGATCCTCGAGGCGAAAAAGCCGAAGAACGCGAAAACGGCAATCATCGACAGCCAGCAGGCTGTGCGATGATTGCTGAAATAGCGTGAAAGACTGACAAACAGTTTTGTCATCTCAAATGTTTCAATTGTCAATTATCAATTGTCAATTCGCATCAAGCCAGATGGCTCTCAATGTAGTCGTACAGATTTCCGAAGGTCTGGATCTTCTTCAGGTCCTCCACGGGGATGGTAATCTTGTAGGTCATCTGCACCAGTGCAATGAGGTCCACCAGATTGATGCTGTCCAGCTCAAGTGTATCCTTCAGCGATGCATCGGGTGTGAACTCACTCTGATCTACTTCAAACTCTTCTGCGAGCATGCTGTTTACCTGCTCAATGATTTCTTCTCTTGTCATCTTTTCTAATTATTTTATTACGTTATTACGATGTTTCGATTTACAGATTCTTGACGATGAGCGTGGAGTTGGTGCCTCCGAAGCCGAAGGAGTTGCTCATGAAGATGTCGAAATGCGCCTGGCGCGTCTCTGGCACCACATCGATGCAGGCTGTCTCGTCATCAGGATTCTGGAAGTTCACGTTGCCGGCGATGAAGTCATTTTTCATCATCAGCAGCGAGTAGATGATCTCGCTGGCTCCGGCCATCCACATCTCATGGCCAGTCTGTCCCTTCGTCGACGTCACCGGCGGACAATAGTCGCCGAACACCTGTGCGATGGCCTGTGCCTCGCGGGCATCACCAATCTTGGTCGACGTGGCATGGGCGTTCACGTAGCCTATCTCCGTGGCCTTCAGGCCGCTCTGCTCTAAGCACAGCTCTAACGAGCGTGCCGGACCGGCCACATTGGGCGTGGAGATATGGTCGCCATTGCCAGAGAAGCCCCAGCTGACCACCTCGGCCAGGATGGGAGCCCCGCGGCGCACGGCACTCTCGTAGCTCTCAAGCACCAGCGTGGCAGCACCGCCGCCAGGCACCAGGCCGTTGCGGTCGCGGTCGAACGGGCGGCTGGCTTTCGTGGCATCGTTGTCCTCGCGCAGGGCGAACGACTGTATGCCGTCGAACGATGCCACGCCATACATATTAGCCTCCTGGGCCCCGCCACAGACCACACACTCCTGCAGGCCGTTCTTAATGAGCAGATAGGCCAGGCCTATCGACTGCGAGCCAGAGGCACAGGCGGCCGAGGCCGTCAGGTTAATGCCTTTCAGGTGGAACAGGCAGGCCAGGTTCATCGTCACCGTCGAGTTCATCGACTGGAAGATGGCGCCGCTGCCGCAGGCGGCCGTCGAGCCAAACTGTCGGAACTTGTCCAGGGCCTTCATCGTGGCCTCGGCCACGGAGTCGTTGCCGAAGATGATGCCCACCTCATGCGCATCGATATAGTCCTGCTCCAGGCGTGCAGCAGCCAGTGCATCGCGTGTCGACATGTAGGCATACTGCGCCTCTTCGGGCATGAATTGTCTGAAATTACGATTCACATAGGGTTTCAGGTCGGCCTTCGGCACATCGGCACAGAAGGGCGAGCGGAAACCCGCATCGACGCGTTCCTGACTAAACACGATACCACTCTTTCCATCATACAGCGACTGGCGCACCTCGTCGAGCGTTGTACCAAGGCACGACCAGATGCCCATTCCTGTGATCACTACTCTATTCTCCATTGTATTTACAATCCTATTTTATTTACTATTTTACTATTTACGATTTACGATTTTACTATTTAGATTTTGCCGTGCCCCTGATGGGCGGCAGCCGCTCAAGCTTTGCTCGCTTGCTACCTAAGGGACGCAAGAAATTCTTCACTCTTCACTCTTTTCTCGTCAGTACTGACGTCACAATGTGGCATCTCTACAACTCTTAATTCATAATCGGCAAAGCCGACAACTCTTAACTCTTAATTCTTAACTCCTTCACCCAGCAGCGGCGGCGCTTGACGAACTGGGGCTTCAGCGGTTTCCACTGCGCCAGCTCCCTGACATTGTCCTCTAACTGAGGACCCGTCTCGGCCCATCGGAACCCATACCTATTATATACAGGTATAAGGTCGTCGAAGAACAGCGCATTGACACCCATGCCCTGATAGTCGGGTCTGACGGCCACGAGCAGCATCTCGACACAGCCCTCGTTGCAGAGCTTCATCGAGCGAAGCAGATGCCACCAGCCGAAGGGCAGCAATCGGCCTCGCGACTGCTGCAGGGCCTTGACCAGCGAGCCCATCGTCACGGCAGCTCCCACAATCTCGCCCTCGCGGTTTTCCACCACGGGTATGAGGTTAGTGTCGATCAACATGACGTATTTCCGCAGAAACGAGGTCACCTGGCGCGGCGACAGCTCAGAGAAGCCGAAGATGGGAGCATAGGAAGCGTTGAGCAGTTTGAAAATCTGCTGT
This sequence comes from uncultured bacterium, assembly GCA_946188155.1. Classification (GTDB taxonomy): domain Bacteria; phylum Bacteroidota; class Bacteroidia; order Bacteroidales; family Bacteroidaceae; genus Prevotella. The sequence goes on along the minus strand of CAMHUC010000046.1, from coordinate 15,736 downwards.
CCGCGCTCGCCGAGCAACTGCTTCTTGGAGTATTTCCTGACGGTCAGGCCTATCTGCTCCCGGGCATACTGGGCTGTACGAGCATAACGTGCAGGCACCTCCTCGGGAATCTCGATACGCACCTGCAGCCAGTCCACCTCCTTCGCGAATCCCAGTGCCTCCATGTGCTGCGGATAGTATGGGGGGTTGTAAATAGCTGTCATGGAGCCTGTCAGATGGAAGTCCTCCACGAGCATGCCCTCCTTGTCGAAGTCAGTGACGCCCAGCGGACCGTGAATCTTCTCCATGCCGCGCTCCCGTCCCCATTGCTCCACAGTGTCGAGCAGTGCCTGCGAGACTGCCATGTCGTCGACGAACTCAATCATCGAGAATCGCACGTTGCGGATATTCCAATGCTTGTTGGCCTTGCGGTTGATAATGCCAACGATGCGGCCCACCGGCTCCTCGCCGCGATAGGCCACAAACGGCTGGATGTCGGAAAATTCCAGCCCCGCATTCTTACGCGGGTCGAACAGCCCCCGCACGTCGCCTTCAAAGTCTGGAACGTACTGCGGGCAGTCGCGATATATCGTGTCTGTCACGCGCAGAAAATCGTCCATCGTCCTGCGGTCGTCAACCTTCCGTATGGTTACTTCACTCTTCACTTATACCACCGTCTTATAGTCCGAACGATATTCAATAGGTGTCTGCCCCGTCTGCTCACGGAAATACTGTCCGAAGAATGAGGCATTGGGGAATCCCAGCCGCACCGAGATTTCCTTCACGCTCAGGTCGGTATCCGTCAGCAGCGAGTAGCAGTCCTGCATCACGCTCTCCGAAATCCATTGCAAGGGCGTCTTGCCGCTCACCTTCTTACACACCGTCGAGAGATACTTTGGCGTGATGTGCATCTGGTCGGCATAGTAGGCCACACGCTGTCGCTTCTGCTCCTGGCGTGCCAACAGCTGAAGGAAGGTGTTGAACAGTTCCTTGTCGCGCATCGACGACACATCATCGGCCGATGTCATCGTATCACTCCCAAGCAGTTCCTCGCAAATCAGCAGCAGCAACATCCGCAGGAAAGAATGAATCACCTCGCGGCGCAGCCGCATCTCACGGCCACCCTTGAAGATGGTACCCGCATACCCCTGCAGGCCCTCTAGCCAGGAGGCCTCCTCCACCACGTAGATCTCTTTCATGTACATGGCTTTGTTCCACACCGTAATCTGACTGCCCAACGACGAACCCAACAGACTGTCGGAAACGAGCAGTGCGCTGGCTTCCACGTCGGTGCTCATCAGCATCGGCTGTACCAGCTTGCCGGCAGGTATGAGCAGCAGCTGGCCAGGCTTCACCTTCACCAGACTGTTGCCGCCTACCTCCACCACGATGCGCCCGCTACGGCATACCACTATCGTGTTGTAACCCTGTCTGACACTGGGCAGATTGGCCACTTCGCGGATGTTCCCCACGAAGAGTAATTCTCCCTCATATCCAGGAAACGTCTTGTTATCAGTCATACGTCCTTTTGTTTGCGGCTGCAAAATTAGACATAATTTTCCAATAACCGACGTTCTTTTTGTCCCCTTATATGTTCGTTTTGACTAAACCATACTTTTTGTGCCCTATTACGACCCTCAAAAACGGATTTATTCTACCGAAAAGTCGAATTTCTGTAGGTCTTTCTCGAGCGACGAGGTGCCATAGAGTATCTGGTAGCGACCGGCACGGGTACACAGCTCGTCGATGCTCTCGTCGTAGTACTCGAAGGCCTCGCCGTCGAGGGTGATGGTGGCCGTCTTGGTCTCTCCGGCCTTGAGGCAGAGCTTCTGGAAGCCTTTCAGGGCCTTGATGGGTGCTCCGGGGTCGTCGAGAGCCTTCACGTACACCTGCACGGTCTCAGTTCCTTCACGCTTGCCGGTGTTGGTGACGGGCACGGTGAGTGTCACCCGTCCGTCCTTCTTCATCGACTTGGCCGACAGCGTGCCCTTCCCTATATTAAAAGAGGTGTAGCTTAGACCGTAGCCGAAGGCATACTGCGGCTGGCCGGTGAAGTAACGGTAGGTGCGGTTCTTCATCGAGTAGTCCAGGAAGTCGGGCAGGTCGTCGTTCGTACGATAGAACGTCACGGGCAGCTTGCCGCCGGGATTGTAGTCGCCGAAGAGAACCTCTGCCAATGCCTTCGAGCCTCCCTGGCCCGGATACCAGGCCTGCAGCAGGGCATCGTACTGGCCTTCCACGCTTCCGAAGGCGATGGCCGAGCCACTGCAGTTGACGAACACCACGGGGCGCCCCGTCCGGTGCATGGCCCTGACGAGCCGCTGCTGCACGCGGGGCAGCTCGATGTCCTGCTTGTCGCCGCCCTCGCCCTCCATCTGTGCGGAGATGCCGCCGATGATGATGATGGCGTCGGCGGTGCTCACCTCACGGGCCAGCTCGGTGAAGTCTACCAGGTTACGCTCGCAGATGTCGCCGCGCAGCATGGCGAACTGTCCGTTGCCGTGGCGATACTCGATGACGACATCGTACACCTTGCCTTTCTCTACAGGGAAAGACTTGTACTCCGGCTTGTGTCCGAAGCCAAAAGCGCGACGGCCTCCGGGCTTGCCTTCTTCCACCACCCGACCGTTCACCTTCAGCACATAGCCGTTATCGGTTGTCAGCGTGTATTTCATCTCGCCAGTGAAGGTGCTCTTATACTTCCCGCTGACGCGCACCGACAGAGAATCGCGGCTCACGCCCTGAGCGAAGCCCCAGGCACCGAAGGTGGAGAAGTTCAGTTCCTGATAGTAGCCTGTCACGGCAGGCTTGCCCTCCAGCTCTCGGTTGTTATAGAACTCCACCTTCACGCCCTGTCCGTCGTTGAAGTCGCCGAGGTGGTGGATGGTCTGGTAGTCGTCGTTCAGCTCACAGGCCTTGTGGTAGATGACCTTTGCTCCGGGCACAGCCTGGCGTATGCCGTCGAGCAGCGAGTGGGTGTGCTCCTTGGTGGGCTCACCGCCGTAGTTGCCGTTGAGCAGGGCGGCATCGTCGGCATTGGGTCCCACCACGGCGATGGTCCTGAGCTGTTTCGACAGTGGCAGCACGCCCTTGTTCTCCAACAGCACCATCGACTCGCGTGCAGCCTGGGTAGCCAGCTGGTCGTGCTTCTCGCAGCTGATTACCTCCGGAGCGAGCTTGGCCCAGGGCAGCATGTCGGCAGGGTCGAACATACCGAGTTCGAAACGCCCCATCAGCGTCTTACGCAGGTGAGCGTCGAGGTCGCTCTCCTTGATGAGACCCTTCTTCAGTCCCTCAGCGAGCGACATAAACACCTTGCCGCACTCCAGGTCGGTGCCGTTGAGCACGGCATCCACCGAGGCTGAGAGGGGATCCTTGTGGGTCTCGTGCTGGCCCTTGCTGTAGAAGTTGTTGATGGCGTCGCAGTCGGTCACCACCAGTCCGTCGTAGCCCCACTTGTTGCGCAGGATGTCTATCAGCAGGCGGTCGCTGGTGCAACAGGGCCGACCCTCGAAGCGCTGGTAGGCGCACATCACCTCGCGCACATTAGCTTTCTTCACCAGGGCCTTGAAGGCAGGCAGATAGGTCTCCCAGAGGTCACGGTTGGTGGGCTCCACGTTCATCGAGTGGCGCAGGGGCTCGGGGCCGCTGTGTACGGCGTAGTGCTTGGCACAGGCGTGGGTCTTGTAGTATTTCGAGTCATTGCCCTGCATGCCCATCACGGTCTGCACGCCGAGCACGGCGTTCATATAGGGGTCCTCGCCGCAGGTCTCCTGTCCGCGCCCCCAGCGCGGGTCGCGGAAGATGTTCACGTTGGGGCACCAGAAGGTCAGCTCCGGGTTGCCGGGATAGTAGATGGCTCCCTGGGGCACGTTGAATACCGCGTGGTCCGAACGGTTCCAGTTGGCACGGGCCTCATCGCTCACCTGCGAGAACACGTCGTACACCAGCTGGGCGTTGAAGGCCGCTGCCATGCCGATGGGCTGCGGGTAGACGGTATAGCCCCCCTGGCGCACACCGTGGCAGGCCTCGCTCCACCAGTTGTAGGAGGGGATGCCCAGGCGGTCTACCGATGCCGACTTGTTCATCATCAGTCCCACTTTCTCCTCGGGAGTGAGCAGGCTGATGAGGTTCTCCACGCGCTGCTCCCTTGGCAGCGTAGGGTCCTGGAAGGGATACTTCTGTGCCACGGCCGTGGTGCAGAGAGTGAATAGTGAACAGTGAATAGTGAATAGTGCTATCACCTTTGTCTTGAATATCGTTCTATACATAATCTTGATGTTGATAAGTTAGTTAGTAATTACGATGCCGCCGTTCGTAGGGATGGTGACGGTCAGCTGCTGTTTCTTGTTCTGTCGCAGTGTCCTCACGCTGCCGTTGAGTTTCGCGTCGTCGCTGTAGACGGTGAGGGGCGTGCCAGCCTCAAGCATCGGCAGACCGACGGTCAGCTTCTGCGCCTGTGCCTCGGCATTGATGCCAGCAACGTACCACTTCGTGCCAGCCCTGCGGGCAATGACGACATATCGGCCGGGATAGCCGTCGATGAAGCGCGTCTCATCCCACATGGTGGGCACCTGCTTCATGAAGCCGATGGCCCAGGCCGGCGCATCGTCGAGGTTGTTGGGAGCCAGGGCGAAGTGCTGCACGGCACTCTGGAAGAGCACCGCCGTGGCCAGTGCAAACACGTCGCTGGTGCGGCGCGTGGTGCCGTGCTGGTTGTCGTGACTGTAGCGCTTGTTGAGGGCCGACCCGCCGAAGTCCATCGAGCCCACGGTGTTGCGCACGAAGGGATGAATACAGGCGTTGCGGGCCTCGGCGTCGCAGGCTCCCTGTCCGAAGTGCAGGTTCTCCGACGCCAGCACCGCCTCGGAGGCCACGTAGTTAGGGTACATACGCTCCCACCCTCTGGGCAGCGTGCAGCCGTGGAAGATGCACATCAGCCCGAAGTCGTTGGCATCGCTCAGGATGTCCTCATAGAGCTGCATCATCGGCTGTTTGTCGCCGCCGAAGAAGTCCACCTTGATTCCCCGGATGCCGTTGTCCTTCATCCACTGCATTTCCTGCCGACGGATGCGCGAGTCATTCATCTTGCCGATGGGTGTCTGAGGGGCATCGTTCCAAGAGCCGTTGGAGTTGTACCAGAGGAACAGCCCCACGCCCTTCTCCCGTCCGTAGCGTGCCAGCTCGGCCATCTTCTCGTAGCCTATCTGCTTGTCCCAGAAGGCATCGATGAGCACCGACTGATAGCCCATGGCGGCAGAGAAGTCGATGTAGCGCTTCTGCTCGTCGAAGTTGCAGCTGGGGTCCATGCCGATGATCCAGCTCCAGGAGCCTTTGCCGTAGACGTATTCCTGCGAAGCCTTGTATTTCGGCTCCACCAGGTCGAAGGCCACGGTAGTCTCAACGATGTTGGCCAGCGGCCCCACAGTGATGGTGCGCCAGGGTGTCACGGCGGGCAGTGCCAGGGCAGGGGTAGTGGAGCCGATGCCGTTCAGCTCGCCCGGCTGGGGGAATCCGATGCGGTAGCTGCCACCCTGCTCGTTAAGCAGGCGGCAGCCCACGTAGCTGCCGTCGGTGCCGGCCTCGCTGATGAGCGCCCATAGGGCAGATTCTCCGGCGGGGCCGGGCTTTCCGGATTCTCCGGGATTTCCGGGATTTCCGGATTTTCCGGGCTTTCCGGCCACCCTAAACAGGCAGGGGAAGGTATAGCCCTCGCCCCAGCCGTTCTTGCCCACCGGCTCGTCGCAGCTGTAAGGCGTCTCGTAGCTGGGCGAGGTGCGGGCGAAGCCGCCCATAGGCTTCGACTGCGGACAGAGGAACGTCGTGCTTCCCTCGGGCAGCGTGAAACCGCTGGCCTCGCTCTCCACCACGCAGACGCGCGTCTCCTTCTGCGGATAGAGCCGGTAGCGGAAGGCCACGTCTCGCTTGCTCACGCGCAGTATGATGTCCATCACCTGCCTGCCATCCTTCTGACAGACGGCCGTGGCTTCCGTGGCCTCATAGTCCACATGACTCTGCTTGATGTTACGCAGGCTGTAGCTCTGGCTGATCTTCTTTCTCTCAAGTCCATTCGGCATGGTCAGCCCTTGTGTATAGTCGCCGATATTGGTCTTGATGCCAAGCGGGGAGCGTGCCACCATCTCCTGCCCGTCGTACAGCACCCGATAGCCCGGCTGTCCGCGGTCGTCAAGCTCCATAGTAACCATAATCTTGCCGTCAGGACTCTGGATAGCCCAGTCCTCCGCCCTCATCGTCGGGCTCTGCTGAGCCTCGGTCTGTGCGCCGACAGTCATGGCCAGGCACAGTAATACGGTTGATAATAATGTCTGTTTCATACGGCGGCAAAGTTACGGCATTTTTGCCATACTCCCTACCGACAGCGTATCATAAACTTTGCGACACGTAACCTCTTCTTGCAAAATCCTAACGTCGCCGCCGCAATGATACAGAAATATAGAGCAAGAAAACACTGTAATGAAAACAGGCGTCCATACCCAGGTGCCTGTCCATGACTATCCATACCCAGGTGCCTGTCCCATGACTACACTGTACCCAGTGACTATTCGATGCAGTCGGCTCAAAGGTAGTGAATTATTGCGAATCCTGCTAATTTTAACGGCGAAAACGAGCCGTAATTCAGAATTATTGCTTATCTTTGCACCCACAATAACATCTACAGTCATGGCAATAAAGAGAAAATACCCCGTAGGCATCCAGAGTTTCGAGAGCATCCGTATGGACGGATACGTGTATATCGACAAGACCCCGCTCATCTACAAGATGATTACCGAGGGGAAGCCCTACTTCCTGAGCCGTCCCCGCCGCTTCGGCAAGTCGCTGCTGGTGTCCACGCTGGCCGCCGTCTTTGAAGGCCGGCGGGAGCTGTTCGAGGCGTTCACCACCGAGCAGGGCATCGAGCAGCCGCAACTCTATATTGCCACGACCGACTGGAAGTGGGAGAAGCACCCCGTGATACGCTTCGACTTCAGCGCGAACAATCTCTCGTCGATAGAGAAGATGGACGAGTATATCGACAACACGCTGGCAGACTACGAGCGGCAATATGGCCTTACCGGCAGCGGCTCAGGCACCAGTCCCCGTATGGTGAACCTCGTCCGAACCGCCCATGAACAGACGGAGCATAAGGTGGTAGTGCTCTGCGACGAATACGACAACATGATGCTCCACAACCTCGGCGACTCGCAGGCACAGGCCGTCATCCGCGACCGTTTCCAGGATGTGTTCGGACCGCTGAAGAGTCTCGACGAGCACCTGCAGTTCGTATTCATCACCGGCATCTCGAAGTTCTCGCAGATGGGCATATTCAGCAAGCTCAACAACCTGGAGAACATATCCATGCAGACGGCCTACGAGGGCCTCTGCGGCATCACGGAGGAGGAACTGACCACGCAACTGCGCCCCGACATCGAGATGCTGGCCGAGAAGCGCGGCAAGACCTACGAGGAGACGCTCGCAGAATTGAAGCGCATGTATGACGGCTATCACTTCAGCCGTCGCATGACCGACATTTACAACCCCTTCAGCATGGTGTATGCCCTGAAATCAGGTGAGATTGACAAATACTGGTTCGACAGTGCTACGCCGGGAGCCCTCATCGCCATGCTGCGCGAGATGCCCCCAATAGGCATCAGCGATGTCGACGGTGCCATGTGCGAGTCGGGTGACTTCAACAAAGCCTTCGACAGTTACAATGCCCCGCTGCCTGTACTCTACCAGAGCGGCTACCTCACTATCAAGCGCTATGATGAGGACATCGACATGTACACGCTCGGCTTCCCTAATGAGGAAGTGCGCAAGGGCTTTGCCGGTAGTCTTTACAGCCATGTCACCAACGCGACGGGTAACGACCGTGAACGCAGCGCTTTGATGAAAGCCTACAAGATGTTCTATCGTAACGACGACCTGTCCGCTTTCATCGAGGCCATCAAGACTTTCTACGCCAGCGTGCCCTATCAGTGGGAGAAGGACAATAAGAACGAGCACTATTACCACGCCCTGCTCTACACGCTGCTCATGGCCTTCGGAGCCGATGTCCACGCCGAGGAGCCGAGCGCCAAGGGCTGCAGCGACCTAACGCTGAAGATGCCGAAGGGCATCTACGTCATGGAAATCAAGTACAACGACACGGCGGAGGCCGCCCTCGACCAGATCGGCCGCAAGGGCTATGCCGACAAGTACGCCCTCGACGGACGGCCCGTCACCAAGGTAGGCATCGCCTTCAGCAGCGAGGAACGCAACATCACCGACTGGCGCAGCGTGGAAGGCTAATGTACATACCTTGCGCGTTATTTCTATCGACGGGAATAGTTGAATGCGTCTATATCCACGTAGCCGCCGACCTTCTTGGTGGCATAGCAGAAGATGCCGAACTTGGTGCCCATGAAGAAGCGTCGCCAGTCGAAGCGCATCTTGTAGTCTTTGGTCCCTATCTGCGTCCACGTCGTGCCGTCGAGACTGTAGTAGAAGTTGGCAGCATCCTTGCCGCCATGCTCTGTGGGACGGAAGTCGGCATCGATGCGGAGGTGGATGATAGAGGTGAGAGGTAAGTGGTGAGAAAGGCTACGGGTAGGCGAGCTTTGCTCGGGAATGGTGAGAGAGATGCTCTCGATGACCTTTTCTTCAGTCTTTGTCACCAGCTTGTCGCGGTCGGAGAGTTCGACGGTCATCTCCGTCATTTCCAATACCAGTTTCTTGCCCTGCTTCTTGACCACGAGGGCACCGGTGTCGCTGTTGAAGGCGGCCAGTCCGGCACGGTCGCCGTCCTTCATCTTCGAGACGTCCATCACGATGGAGCCGCTGCACGTGGGGCCCTCCATGCGCTGGGTCAGCGTGTTGGGAGCCAAATAGAGGGAGCTGACCACACGGCTGGTCTTCAGGCGGAGGAAGCCGGGGCGCTCGGTCAGACTCCAGGCAGCATCCACGGGGTTGTGGTTCCACTGCCAGTGGAGACCGAGCTTCTGGGATGAGAAGTCGTCGGCACATACGATGCCGCTCTCCGGCTGTCCGCTCACCAGGGGGCGCACCGTGTCGGGCACCCGGCCGTTCTCATCGCCCAGCATGGGCCACCCGTTGATCCAGCGGCAGGGCATCACGGTGAGCACGCGCCCCACGCCGCCCCTGTCCTGGAAGATGATGCCGTACCAGTCGCCATCGGGGCTGTCGACTATCGTTCCCTGTGCCTCGTAGGAGAAGCCGCCGAACTCCGACTCGAGTATGACCTGCTTCTCGTAGGGGCCGTGGATATCGTCGGCCCGGTAGCACACCTCGCGGCGATGACGGCCGGGGGCGTAGGTGTGGCTGATCATCAGCAGGTAGTACTTGCCGTTGTGCTTGATCATGCGGGAGCCTTCCAGCAGGCCTTTCTCGTCGGCCTCGCGCTGGAAGATCTGTTGGTGAGTGCCCTCGATGACGTCGCTCAGGTCGGGCTTCAGCTCCATCAGCTCGCCGGTGCCGTAGATGACGTAGACGCGGCTATCATCATCAAAGAAGAGAGAACAGTCATGGAAGTGTCGCATTCTCGACAGCACACGCCACGGCCCCTCGGCCTTCTCGGCGGTGAAGATATAGGTATCGCCCATCGCCCCCCGCTCGTTGGGAGCCAGCAGGGCATAGAAGCGTCCGTTGTGGTACTTCAGCGACGTGGCCCACTGTCCTCTGCCGTAGACGGTACCACCCAGCAGGTCGTACTTCGGCGAGTCGGTCAGCCGGTCGAAGATGTAGCCCACCGTCTGCCAGTTCTTCAGGTCCTTCGATGCCATCACGGGTGCTCCCGGCATCAGGTGCATGGTGGTTGTCACCATATAATAGGTATCGCCCACGCGAATCACGTCGGGGTCGGGCACGTCGGCCCAGAGCATGGGGTTCTGAATTGGCGCCGTATGGAGCGTCTCATAGTCGTCGGCCCTCACTTCAGGCATCGCAAGCAGTACAGCTGCTGCCGACAGAATCAGAATGGTCTTTCTCATTGTTGTTTCTTGGGGTTAATGATTAGCAGGAAACCGCCTTGCGGTAGGCAGGTGACAGTGGCAGGGAGCTGCGAGAGGGGCACCGTGCGGATCAGCCAAGGGCTGTCGGCATGCCCGCTGTCGGCGAATGACTGAACGGATGCGGTCGCGGCTATCGGGAGACGGTCGAGCGCGAGCGGCATCTCTTTGCTGCCGGCAGTGCCGTTGATGCCGGCGACGTACCAAGTATTGCCGCTGCGCCGCGCCAGCACCACGTATTCAGCGGGGTAGCCCCCCAGGAGTCGCGTCTCATCCCATGCAGCAGGCAACTGTCCGAGGAACCCTCTTACCTCCACGGGTTGCGAGAGGAAGCTCTCGGGACGGTCGGCCAGATGCTGCAGTCCACTCTCGAAGAGCACCGTCAGCGCCAGCTCATGGGCATGGGTAGTGATGTGAGGATGCTGCGAGTCGGTGAAGGCACAGGGCGTATAGTCCATCGGCCCTATGACATTGCGGGTGAAGGGCAGCGTGGCATTATGGGCTGCCGCCTTCTGGGTGAATGTCGCCACGTTGTTATACCACTCGGCACCGTAGACACCCTCCGTGCTGAGCAGGTTGGGCCAGGTGCGCTGCCATCCCCGGGGGATGGTGGCACCGTGGAAGTTGACGAGCAAGTGATGGCGGGCGGCATCGGCCAGCAGGTCGAGACAGTAGTCCATGTTCATCTGACTGTCGCCGGAGAAGAAGTCAATCTTCACACCGGCCACCCCTGTCTGCTCGCACCAGGCGAACTCACGCTCGCGGTCTTCGGGCTTGTTGAGACGGTACTTCGGCGTGGGAGCGCCGTCCACCCATCCTACGCTGGAGTTATACCATATCATGGGTTTCACGCCTTTCGACTTGGCATAGCCGACGGCATCCTCGATGGTTCGGCCATCCTTCATCGTGTCCCACTCGGCATCAATGAGCACGTAAGGCAGACGGAGCGTGGCGGCCATATCCACATATTTCCTGATGACGTCATAATCGTTGGAGCCGTGATTGTAGGCCCAATAGACCCATGAGACGACACCTGGATGAATCCAGCTGGTGTCCGCTATGCGGCACGGTTCGGAGACATCGGTGACGAGCGTAGACTCCACGACATCAGCCAGACTGCCGATGACGGCCACGCGCCACGGCGTGTGCCACGCGCCCGTGACAGGCGAGCCATTCTCGGCAGGCACCACCCGATAGCGCTCGCCATCGTTCATCAGGCACGACGCACTCTGTCGCCGCTCGATGTTGGCCTCAGTGAGCAGCACGAAGAGTCCGTCGGCTGGCTCTATCAGGGCAGGATAGCCCCAGCGGTTGTTGTAGCCCTCAGCCGAACGGGAGATGCCGCTGAAACTGGGGACGGGGGCCACCCGACAGGTGGTGTCCTGAGGGAAGAAGCCCTCGTAGGAGTCTGTCCACTGCTGCATCCATCGGCGTGTACCTTCGGGGATGCGGTAGGAGGTATGCTCTGCGGGCAGCGCCTGCAGGTGGTCGTATTCATAACGGAAGGCCAGGCCGTCGTTGTAAAGTCTGAGCACCAGCCGCACGCCATCGGCTTCGGCATGATACTCGCGGGCCACGTTCTGACAATGACTGCGCTTGCCTGACAACATCCGGTAGTCGGCCCTGACATCCGATGCGAATCGCAGACCAGCGAGCAGTGGTGGCGAGTACAGCTCCAGTGCTTTCCGCCCCTGAAAATACGCCACCAACTGGCTGTCGGCGACACTGACGCTGAGCCGCCCGTCGGGCGATGTCACAGCGGCAGCACGACAGCAGCATACTGCCGGCACAAGCAGAGCCATGAGGAATAAGCGTCGCACCATATCAGAACCTGACTAAGATACGGAACACCTTGCCCGGACTCTCAGCCCACTGCCGCATGGCCTCGGGGGCCTCATCGGGAGTCACCTCACGGCTGATGAGACGGTCTACCGGGCACGAGCCTTTCTCCAGATAGTGGATGACGGCACGGAAGTCGGAGGGCTGTGCGTTGCGCGAGCCACGGATGTCGAGCTCCTTCTGCACGAAGTATTTCGTCTGGAACGACACCTCAGTCTTGGCATAGCCGATGCAGATGACGCGACCGGTGAAGGCCACCTCGTCGACGGCCATCTGGTAGGTCTCGCTACTGCCCACGGCCTCAATCACCACGTCGGGGCCGAAGCCGGAGGTCATCTCCCGCAGGCGCTTGTGGACGTCGTCGGTGCGGGTGTTGATGGTGTAGCTGGCACCCATCTCGCGGGCCAGTGCCAGCTTGTCGTCGTCGATGTCGGCAGCCACCACGGTGGCGCCGCGCTGCACGCTGCGCACGACGGCTCCCATGCCCACCATGCCGCAGCCGATGACGAGCACCACGTCGATGTCCGTCACTTGGGCACGGCTGACAGCGTGGAAGCCCACGCTCATCGGCTCTATCAGCGCACAGGTGCGGGGGGTGAGCAGTCCGGCGGGGATGACTTTCTCCCAGGGCAGGACGATGCGCTCACGCATGGCACCGTTGCGCTGCACGCCGAGGGTCTCGTTGTGCTCACAGGCGTTGACGCGCCCGTTGCGGCACGAGGCGCACTTGCCGCAGTTGGTATAGGGATTGCAGGTGACCACCATGCCGGCCTTCAGCCCTTCGGGCACACGGTCGCCGACGCGCTCGATGACGGCCCCCACCTCATGGCCCGGGATGACGGGCATTCGCACCATCGGGTTCCTGCCGAGCCACGTGCTCAGGTCGGAGCCGCAGAAGCCCACGTACTCCAGGCGCAGCAGCACCTGGTCGGGACCCAACTCTTGTTCGGGGATGTCTACGGTCTGCATCTGCCGCAGACCGGCTATCTGTATTGCTTTCATTCTGACATGTTTTTGATATAGGGTAATGATACTAATTCCTTGAAGTCGTAGAAGCGGCGGGCATTCTCGCCGAGGAAGAGTCGCTTGTCGTCGTCGGAGAGCTCCCGCGACTTGAGGATGAAGTCGTACGACATACGATAGGTGATGGCGGTGATGGTGCGGGGATAGTCGCTGCCCCACATCAGCCGGTCCATGCCCACCAGGTCGGCAGCCTCGCGGATGGCACGGACAGCGGAGGGATAGGGATAGAACTCGCTGTTGTAGAGCCACGTGATACCGCCCGACTCTATGCACACGTTCTTGTGGCGGGCCAGCAGTATCTGCTCCCGCCAGCGCGGATCCTCCCAAGGGGGCGTCAGCGGAGGGGCTGCCATGCCGAAATGGCCGATGGCTATCTTCAGGCCGGGGCACGCCTGGATGACCTCCCGCAGTTCTGCCGTCTGGCGCTCGTCGTCGGCGAGCGTGATGGAGAGCAGCACGTGGTTGGCTTCCATCAGCCGGAACACGCGCATCATCTCCTCACTCGTCAGCGACTGTCCCAACAGGCGGTGGGCCGGGATGGCTATGCCCCGGAACTTGTCGATGGCTATCAGCTCCAGCACCTGCTCGTAGAAGCCGGGCCGCAGGAAGTCGGCCATGCCGCAACAGAGGAAGCGCTCCGGATAGCGGCGCTGCACCTCGCGCAGGTAGTCGTTCTGGAGTCCGTCGATGAACTCCTGCACCACCACGGCTGCCGACACCTGGGCGTAGTCCATGTTAGAGAGGAACACCTCTGCCGTATTGCGCCCGTCGGTCATAAATGGTGGCAGCATCTGCACCTCCTCGCCGAGAAACAGCGAGCGGCCGTTCTTCGTGGTGCGGATCGCCTGTCCGTTCCAGCTGGTGTCCTGCCGCAGCCACAGGTGGCTATGGGCATCGATGATATGATTCATAATTCACGATTAAGTATTCTTCCACCTTGAGAACATTTGGTCGCCGATAATCTCCTGCACCTCCTTCAGCAGTCCTTCGTCCATCGGCTCATTGACGTATGAGATGTTCTTCAGCACATTGTCGGGGTTGGCACTGCTGAAGAGCGTCGTGGCGATGCGGGGATTCTGGCTGGTGGAGAACTGGATGGCCAGCTTCTCTATCGGATAGCCCTGCTTCTGACAGTAGATGGCCGCATTGCGGCAGGCGTCCTTCAGCTGCCTGGAGGCGGGGTGCCACTCGGGCGTGCCGCGCAGTGAGAGCAGCCCCATGGAGAGAGGCGAGGCGTTGATGACGCCCACGCCGTGCTGCTCGAAGAAGCCGAGGTAGTCGGCCAGCAGCGTGTCGTTGAGCGAATAGTGGCAGAAGTTGAGAATGCTCTCCACCGTGCCCTCCTCGCAATGCTCCACGACCCACTTCAGGTTCTCGGGCTGCAGGTCGGTGATGCCTACGTGTCCCACCACGCCCTTCCGTTTCAGTGCCACCAGGGCGGGCAGCGTCTCGTCGACAATCTTCTGCAGCCCGCCTTCCATCCGTGCCTGGAACTCGATGTCGTGAACATTGATCAGGTCGATGTAGTCCACGCCGAGGCGCTCCATGCTCTCATAGACGCTCGCCGTGGCACGCCGGGCAGAGTAGTCCCACGTGTTCACGCCGTCCTGTCCGTAGCGTCCCACCTTCGTCGAGAGGTAGTACTTCTGGCGCGGTATCTCCCTGAGGGCCTTGCCCAGCACGGTCTCTGCCTTCAGGTGGCCGTAGTAGGGCGACACGTCGATGAAGTTGATGCCGTGGTCGATGGCAGTATGCACGGCGCGGATGCCTTCTTCTTCGCGGATGCTGTGGAACACACCTCCCAGCGAGGAGGCCCCGAAGGCCAGGTTGGCCACCCGCATGCCTGTACGGCCTATTTCGTTGTATACCATCTCAGCGGTTATTTCAGACTGTCAAACTTAGCGTTCTTCTCCAGCGTCCAGTCCTTGCGCTTCAGCAGACCGGGGGCGCTGCCGGTGAACATCTTGGCAGCCTCGCGGTCGCCCTTCAACTGCCACTGCAGCCAGGCCAGGGCAGGCACGGTGAACTCACCGCCGTGGGGCTCGCGGTAGGTACCGCCGTGACCCACGGGCAGGTTGATGGCCAGGGCCGGCACGTGGTCGATGCGGTGGAAGTCGTCCATGCCGTTACCGTAGGCGATGTCCTCCTTGCCGCCGAGTATATATATAATAGGTGTATGTATCTCCTTGAGCTTCTCCTTCGGGGGCATGGGCATGCCGCCCACAGCCTGGTTGGCGTTCTGCTGGTTGAAGAGTCCGCTGTTGCAGATCATCAGCAGCGAGATGCGGGGGTCGGCACAGTTGAAGAGTGTCTGCAGACCGCCACATGACATACCGGCCACGCAGATGGCCTTCGTATTGATCTTCTGATAGTAGGGCGACTTGGGGTCGGCATTCTGTGCCAGTGCCCAGTCGATGCTCTCTATCTGCTGCTCCGAGCGCGACATGGGGCCCCGGTATGGCTCGTCGTCCATCGGGATCACGCCCGTGGCCAGCACGAGGAAGCCGTGGGAGGCTATCTCGTTGAGGAATTTATAGTGCTCCCAAGGCGAGTTGCTGCAGGCACCGTTGCCCCATACGAGCACGGGCAGCGGATTCTGCGCGTTGAACACTGAGAGGTCCTGCGGGGCCAGCACGGTGTGCTCCTCCAGTCCCTCCACCTCTGTCATCACGGCCTTGCAGGGGCCGGTGCCGCCGTCCTCTACGACGCGCGACTTCAACTGTGCCGAGACCGACAGGGCCATCGACAGCGAGATTACTGACAAAATACTCTTTCTCATACTAATATTCTTTAAGCGTCCTATTCTTCAACTCTTTCTAAACAACGAATTAAAACGAATTTCACGCGCTCGAGCTCCGCTCGCTTGCTACCGAAGGGACGCAAGAATTTCA
>CAMHUC010000045.1 GCA_946188155.1 uncultured bacterium | reverse complement strand
TCGGGGTGAAGCTCTAACTCCCGTTTTTGGGTCACCCCGTTGCGGAAAACAGGTGTCAATACAGAGGCGTACGTCTTCTGACGATGTATAGCTGAAGATAGAGTCGGCAAGGGCATCTACTTCCTTATTTATCCACTGGCGAACGGCATTGTCGAGCGTGCTGGTATAGCTGTTGGCAGTCCCCTCTGCCTTCTGACGAGACAAGAATGAGCGGAACTGCTCCTTGATGGGATAGTCCCAGCGAGCAGCTTCCTCATCGGTGACAGGAGTTTTCGCAGGTGTTTCTGCAGGTGCAGATGCTTCATCATCCCACACCACCTTTATCCCCAGCTTCGGCATATACTCGCCAAGAGCCAGCAGGTCTTTCTCTTTCTGCGTGTTGCTCAACTGTGTCATCACATAGAAACCGTCAACCAACGTTTGTGGCGACTTGCCGTCAGAATCTCTTATTGTCTCCGTACGCTCTACGATACAGATGTCCCGTCCGTTCACCCTGTGCCATGCAGTATGTCGGCTGCGATTGTTACAGATGTTCTCCAAGCCGATTTTTTTCAAGGCAAGAATCCAAGTGTCAACCGCTTTCTTTTCATGATAAGTTGTCCCGTCACGGAATACGACGGAGAATCCAATTGACTTCGCTTTAGTGATTCGTGGCTCTGTAGATGCAGCGTCAAAGTCTGAGAGCGATTCCTCCTCTTCCACTGATAACGGCTCACTCTCTTCTATAACTACAGTTCCTGATGTCGTTTCCTGTTTTGTATGTAAGGTTGACACCTGCATACAGCATCTCGTGAACGAAATGCTCAGACATCCACAAGGGTCATAGCTTCCGCTGAACATCAGCGGACTCTTCACCTTTGACAGCACAGCCCTCAGTTGCTCTGCCAGTTCTGGTAGTACTTCTTCTTGCAGCAGTTGGTTTTCCAACTGTTCCCACTGAGAATCGATAGGCTTTCCTTCTTCCTGAAGTGAGGCCTTGTGGGCATAGAAATTGGTTAGTTTACTCATATTTTCAGGTTCTTATTTGTTTGTTTCAGTTATTTGTATTATATTTGCAGCGGATTTTAAGAGTTGAATTATGGAAGCAGCAGTACAGTCAAAACCATTCACCCCTTTCCAGATAGAAATGCTTGAAATGGTTTCTCGCGTTTCTTCTGAGGCGGAGATGCAGGACATCCGCCGTATGCTCGGCCAATATTTCGCCAAGCGTGCAGAGGATGCCCTCGACCGTCTGTGGGATGAAGGTGTTATCAATGAGGGCGTGATAGAAGAGTGGAAACACGAACACATGCGCACACCATATAGGCAATGAATATCGTTCTTGATACCAATTGCCTGATTATGTCGCTTTCGCGACGTAGCCCGTATTATTCCGTTTGGCGAAATTTCGTTGATGGGAATTACAGGCTGTGTGTCACCAACGAGATTCTGGCTGAGTATGAGGAGATCCTCACCCAGAAGGTTGGGCCAGAGATTGTGTCGAATGTCATTACTGCGATTCTCGACCTTCCCAATACCAGAATGGTGCAAGTCTATTACCATCTTCACCTCATCACAGCCGACCCTGATGACGACAAGTTTGTGGACTGTGCCTTTAAGGCTAATGCCCGCTATATCGTCACGCAAGGCCATCATTATGATGTCCTGAAGCAAACACCGTTTCCTTTCATTGATGTGATTGACATCGATGAATTTGTCAAGGTACTGAAAGGCAGATAGTCTATTATTCATCGTCATCTGCGTCTTCACCATTGTTGTGGAAGTCGATGTAGCCGATGGCCTCGCGCTCTTCCTGCGTCAGGCCGTAGAGGTCGAAAATGCGCTGGTCGATGGCCTTGGCTTTCTCGTCGGAGTATTCCTTTTGGATGTCGAGCACTAACGAGCGGAATTCGGCATCAGTAGCGTCAGAGACTTCGAGGACAGGAATCTTGTCAAAGAATATTTTTCTCAATTCTCGCGAACCACCAAACAGGGGTGGGAAATTATCAGCAAAGCAGAATTTGAACAGAGAAGAATTCAAGAACGCCACTAAGTAAGAAATATGTGTACCAGTCATTATAAAACTCTTGTCATTTGAATAAAATCCCTTTTCGTCATAGTAGAAGGGCATGAACTTAGTCATGTTGGGATAGATAATCTTAGGTTCATCAAAATTCTGCCAATAGGCAATACTGTCTTGTGTTTCAAACCATTTACCTCTTGTCTTTTTTCTTGCCTTGATGGTTTCACCATCTATAACGTATTTCTTTCCCGTCTGTTCCAAACGTTCAATAGAAAACGATAGCATAAACTTTTTGACAGCGGGATAATCCTCTATGTCATATTTTTGCGACGGAAAAGTTCCGATAAGCCATTTAGTCCAACTATATCCATATTTCTTAATGTCCTTTCCACGCAGCATAGGACGGATGAGCATTCCCGTTCTTGTCCGTTCTTCTTCGTCTTGGCAATTGGCCAGGATTTCTTCTCTTGTCTCACTTGAAATAATAAAGGCTTTGTTGAAACCAGTCTTTATACCGTAGTTTATGTCAATATCCCATTCACCCAAAGGAACACCCATGTTCTCCACCTTCTTCTTGATGTTCCGTATAGAGTCAGGCATGATAACCCAACTCTCAGACTGTTCAAAGCTGCAAATCATATTATTAGCTTCTACATAGTCAGC
Source organism: uncultured bacterium (assembly GCA_946188155.1). GTDB lineage: Bacteria > Bacteroidota > Bacteroidia > Bacteroidales > Bacteroidaceae > Prevotella. The sequence goes on along the minus strand of CAMHUC010000045.1, from coordinate 29,948 downwards.
CAGGCGAGCAGGATCGGTGAAATCCTCTTTTATCTGAGTGGCAACAAGATGCTGTTTGTTATCCGTATGCTGGAACAGAAGGATGTTCGTCATGACAGTTGCACTTTCAAACACATGCGTCTCTCCAAAGTCTATCAATCTCTGTGGATTGGTGTTGGCGGTCAGATAGCCTCTCAACTCCTTACCATATCCTGCCCGCATCCATTTGTTTGACGTAATGTAGCAAAGGAATCCATTGTGTTTTAGCAACATGTTCCCACGCTCATAGAAGAGGCAGTAGATGTCGCCCGTTCTGTTGAAAGTCTCATATCCACACGGCTCATACAGCTTCGCTAGTTTCCCTTTATCCGCTTGCAGCTGTATATACGGCGGATTTCCAATGACGATGTCAAACCCTTCCGTCACTCCAAACATCCACTCTATATCAAGGAACGGTGAGACGGAGTTCTGGTCGTAGGGGTTCCAGTCCGTCACTTGGAGTACAGCCGCCTCGAAGCCCTGTGGCGTGGTCTTGTTGCGCTCATGCTCTATGTCGCGCTTGCATGCAGCGATGACGCTATTGATGCGGTCGCGCTCACGCTTGTTCCTGTCTACACGTATCACCTGAGGCTTGGAGAACAAGTCAGTCTGTATGGTTTCCTCCACCCAGTCCTCACCTTGATAGAACGTCAACAGCTTCTCGTTCTCTGCTATCTGTTGCTGTAGCATACTAATCTTCTCCTCGTTGGGTTCACCCACCAGGCGGTTGATGTGCTGGTGTATCTGCCTGCGCTTGGCCTCGTCCTCCTTCAGCAGGCGAATCTTCTCACTCCGCTTGCGCGTATAGAAGTGTCGGCGACGGATGGCGATTAGTTCATTCTTCAGTATAGCCAGCACTTCGTCCTGCGTCCAGTCTTCGTTATACTGATGGATGTCGGCATTGATGAGCGAGTTTGCAGCCACGAATTTCGATTCCAGATTAGGCAGCGTCTTGATGCCAAAGTTCTGTTCTGGCTTGTCACGCTGTATGTCTGTCTGCTCACAGATGAGCGTGATGAAGAAACGCAGACGGCTGATGAGCATAGCGATAGGCTGGATGTCTACCCCATAGATGCACGACTCGATAATGTAGAGTTTGCGCGTATAGTCGGGCGAGTTTAGTCCGTTGTTGAAGGTCTCTTCTATCTCTAAGAGTTTCTTCTTGCGCTCCTCCTCGTCCACGATGCCAAAGGCACGCCGGCTCTCGTCAACAGCCATATTCAGCAGCACGTCGCGCCATTGCGAGTTGTCAGGGTCTACCTGCTGCAGGATGTGTACCATCTGCTGGAGCATGCCCATCGGGAAGGCTCCTGAGCCGCAGGCAGGGTCGAGCACCTTGCAGGTGAAGAGCGCGTGCAATATCTGTTTCTTCTGTTCCTCTGTCAGCAGCACCTCTTCTGTGGTAAAGTCGAGCAGCTGCCGATATTGCGGTTCCAGTTCTTCGCCAACGGTCTGTTTTAGGTGAGCCACCAGACTTTCGTTTACCATATACTGCACAATCTCACGTGGCGTGTAGAACGAGCCGCTCTCGTTGCGAGCCGTTTCCTTGGTCTCAGGGTTATAGGCACCCAGCAGGTTCTCGAACACCTTGCCTAAGAGTTCCGGATCGAGGGCTACCTGCACATCCTGAGGCGTGTTCTCCTCGATGGTAAACACATAGCGGTCGAAGATGGAGAGGATGCCCTTCGTGGGATGGAAGAAGAGCCCGTTGGGCACAAAGGCCCGATAGAGGAACACACCGTTCTTCTTGCGGTCGTTACGCGAGAAACCATCATAGTAGAAACGACGCTCCACACCGTCGAGGGTCTTGGTCTTGTCCTGGCACTCGAAGAGTCCGCAATTCAGGAAAGGAACTTTGGAGAACAACTCAATGACCTCATCCTCTCTGATGGCAAACAGTTCCTCGTAGCGATAGAGGTTCTTCACATCGGCCTTGCTGGCTTTGGCAAACTCGCGCCGCTCGCCATCCTCGATGACAGGTCGGTTGAGCGTGCCGAAGAATAGGTTTTGCAGGATAGCTTGATAGTAGTTGCCCTGTTCCATGCTGTCCGCGTCGAAGCCTTTCAAGATGGTCTTCACATACTCCTTGTCGAATATCCTGGACGGCACAAGGTCTTTCTGCTTGATGAACCAGACGAACATCAGACGGGTGATCAGACGGATGATGCGCGTGTCAATGTCCTCGCGGTCATCGTCCTGCGTATCCACATCACCAGGGAACGTGACTTTTGCCTCTGGCGACACAGCCCACTGATACCACTCGAAGAGGTCGTTGTAGAACTGCTTGGTCAGCAGTTCTGAGTTGAAAACCTTTTGCCACTTCTTGTAGAGTGCGTCGAAGGTGGCGCAGTCGCTGCATGTCATGCCTTTCAAGATGTCCTGATGGCCCCTGTGTGGATTCTTGCAGTTCACATTGCGTAGCAGACTCACCTTGCCCAGTTTCTCGCCCTGCCCCTGTTTCCACTCCTGCTTGAATTCCGTGCGCTCGCAGGTACTGATACTGAGATAATGGCCCTGACGGAAGATGACGGTGACAGGGAAGTTATAGACCAGACGGTTGAAGGCGCGAGTGAGTGTTGCAAAGTCCGTGCGAGTAACATGAGCGTCAGGCTTTAGGTCGATTGCAAAGAGCATCATGCTCTGGTAGTGGGCGTTGGCACGCAGCTTCTCCAAGTCTTCAGCCAGTTGGGAATCGCTACTCTCGCCCTTCTTGCTCTGGCAGGCGCCTGTAGTCGAGCGGATGGCATCGTCGCTCACCTCACCTATATAATAATACTCCTTGGCAAGAGACAGTGCTCGCTCTACGTATTGTGGAACGCAGCTTTCATAGAACTCGCCGTATTGCATCGGTGTAGGCTCTTCCTGCGTGTGGCGTATCTGCAGATAGTCGAGCAGACGGTTGGCAGCCCCAAAGAGATTGCCTTCTGTGAATTGTTGCAGTATCTGTATCATAGTTTGTTGTCGTTATTTGGTAATATACTCCCACGCTATCAGGTCGAAGTTCTCCATTTGGAACTTCTTGTCGAGACTTTCCTCGTCAGCCGTTTTCTTACCAGCTGAACCGATGGCGTGGAAACGGTTTTTTCGCTCCACTTTTGCTTGTTCTGGTGCCTTCATTGTCATCCAGTCTCTTACTATCTGTTGCAGCTTCTGCAGCCTCTCGTTCTGTGGCCGCTCTATCCAGTCGGGGATGAAGCGGGCTTGCTTGCGGTTCTTGCGCAGAAAGTCGAGAATCTCAGCGCGGTTCATCTCTGCGAACTGCGGGGCCTGCGACTTGTCGGCAGGCTGGAGCATCAGGTAGATCTCGCGGTAGTGGTCTGAGGGCGATTCGCGGCGAGGATAGCCTACGACGGCCACGAGGCTCTCGGGAATCTTCTCGAAGAGCGTGTCCTCATTCCTGAAGCCCGTGAAGATGCCGTTGGGCATGCGCTCCAACTGCTGCTTGTAACGTTCGAAATAGTCGAGCAGGTCCTGGCGATAGACCTCGAGCGAGAAGTCCTTCAGCGAGAGCGTGTGGGGCGACTCTATGTCGCTGATGCTGTTGCTCTCGAGTTCTGCCAGGAGGCGGTCGGCATTCTTGTCGATGAGGGGATTGTCCTCCTCCATCTTCCTGTACTGCTCGTTCAGCTCCTGGGTCTCCGAGCCTACGAGGTTCATCGCCACCATGCGGTTCATGATGCGCGACTCCAGGCGCAGATAGTCCTCAAACGACTTGGCGGGCCAGAAGTTGACGCAGCGGATGCGCTCATTGGGCGAGCCGATACGGTCGATACGTCCGAAGCGCTGTATCAGGCGCACGGGATTCCAGTGGATGTCGTAGTTCACCTGCGTGTCGGCATCCTGCAGGTTCTGGCCCTCCGAGAGGCAGTCGGAGGCTATCAGTATGTCGATGCCGTCGTCTATCAGCTGCGCCGCCTTCGGACGGCGCGACATGACCTGCTCTTTCCACACCCCGTATGGCACAGCCCACTTGTCGCCCTTGCGATAGAGGCTTGTGTCGAGATGGGCCTCCTCGTAAAGGTCATCCCAGTCTCTTTCCTTGTACAACTTGCTGTAGGGGGCAAAGCTCTGCAGCACCTCCTGGAAGTCGCTGGTGCGATGGTGGTCTGACGACTCGATGGCGGTGCCAGTGACGTAGGCGATGCGGCTGAACCCACGCTGGCGCAGCTCGTCGTAGAGGAACTTGGCGGTGTCGCCGTAGGCCGTGAAGATGACGATCTTCTTGTTCTCCTGCTGCTGTTTCTCGCGGAGCAGGGCCTCCAGTTCGTCCATCTTCTCGTCGCGCTCCAGTCCGTTGCGATAGTCCTCCTCGAAGGCTTTCAGGCTCAGGTAGATGTCGTTCAGGCACTTCACGTTGTGCTGCAAGCCGCGCTTGAATCCGCCCAGGTTCTGCATCTCGCTGAGGCTGATGCTGCCTTTGCGGAGGGTGAAGAGGTCATCGGTGTCGAAGTTCTCGTCCTCGTCGGGAATGTCGATGTCCACCTTCCCGTTCTTCTTGTACTGCTCATAGTCGAGCACCATCTGGAGCGTCCGCTCATGCACGTCGAGCACCTTCTTCACCGTCAGCATGCAGGAGTGCCACGAGCTTTCCAGTCGCTTCATAAACAGGATGCTCATCATCTTGACCAGGAACCGCTCACGGTTCACGTTGTCGTTCCAGTCGCCCTTGGCGCCCTTGCGGGCCTTCTGCTGGGTGGCAGGGATGTAGAGGCTGGGCTGGTAGGCTGTCAGGGTCAGCTCCTCGAAGGCCTCGTAGATCTGCTCCGTCGAGCGGTAACGGCCAAAGTGGTCTACACCTTTATATATATTCTGCGGTTTCTCCTTGTCGGGGAATCCCATATCCTCGCCGAGCGTCTTCTCTATCAGACGGCGGGTTCGCGCCACGATGAGGCGGTCCGTCAGATTGAAGAACTTGGGCGACAGCATGGCGATGAACGAGCCGATGGAGCGGTTGGGGTCTTCACACCACTGGGTGTACTTGCGCTGCGAGTCGGCGAAGAGGTTCTTCAGCGACTCCACGCCGAAGTCATCGGTGTCGAAGGCCGTGTCCTCACCCCGTCCTATCAGGTTGAACTGGCCCTTCACGTCCTTTAGTCCGGTGTTGATGGGCGTAGCCGAGAGCATCAGCACCTTCAGCTGATGGCCCTCGTGGCCGGACTGTATCTTGATGAGGCTCTCCATCAGGTCCTGGTAGCGGCCCGACTTCTCGTTGCGCAGGTTGTGGCTCTCGTCGATCACTATCAGCAGTTTCTCGCGGCGCTGCAGGTAGTCCAGGCGGTAGGTGTCGTAGCTGTTTTGCAGCCGGTCGTTCTGCAGGTCGGTATGGAAGCGTACCTGATAGGCGAAACGGTCACGGTCGAAACGCGAGCCTGCACCCTGCAGATACTGCGTCCAGTTCTGCTGCAGTTTCTTGGGGCAGAGCAGTAGGGTGGTGTAGCCCTGAATCTGGAAGAACTTGATGACGGCCAGCGCGGAGAACGTCTTTCCCAGTCCGACAGCGTCGGCCAGGATGGCACCATTATACTTGCGCAGCATCTTGATGAGCGAGATGACACCCTTCTGCTGATAATTGAACAGCGTGCGCCATATCTCGCTGGTCTCGAGCAGCGACATGTCCTGCTGATGCTCTATCGAGGAGCCGTCGAGATCGAGGTCGGTCTTGAAGAGCTCATAGAGTATCTTGTAGTAGATTTCTTCAGGGGAATACTTGCGGAAGTATTCTTCGATCATACGGATGAAGTAGTCCTTCACCGTGATGAGGCCGGCGGCAGGATTCTCTGGGTCTTTGATTTTCTCCTTGGCCGACTTCCAGATGTCCTCGAACCATCGGCACACCTCCTTGTAGTCCGAGTTGGCCTTATTGACGGAGTCGCCGATGGTCAGTTCCATGTTCGATGTTGGTTTCAGACCTAATCCGGCATCTGTCAGATTACTGCTGCCCGTCAGGTAGTAGCCGTTGTTCTGGGCGATGTCGTTCTTGAACATATACACCTTGGCGTGACAGAAGGCATTGGCGATGGCGCGAATCTGCACCGTGTTGCGCTCCAGGAAGGCCTTCGCCTCCTGGGCATACTGGTCTAACTGCAACTGGCTGTCGATGGAGAAGTCGCCGTTGAGTAGGTCCTTGATGTCCTCCAACTGTGCCTCCTCGCGTACCATCTCTGAAGAGACGATACGGAACACGTCCTGCTCGGGCAACTCGCGATAGAGTTTACTGAGGGCACGGATGGTGAAGTAGCCCGTCACGATGTCGAGTTTGCCCGTCTGGCCTGACTTCTGCCCTGAGTAGAGGTTGATGAAATCCCACACGGTCCTGATGCCAAGACCATCTTCTGGATAGCGATCCACTTTGTTGTCTATAAGCATAAATATACGATAGTTTTAGGCAGCACACAATGGTTATCGGCATGCTTATAGGCTAAAACCACAAGGCCTCCGGACATGGAAAAAGCGTAGCCACGCTCACTTACCCATATCTGGAGGCCCTAGGAATAGCCTATACTGTCTGATAAGTTTGTGCCTACGCTATCGCATAGGCATCAATCTTGTCTTTGACAGTATAATATCTTGTGAATTTCCTAGGTTCCCAGATATTACCAACAACATTAATGCTGTATTTGTTTTACCCTCAAAAGTCGCACCGCATCCGTCGCTTCGGCTCGCCGGGCTTCGCGGTCAGGACGGGGTGGGTGATAGCGTAGCCGCAGTTTCCCCCTCGGCCTGCCAGGCCCTCTGAGCGGTGTTCAGTGGGCAAAGGTAATAAGAAAAAATGAAACGGCAAAGGAAAAGGGCAAGTTTTCTCTCCTACGACGGTGCTCACAAAGTGTCAGACACTTTGTGAGCATATAAAAGTCGGTATATTCATACCTTCATCAGCTCGGCCATCACCATGTCGCTCACGAAGAGGCCTCGACGGGTGAGGGCGAGGCGGGAGCCACACAGCTGGAGGAGCCCGTCGCTAATGAATCGGCGGGCCGACTTTGAGCAGTAGTCGCGGTGCGTTGGCGAGAGGGTGCCGAGGTCGATGCCCTCGCAGGTGCGTAGGGCGGTGGCTACGAGGTCGTTGTAGCGGGTGTCGGCATCGAGCGTCTCGAAGTCGAAGATGCGCTCTCCGTGCTCGATGCCCTCGATGTAGCGGGCGATGTCGCTGACGTTCCACGAGCGGGTCAGCAGGTCGTAGCTGTGGGCTGCCGCGCCGATGCCGATGTAGGGCGTCTGGTTCCAGTAGCTGGAGTTGTGGCGGGAGCGGAAGCCGGGGCGGGCGAAGTTGGAGATTTCGTAGTGCTCGAAGCCGGCAGCTTCCAGGCGGTCGATGAGGTGGTAGTACATCTGGCGCTCCAGTTCTTCGTCGACGGGCTGGATGCTCATTCGGTGGAGTGGGGTGCCCTCCTCAATCATCAGGCAGTAGGCCGAGATGTGCTCGGGCTGCAGGGCGAGGCCCCGGGTGATATCGTAGTCCCAGGTGTCGATGGACTCATTGGGGAAGCCGTACATCAGGTCGATGCTGACGTTGCCGATGCCTGCTGCGCGTAGGCGCGCCACGGCCTGGGCTACTTGCTGAGAGGTGTGGCGGCGGTGGAGCCAGCGTAGCCGCTCATCGTCGAAGGTCTGTACACCCATCGATACGCGGTTGACGGGGAGCGAGGCGAGGCCATGGGCGAACTCTGGCGTCACGTCGTCGGGATTCACCTCGATGGTGACCTCGGCATCCGCGTCCACCTTATTATATTTATATACGGCATCGAACACCTGGCTCAGCTGGACGATGGTGAGCTGCGAGGGCGTGCCGCCGCCGAGGTAGACGGTGGTGATGCGAGGAAGTTCCTCCTTCCTCCTTCCTCGCATCTCTACCTCGCGGCACACGGCATCGACGTAATGCTGGCGCAGCTCCAGTGCGGTGGTGGAGTAGAAGCCGCAATAGATGCAGCGACTGCGGCAAAACGGTATATGTATGTAGATTCCTGCCATTTTGGGGGCAAAAATACTAATTTAGTTTAATATTTGAAAGCTTTTCTTGGTTTTTCCCGCAAAAATGCCTACCTTAGTGGCCGTTTTTACAGAAATATTCACCTAAAACTTAAATGATATGAAGAATTATCAGACAAACGAGATCAAGAACATCGCACTCATCGGCAGTGCGGGTAGCGGCAAGACTACTCTTGCCGAAGCAATGGTTTACGAGGCAGGCATCATCAAGCGCCGCGGCACCGTAGAGGGTAAGAACACGATGAGCGACTACTTCCCCGTGGAGCAGGAGTACGGCTACTCGGTATTCTCAACCGTGTTCCATGTGGAGTGGAACCAGAAGAAGCTCAACATCATCGACTGCCCGGGTTCTGACGACTTCGTGGGCGGAAGTATCACCGCCATGAACGTGACAGACCAGGCCGTGATCCTCATCAACGGCCAGTACGGCCCCGAGGTGGGCACGATGAACGCCTTCCGCAATACGGAGAAGCTGAAGAAGCCTGTCATCTTCCTGGTGAACCAGCTGGACCGCGACAACTGCGACTACGACCAGATCCTCGCGCAGCTGAAGGAGGTGTACGGTCCGAACTGCGTGCCCGTGCAGTACCCCATCGCCACAGGTGCAGGCTTCAACAGCGTGATCGACGTTCTGCTGATGAAGAAATATTCGTGGAAGCCCGAGGGTGGTGCGCCCATCATCGAGGACATCCCCGCTGAGGAGGTGGAGAAGGCCAAGGAGTGGAAGGCCGCCCTCGTGGAGGCTGCCGCCGCCGGCGACGACACGCTGATGGAGAAGTTCTTCGAGAGTGAGGATCTGACGGAGGACGAGATGCGCGAGGGCATCCGCAAGGGCCTCGTCACGCGCTCCATCTTCCCCGTGTTCTGCGTCTGCGCTGGCCGTGACATGGGTGTGCGCCGACTGATGGAGTTCTTGGGCAACGTGGTGCCCTTCGTCTCGGAGATGCCTGTCATTCAGAATGCTGCCGGACAGGACGTGCCTGCCGACGCCACGAAGCCCACATCGCTCTACTTCTTCAAGACCGGCGTGGAGCCCCACATCGGCGAGGTGAGCTACTTCAAGGTGATGAGCGGCACCGTGAAGAGCGGCGACGACCTGACCAATGCCGACCGTGGCTCGAAGGAGCGCATCGGCACGCTCTATGCCTGCGCCGGAGCCAACCGCATACAGGTGGACCAGCTCGTGGCCGGCGACATCGGCTGCACCGTGAAGCTGAAGGACGTGAAGACTGGCAACACGCTCAATGGCAAGGACGTGGACTGGAAGTTCAACTTCATCAAATATCCCAACTCTAAGTTCTCGCGTGCCATCAAGGCTGTCAACGAGGCTGAGACGGAGAAGATGATGGCCGCCCTGCAGAAGATGCGCCAGGAAGACCCGACGTGGGTGGTGGAGCAGTCGAAGGAGCTGCGCCAGATTATCGTTCACGGCCAGGGTGAGTTCCACCTGCGCACGCTGAAGTGGCGCATGGAGAACAACGAGAAGATCCAGATAGAGTATCAGGAGCCTAAGATTCCGTATCGTGAGACCATCACGAAGATGGCCCGTGCCGACTACCGCCATAAGAAACAGTCGGGCGGTGCCGGACAGTTCGGTGAGGTTCACCTGATTGTGGAGCCCTATACCGAGGGCATGCCCGACCCCACATCTTTCACCATCAACGGCCAGGAGTTCAAGATGAACATCAAGTCGAAGGAAGAGAAAGACCTGGAGTGGGGCGGCAAGCTGGTATTCATCAACTCGGTTGTGGGTGGTGCCATCGATATGCGCTTCATGCCCGCTATCCTGAAGGGTGTGATGGAGCGCATGGAGCAGGGCCCGCTGACGGGAAGCTATGCCCGCGACGTGCGCGTGATCGTCTACGACGGAAAGATGCACCCCGTGGACTCTAACGAGCTCTCGTTCATGCTCGCAGCCCGCAACGCCTTCTCAGCAGCCTTCAAGAATGCCGGACCGAAGGTGCTCGAGCCTATCTACGATCTGGAGGTGCTCGTGCCCGCCGACTACATGGGCGACGTGATGAGCGACCTGCAGGGCCGCCGCGCCATCATCATGGGTATGGACTCGGAGGCCGGCTACCAGAAGCTGACGGCCAAGATCCCCCTGAAGGAGCTGGCCAGCTACTCCATTGCCCTGAGCTCGCTCACCGGAGGCCGAGCTTCGTTCACCACCCAGTTCTCCAGCTACGAACTCGTGCCGAACGACATCCAGCAGGAACTCATCAAGCAGCATGAGGCTGAGATGAAGGACGAGGACTAAATCCCCCACAAGACCAACGAATCCCCAAGCTCCGCGACATACGGGCTTGGGGATTTTCTTACTCTGTCAGATGCTCATCTCTCCGCGTATGCTCTGCTGCATCAGCCGCCTTACGGCTTCCGGGTCGTCGGGGTAGTGGCTCTGCAGGAACATCAGCTTCGTGACGGCCGACTCCACCGTCATGTCGCGCCCGCTGATGACGCCGGCCTGCTGCAGGTGGTAGCCGCAGTCGTAGCGTGCCATCTCTACGGCCCCCTGCATACACTGGCTGATGTTGACAATCACCTTGCCCTGACGGGTGCCTTCGCGTAGGGCGTTTAGCAGCCATGGACTCTGTGGGGCGTTGCCCGACCCGAAGGTGCGCATGACGATGGCCTTCAGACGGGGCGTGTGGATGATGTGCCGGATAAGGTCTTCGCGGATGCCGGGGAAGAGCGAGAAGATGATGACGTTGTCGTCCAGCCGGTAGTGGGGTGTCATCGGCTCCTCCCATCGGGGCTGCAGGATGCGCTGGCGGTGGTAGGTGATGTTGACGCCGGCATCTGCGAGGTGGGGATAGTTGAACGACTCGAAGGCATTGAACTCCTCGGCACTCTGCTTCGTGGTGCGGTTGCCTCGCAGCAGGTGTCCTCCGAAGTATATGCCCACCTCGGGCACCCTTGCCCGCCCCTGTTCGTCCTTGGCGGCAGCTATCTCCACGGCGGTGATGAGGTTCTCCTTGCCGTCGGTGCGCAGCTGTCCGATGGGCAGTTGTGAGCCGGTGAATACCACGGGCTTGGTCAGGTTCTCGAGCATGTAGGAGAGTGCCGATGCCGTGTAGGCCATCGTGTCGGTGCCGTGCAGTACGACGAAGCCGTCGTAGCGGTCGTAGTGGTCGGCTATGGCGTGGCTCAGCTCAGTCCAGCGGGCTGGCGTCATGTCGCTCGAGTCGATGGGTGGTGCGAACTGGAAGGCGTCGATCTCCGTGTCGAACTGCCTGAGCTCCGGCACGTTGTGAAGCAGGTGCTCGAAGTCGAAGGGCTCCAGGGCGCCTGTCGCCGGATTGTGATTCATGCCGATTGTACCGCCGGTATAGATGAGTAATACTCTGCTCTGCATGGCAAATCTTAAACGTTTACGTGTTATTTTTTGCAAAGATAGCGATTTTCTGCGGAAGATTTGCTATCTTTGCACAGAAATTTAAGAATTACCACTAAAACAATAACAAATTATGAAGCAATTTAATGACGATAACTTCGTGCTCGAGACCGAAGTTGCCCAGCAGCTCTACCATGAGCATGCAGCCAAGATGCCCATCATCGACTACCACTGCCACCTGATCCCCGAGATGGTGGCCAACGACCACCGTTTCAAGTCCATCACCGAGCTGTGGCTTGGCGGCGACCACTATAAGTGGCGCGCCATGCGCACCAACGGTGTCGACGAGAAGTACTGCACCGGCAAGGACACCACGGACTGGGAGAAGTTTGAGAAGTGGGCCGAGACGGTGCCCTACACCTTCCGCAACCCGCTGTACCACTGGACCCACCTGGAGCTGAAGACCGCCTTCGGCATCACCAAGCAGCTCTCTCCGAAGACGGCCCGCGAGATCTTCGACGAGTGCAACGAGAAGCTCAAGCAGCCCGAGTTCTCCGCCCGTGGGCTGATGAAGCACTACCACGTGGAGTGCGTCTGCACTACCGACGACCCCGTTGACGACCTTCACAACCACATCGAGTATGCCAAGCACAAGGCACAGGACGACCCCATCATGATTCCCGCCTGGCGCCCCGACAAGGCCATGAACATCGAGAAGCCCGAGTTCGCTAAGTACGTAGAGCAGCTCGCCCAGGTGAGCGGTGTCACCATCACCAAGTTCTCCGACATGGTCGACGCCCTGCAGAAGCGTCACGACTTCTTCGCCGCCCAAGGCTCCAAGCTCTCCGATCACGGTATCGAGGAGTTTTACGACGAGGACTATACCGACTCGCAGATTGAGACCATCTTCGACAAGGCCATGCGCGGCCAGCAGCTCTCGGAGTATGAGACCCGCCAGTACAAGAACTGCTTCCTGACGGTGATGGCCGAGATGGATGCCGATGCCGGGTGGACGCAGCAGTTCCACTACGGGGCCATCCGCGACAACAACACGGCGATGTACAACCAGCTGGGTCCCGATACGGGCTTCGACTCTATCGGTGAGTTCAACACGGCCAAGGCCATGTCGAAGTTCCTCAACAAGCTCAACATGGAAGGCAAGCTGACGCGCACCATCCTCTACACGCTCAACCCCTGTGCCAACGAGGTGATAGCCACGATGCTTGGCAACTTCCAGGGTGGCGAGCCCGGCAAGATACAGTTCGGTAGCGGATGGTGGTTCAACGACCAGATGGACGGCATGATCCGCCAGATGAACGCCCTCTCGGTGCTGGGGCTGCTGAGCCGCTTCGTGGGCATGCTCACCGACTCGCGCTCGTTCCTGAGCTATCCTCGCCACGAGTACTTCCGTCGCATCCTGTGCAACATTCTGGGTAACGATGTAGAGAAGGGCCTGCTGCCCTGCGACATGGAGATTCTGGGCCGCATGGTTGAGGACATCAGCTACAACAATGCCCGTCGCTACTTCAAGTTCTATTAAAAACTGAGAGGTGAGAGGATAGACTCGATGCCGCAGAACTATCCTCTCACCTCTTACCTCTCACCTCTAAAAACTCACCTCTCAATACTGCCGGAGGGCTGCTATCAGCTCTCCGTTTTCCGTCTTTGTGCCGATGGTGATGCGCAGGCAGTTTTGGCAGAGCTGCACGCGGTTGCGGTTGCGCACGATGATGCCCCGGTCCACGAGATAGTCGTAGATGCGCTTGGCGTCAGTCATGCGAGCCAGGAAGAAGTTGGCATCCGTAGGGAACACCTCCACGCAGATGGGCAGCAGCCTGAAGGCGTCGATCATGCGGCTGCGCTCCTCGAGCAGCAGCTTCACCCACTTGTCCACCTCGAAGGGGTCCTTCAGGGCCTCGAGGGCCTGCTGCTGGGTGAGCAGGTTGACGTTGTAGGGGTATTTCACCTTGTTGAATATCGCGATAATGTCCTGCGAGGCAAAGGCCATGCCCAGGCGGATGGCCGCGCAGCCCCATGCCTTCGACATCGTGTTGAGCACGATGAGGTTGGGGTGCTTCAGCAGTTCAGAGCGCAGCGTGGGCTGCGCGGAGAAGTCGCTGTAGGCCTCGTCCACGATGACGAGCCCCTCGAATCCCGTGATGGTCTTGACGATCTCCTCCCTGTCGAGGTTGTTGCCTGTGGGGTTGTTGGGCGAGCAGATCCAGATGAGCTTGGTGCGTGCGTCGGTGGCAGCCAGCAGCCGTTCGGCGGTGATCTGGTAGTGCTCGTCGAGCAGTACGGGTCGGTACTCCACGTCGTTGATGTCGGCGCACACCTTGTACATGCCGTAGGTGGGCTCGATGGCCACCACGTTGTCCGTGCCCGGCTGGCAGAAGCAGCGGTATACCAGGTCGATGGGCTCGTCGCTGCCGTTGCCCAGGAATATGTTCTCCGCAGGCACGCCCTTCACCTTCGCGATGGCCTCCTTGAGTTCCAGCTGCAGGGGGTCAGGGTAGCGGTTGAAGGGTGCGTTGTAGGGGTTCTCGTTGGCATCGAGGAACACGCGTGCCTCGCGCCCTGCATACTCGTTGCGTGCCGAGCTGTAGGGTGCCAGGCTCCAGATGTTCGGGCGGCAAAGTTTCTCCAAGCTAATCATAATTATTCATTACTCATTACTAATTACTCATTTCTGTCGATTGCTCTCATTCTCAAGCTCATGGCGTTCTTGTGGGCTTCGAGCTGTTCGGCCTCGGCCATCAGCTCCACGGCGCGGCCGATGCTGCGTATGCCCTCCGGGGTGAGGTGCTGGAAAGTGATCTTGCGGCAGTAGCTGTCCAGGTTCACCCCGCTGTAGGCCGTGGCGTAGCCGTGGGTGGGCAGCGTGTGGTTGGTGCCGCTGGCATAGTCGCCCGCACTCTCGCAGGCATACTTGCCGAGGAACACGCTGCCGGCGTTGACAATCCTGGCAGCCACCTTCTCGTAGTCCTCCGTCTGGATGACCAGGTGCTCCGGGGCGTAGGTGTTCGACAGTGCGATGGCCTCGCGGATGTCGCTCACGAGCACCAGCACGCTGTTGGCCAGTGCCTGCTGTGCTATTTCCTTGCGGGGCAGCGCGTCGAGCTGTCGGCCTACCTCCTTCTGCACGTCGTCGATAACCTTGTTCGAGGTGGTGATGAGGAACACCTGCGAGTCCACGCCGTGCTCGGCCTGCGAGAGCAGGTCGGCAGCCACGAACTCGGCGTTAGCCGTGTCGTCGGCGATGACGCACACCTCTGAGGGGCCTGCCGGCATGTCGATGGCCGCGTCGTGCAGGCTCACCTGCTGCTTGGCCGCCATCACATACTGGTTGCCTGGGCCGAATATCTTGTACACCTTGGGCACCGTCTCTGTGCCGTAGGCCATCGCTCCGATGGCCTGTACGCCGCCAGCCTTGAATATCTTGCTCACCCCGGCGATGCGTGCCGCCACGAGGATGGCGGGGTTCACGCGGCCCTGGCGGTCGGGTGGGGTGCAGAGCACTATCTCGCCGCAGCCGGCAATGCGGGCGGGCGTGGCCAGCATCAGCACGGTGGAGAACAGGGGGGCAGTGCCGCCAGGTATGTAGAGCCCCACCTTCTCGATGGCCACGCTCTTCTGCCAGCAGGTGACGCCAGGCTGCGTCTCCACCTTCTTCGAGCGGAAGCGCTGTGCCTCGTGGAAGGCCTTGATGTTGCGGTGAGCCAGTTCGATAGCCTCCTTCAGCTCCCGGCCTACCAGCCCCTCGGCCTCCTCAATCTCCTCCGGGGTCACTTCGAGCGTGGGCAGGTCCACGTGGTCGAACTTCAGCTCGTAGCCCTTCACGGCCTCGTCGCCGCGATGGCGCACGTCGGCCAGCACCGAGGCCACCGTCTCGTTCAGTGTCGACACGTCGAGATGCGGGCGCTCCACTATCTCCTTCCATTCGCTCCTCTCAGGATATCTGATAATCTTCATTTCTATAAACCGTAAACTATAAACTGTAAACCGTAAACTACAGAATCATCTTCTCGATGGGCGTCACCAGTATGCCCTGAGCCCCCATCTCCTTCAGCTTGCCGATAATCTCCCAGAACTGCTTCTGGTCGAGCACCGTGTGTACCGAGCACCACTCCTCGTCGGCCAGCGGTATGATGGTGGGACTCTTCAGCCCCGGCAGCACGCCGATAATCTCCTGCAGGCGCGCCTTGGGGGCGTTCATGCGTACATATTTCTTGTCCTCGGCATCCTTCACGGCCTTGAAGCGGAAGAGCATCTGCTCCAGCGTCTGCCGCTTCTCCTGGGAGAGCTGCCTGTAGCCGATGAGCAGGGCCTCGCTCTGCATCACCACCTCCACCTCGCGCAGGTTGTTGCTCACCAGGGTGGAGCCGCTGCTTACGATGTCGAAGATGGCGTCGGCCAGCCCGATGCCCGGACTGATCTCCACCGAGCCCGTGATGACGTGGATCTCGGCCTCGATGCCGTTCCTGCTGAGGAAGTCGCGCAGGATGTTGGGGTACGAGGTGGCTATCTTCTTGCCCCGGAACCAGGCGACATTCTGATAGTTCGCCTCCTTGGGGATGGCCAGCGACAGGCGGCAGCGCGAGAATCCCAGCCGGGAGATGATGTCGGCATCCTCGCCCCTCTCCACAAACTCGTTCTCGCCCACCACGCCGATGTCGGCCACACCTGAGGCCACGCTCTGCGGGATGTCGTCGTCGCGCAGGTAAAGCACCTCGAGCGGGAAATTGGATGACTGCACCAGCAGCGTGCGCTTTGAGGCACTCACCTTGATGTCTGCCTCAGCGAGCAGGTTCATCGTATCTTCAAATAATCGTCCTTTTGACTGTACTGCGATTCTTAACATAACGTTTAAGTCTATATTACCATGAATTCGGCTGCAAAGGTACGAAAAATAAGTGATAAGTGGTAAGTGATAAGTGATTATTTTTCGCCGACGGCGGCAATTTCTTCATTCTTCATTCTTCATTCTTCTTTTTTTTTACTACTTTTGCACCGTTTTTTGCCACTGATGACGAAAAAGTGCCGACCATACATCCTCCTGATGGCCTCGCTGCTGCTCGCTTCGTGCTTCGAGAAGAAGCAGGAACGCGTGGTCACGCCCTGGGGCGAGGTGCTCGACTCCGTGGAGACTTCCGACGAGTTCGACCTCCACCAGATACAGCAGTACGGCGAGCTCATCATGGCCACCGTCAGCGGCCCCCAGACCTACTACGACTACCACGGTCGGCAGCTGGGCACCCAGTACCTGCTGCTGCAGCAGCTGGCCGACCGCCTGGGCGTGGGGCTGCGCGTGGAGGTGTGCCGCGACTCCCTGGAGCTGCGCCAGAAGCTCGCCGATGGGACGGTCGACATCGTGGCATGGCCCACCCCCGGACAGCTCGACGTGAGTGGCGACAAGCCGCTGCTGGCCAGCGAGGTGAAGGCCTGGTACAAGCCCGAGTTCGTGGCCCAGGCCGAGCAGGAGGAGACGGCACTGCTGACCACCCGCCGCGTGCGTCGCCACGTATTCTCGCCCATGCTCGACAAGAAGGGCGGCGTCATCTCCCACTACGACCATCTCTTCCAGCAATATTCGCAACCCATCCGCTGGGACTGGCGACTGATGGCCGCCCAGTGTTATCAGGAGTCCACCTTCGACCCCAAGGCCGTGTCGTTCGCCGGCGCCAAGGGGCTGATGCAGATCATGCCCGCCACGGCCGACGTGCTGGGCCTGCCCCGTGACCAGATGTACGACCCGGAGCGCAACATCGCCGCCGCTGCCAAGTACCTCGGACAGCTCGAGGCCAAGTTCTCCGACATCCCAGGGCGCGTGGAGCGCACCAACTTCGTTCTGGCCAGCTACAACGGCGGCATCCACCACATACGCGACGCCATGGCCCTGGCCCGCCGCGACGGCAGGAACCCCCACCTGTGGCGCGACGTGGCGGACTACGTGCTCAAGCTCTCCAAGCCCCAGTACTACAACGACCCGCTGGTCAAGCACGGCTACATGCGCGGCTCCGAGACCGTCGATTACGTGGCCAAGATCCGACAGCGCCATCAGGGCTACATGGGTGTACGCTCGCCCCACCTGGGCTTTCATCCCAGCCAGCCCCGCAAGGCCGGCAAGCGGAAGAACAAGTATGATATCAAAGAGTGAAGTGCCGGCGACGCCGGCACTTCTACCTTTTTGTTCCACTTTTCTTAGTACCCCAGGCGCGAGGTCGCTCTCAGTGCCGTCGGCACTGCCTTTACCATCGGCCGCCGCCGGGCATTCCGCCAGGCATTCCGCCTCCTATTCCGCCTCCCATGGAGCCGCTGACGGCTGTGGATGCCGTCACGTCGACACTCTGCGAGCCGCTGCCCACGGTGCAGCCCGTGGTGAGGCCATAGAACGAGGTGCCGCCGGTGAGGGTGCATCCTGCCCTGAGCGTGTATGAGGAGCCGCTCTTGAGCGAAGGCGATGAGATCATCAGCGCCGTGCCGCTGTTGGAGCTGGGGGTGGTGTAGGCGAGGATGGCCGTGGAGCCCGATAGCAAGCCAATGGTGGTACCTAATGATGCGCTGACGGCGATGCTGGCTTGTTTGGATGAAGAAGATATTTCCTGCATACCGCCGCCAACGGCTATCACGGTACCGCCATTGATATAAGCTGAGTATCCCTCGGCAGCGTCGATGCCGCACTCTGCGCCCGCTGCACCCTCGGCTATCACCACGCCTCCGTTGATGTAGAGGTTCTTGTTGGCGTCGATGCCGTCGTTGCCTGTTGCCCGGGCATACACATAGCCGCCGTCGATGTAGAGGTTGCCCTTCGAGTTGATGGCGTCGTCGTAGCTGTAGCACTCCAGGGTGCCGGCCTCGATGTGTATCTCGCTCTTGCTCTCCAGTGCCTCGGTGCCGTCGCCTGTTCCCTCCAGGCGGATCTGGGTCTGACCGCCGTTGATGGTGATATTGCCGTCGGCCTTAATGCCTTTCGGCGAGACGCTGCCCTTGGAGTCCTTCTGTCGCTTGCCGGTGGTGATGACGCGTATGGTGCCGTCGTTGATCACGATCTGCTTGTCGCTGTTAAGACCCTTGCCGCCCGTGCCTGTTGACTTCACGTTCAGCTCGCCGCCGTTGACGGTGATCAACGAGTCGGCCTTGATGCCAGAGCAAGCAGAGTAGTCGCTGTCGTCGTCGTCCCACTCGTAGCCGCCGCTGGTGATGATGGTTGTTCGCCCGCCGCCGATCTCTACATAGCCGTCGGTGGAGATGCCCTTGTCGGCGGTGCCCGTAATGTTGACGTTGATGACGCCTCCAGTGATGATGACCGCATCGTTGCCGCGAATGCCGTTGCCTGCCGAGGCATCCACGTAGATGTTGGTTCTTGGCATCGTCCTGACGTAGTCGTCGCTGCGTATGCCGGCCTTGCAGTTGGCATCTACCTCCAGGTAGCCAGAGCCGCTGAATACCAGCTGTCCCTCGGAGAAGAAGCAGGCCTTCATGTCCTCAGTGTCGGTGGCATCGTTGTAGTTAGTCCCGTCTGTCAGGTAGTTTTTTGAACCGTCATTGATGACGATGAAGGTCCGCTTCTTGCTCTGGTTGTTGATGGCGGCCCCGTCGGGGTTGGTGATGTTGACACCGTTGAGGACGATGGCCTGTTTCTTCGAGCTGTAAAGCTTGAAGAAACCGTCGGTGGTGGTGCCTGTGAGCACGTATCTGACGGCGTCGCTGCCCGTATAGTTGGCTATCACGTCGTTGCCGTTGACGCTGACGATGCCCTCATCGTCGCCGCTCACCGTAGCGTCGCCCTGAGTGCTGAAGGTGATGGTGATGGTCTTGGCGAAGGTGGTGTTCTCCACGTAGTCGTCGTCGGCAGTGTCCACGTTCACTGCCTCAGAAATGGCGTTCTTGTTGAACGCTATGGTGAACGAGGTGACATCGCCTTCGCTCGACGCGCCGCTGGCGACATCGTCGGCCGTGGCCGTCGAGGCTGAGTTGTCGTCATCACTACTTGTTGCCGAGGAGTTGTACGTGCTTGAGCCATTGTCCCAACTGTCGCTCTCTGCCGTGCATGCCACTATTGCGAAGAGCAGCATCAGGGCCATCCAGAATTGATTCATCTTTTTCATAATCTTTGCTTCTTATTTGTTGAATTATGGTGCAAAGGTAGCTATTCTGTCGGCACGAGGCAATTTTTTTCTGCGAACAGCCGGAATCGTTCAGCAAAATCTCAAATCTCAAACCTCAAATCTCAAATAATATTCGTACCTTTGCAGCCGATTATGTGGATGATGCTTCAAGTGGTACCAATTATGTGGCGGGCACTGCGCCCCAGCCGGATATCCGACATGCCTGCCCAGGTGAACACCTTTTGGCTCCGAAGGGGCTATGAGGGCCTGACATTCTTCGGGCGCATACTGACGCCGACGCAGGAGCTGGCCGACCGCTTCAACCGTGGCCCGTCGCCGCTGAAGACCCATGAGATGATTCATCTGCGCCAGGCCCAGTCGTGCGGCGACTCGTGGCTCCGCTTCTACCTATTATATATATGGTACTGGCTTCGCGCGCTGCCGATGAACCGCCGTATGAAGCATGCCGCCTATCTGCTCAACCCCTTTGAGCTGGAGGCCTACCTGAGGATGTACGATGCCGGCTACCTGGCCCGCCATCCTGACGGCTGCACAGAGTGGCGACGCTATGCCAGCATGCCGATAGAGGAGCGACTCAATCTTTACAGACAGCTGTTTTATCCGTCAAGATAGTTGTAAATACAAAAACAAAAAGTAGTTGATATCATTATGAATAAAAAACTTCAGGCGCACAGTGCCATTTTCTTCGCCAACACCATCTTCGGGCTTGGCGTGCCCGTCACGAAACTGCTACTCGACTCGTGGGTGACGCCCATGGGCTATATGGCCTCGCGTTCACTTGGCGCATGTGTCCTCTTTTGGATCATCGCGGCCTTCCTGCCCAAGGAGAAGGTAGCGAAGCGTGACCTTGTCACCATCCTTGCAGGCGGCCTGCTGGGATTCGTCATCTCACAGTCGCTGACGGCGTGGGCCCTTGACTATACGAGTCCCGTCTACTTCTCGCTTATAGCCACCTTGACGCCCGTGGCCGTGATGCTCTGCGCTGCCCTGACCATCGGCGAGCGGATCACGGCGATGAAATCTGTTGGTGTGCTCCTGGGCATTGCCGGTGCGGTGCTGATGGTGCTGATGAGCCAGTCGCTTGGCTCGGGCAAGAACGACCTGCTTGGTATCGTGCTGGCCATTCTCAGCGTGCTTACCTGGGCCGTCTATCTGATTATCACGCGCAACGTAGCCTCCAAGTATTCGCCTGTGACGCAGATGAAGTATGTGTTCCTCATTTCGGCCGTCGTCACTGTGCCCATCGCGCTGCCCGAACTGCCGCTGAACGCCCTCTACACCGCTGCCTGGGGCTGGGACGGCGTGGCCGAGATGCTGTTCATCGTTGTCTGTGCCACCGCCCTGGGCTACTTCCTCATCCCCTTTGCCATGAAGTACCTGCAGGCCACCACCGTATCCATCTATACCAACCTGCAGCCCGTCATCGCCTCCTTTGTGGCCATACTCTTAGGGCAGGACGTGCTTACGTGGGACAAGCCCGTGGCCGCCTTCCTCGTTCTGCTGAGTGCCTACATCGTCACTGTTGCTGCGGCAAAGGAGTGAGGCGCTTGGTATAGCGAGGCAGTAAGCGACGGTGACTGGTACACGCTCGACGGCCGCAAGCTGGAGGGCAAGCCCACGAGAAAGGGACTGTATGTGAAGAACGGTAAAAAGATAGTAGTAAGATGAAGAAGAAGAAAGCAGCATACGTAGCACCTGGCAGAGGTGGTGGCAATAGCCACCCCCCTGCTGCAGTCGGCCTCGCCCTTCGACCTGACGGATGGTGACTCGACGGACGGCGGGTTCGTAGACGGCAGTGAGAGCGTCGCCCCGGGCAGCGCCCTATAAGCGGGAATGACGTTTATCACACTGTAAGAATACTTACAGTACCAGCGCGTGGACTCCCTCTGGCGACTTGCTTATCCGGCAGTCCAGCCGCTGGACTGCTCAAGAGACGCCTACCGTGGTGCGGAGACGGCTCCAGTCTGAAGAGGGCGCCCCGTCTGCAGAAAGTTTTCGCGGTTTTTCTTGCCACTGTTGCCACTAAGCGCATTACTCGCTGACTATCAATGGGTTACGTAGTGGCATTACGGCCATTTCTCTTGCCACTCTTGCCACTGCCGTTGCAAGCGTTAATCGTCTGATACACAGTATGTTATGGCATAGTGGCAAGAGTGGCATCAAAAAAAAGAATAAGAGGGCGTGTCAAAATAGACGCGCCCTCTTCTGATTATCGTTTGTTAGTAGCTGACGAGCTGCACCTGTGAGTTGAGGCCGCTCGGCACGGGTTCCCACTGGTCGTAGGTGGTGCGCTTGTAGTTGATGTCAACCACGTTGATTTCCTCCATCTTTCGCCACTTGATGCCTCGGCGGTCGAGGTCGGCAACGCGGTTGGCGGGCAGGTTGGTCACTTCAATTCGAATCTCGTTGGTGCCGGCCTTGAGACTATTCTTGCAGTCGAGCACGAAGGGTACGCTCCAGGCACACCCGATGAGCTGGCCATTGATGTAGACCCGTGCCGACTCACGCACGTCGCCCAGGCAGATTTGCCAGTTGCGGGCGGCCTTGATGTCCTTCTTGGTGAGCTTGATGCGGGTGGTATAGACGCCCGTTCCCATCGTCACCTTCGCACTGTCGTCGTCGAGGGTTTCCCAAGTTGTGAGTTCAGGCAGTTGGAAGGTCTTGGCCACGCGGGGACTCTCTTCGGTGAAGGAGAGGGTCCATGGGCCGTTGAGTGGATATGTGCGCCGGGCTGCCGGCGACACTTGCTGATAGATGTCGGCAAGATTGTCGAGCAGTGACGAGGTGGTTTGTTCCGGTGCTTCATTGTAGGTCTGCAGAATGATGGACTCTCCGCTTCGCAAAGCCAGGTGTACCTTGCCATCCTCGCTGATGGGGGCTGTGGTGATGTCGCCGTTGAGTGGGTTGAAGAAGCTGGCGGCCTTGAACGGGACGGCCAGTGCGACGTCATCCTCAATGTCGTTGGGTGAGAGATTGGCAATGAAGTAATGGTAGCCCGTGGCGTTGCTGCGACGTATTGCCTTCAGGCCGCACTCCTGCTTCATGGGCTCGGGGCGGGCGGCAGCTGCCAGGTCCTCGGCTTTCGTGCCATAGATGATATGTGCTCCCTTGGCCTTGAGCTGCTGGATATGCTGGCGCACGTCGTCAGGCATCATCTTGCATTCCGGGATGACGAGGCCGCGATAGCGGGTGCCGGCAGCCGTCTGGAGCATGCCGTCGTGATAGTCGGTGGTGAGCAGGTAGCGGTCGGAGATGTAGTCGCAGTCGAAGCCGGCACGGTCGATGTCGAGAATGGACTCGATGAACTCCGGAGCGAGCTTGCCCATCTGGTGAATGGAGAACTGCATCATCAGCCTGTCGGTCTGCTTCTGCCACATGTCGCGTATGGGCAGATAGACCAGGAAGTCGTTGTCGGGCTGCCCCATCTGCAGGAAGCTCTGGCAGCGCTCCACGTACTGCATGAAGTAGGGCGCGTCGCGCCAGATGCTGTTGGTGGGGCTCATGTCGATGGAGGCATAGAATTTCCATCCCGGCCAGGGGTCGTCTTTGGGCGAATAGGCGGTGCCGTGGAAGAACATGTGGTTGACGCCGGCGCAGAACATCAGGTCGATGTCGGGCTTGAGCTGCGAGAGTGATGTTCGGAAGTGCTCCGTGAGCCAGGTGAAGGTCTCGCTCGAGGTGTATGGCTTTCCGCAGATGTGGGCTGCCGACGGGGCATACTTCAGCATGGAGAAGTCGGAGTCGTTCTTGCGGGTCTTGCCCGGGTCTTGTCGCAGGCCGCGGATGCCGAACTCGGAGAGTCCGAAGCCCTCGATTTCGGGAATGTCGACGGCGGCATAGCAGTCGATGAGGTTGGCAGGCGAGCCGTGGGCCTGATTGCGGGTGATGGCCCCGTGGCTGTGGGCCCAGGCCGTCCACTGGTTGGTGAAGTTCTCTAACAGCAGGTCGCCGAGCGTCTCGCGGTAGTCGCTAACGATTTTCGGGTCTCCCTCGGTGAGCTGGATGAGATAGTCCTGAAGCTTGTAGCCGCGTCGCCGCTCGAACTCGTCGAAGAGTGTGGGCGTCCATGTGGCGTCGGCCACCTCGTAGGAGTCGTTGAAGAAGGTGTGAGGGTAGGGAGTATTGGTGCGCTCAAAGGCCTGCTCGATATGTGTGAGGTAGTTGTGGACGGCCTTGCGGTCGAAGTGGTCGACGACCAGCCCCTCGCCTCCCGGTGCTGCTCGCTTCACCTTCATCACGCCGTAGCGGACGTGGAGGGCAATGACGCGCCACTGTGCCGTCTCGAGCTCCTTGAGCCGCATCTTGAGATATTTGCGGAATGTTTTCACTTTGGTGCCCTTTATCTCAGCCTGAAGCATGGCTCCGGGGCTCCACGTCAGACGGCCCATGCTGTCGACATACTGCGTCACGTCGTAGCCCTTGCCCTGCCAGTAGGCCATCACGCGGTCGAGTCGGCTGTACTTGGCATCTTTCTCCGGGACGGAGAGGTCGAGGCCCTCGACGCTCAGCCCGGTGAACGCCTTGTCGACAAAGATGGCACGGCATGCACTCTCTTCGAGCGGCACCCAGGGACCTCCGAAGGGCCATCCAGTGCCCGTGGACATGTCCACCTCGATACCCATGGCGCGGCCGTTCTTCTGCACTTCGCGCAGCATCTCCATCCACCGGTCGGAAAGGAAGGGTATGTTGTGCGCCTGGTTGCCCTGGACACCGTAGAGCGGTGTGATTTCCACGGCACCGATGCCGTGGTTGGCATATTCCTGCATGGTCCATTTCAGGTTCTGCGGGTCAACGGCAGAGCCGAGCCACCACCAGCGGGTGCCGGGCTTGGCCTCCTGGCTGGCAGCTGGCCACTGCTGTGCCTGTGCGGCAAGGCATGTCGCGGCACAGGTGATGATTGTCAATAATGTCTTTTTCATACGAGTCAGTTTGCTTTTAATAGAAAATGCCTGCCAGTGTGTAGCAGATGAGTGTAGAGACGGCCACGCTGATCAGTCCGGGAATCATGAAGGAGTGGTTGAGCACGTAGCGCCCTATCCTGGTGGTGCCCGAGCGGTCCATATTCACCGTGGCGATGTCCGTGGGGTAGTTGGGCAGGAAGAAGTAGCCGTAGGCGCATGGCAGCACGCCGAGCAGTACCCATCCGGGGATGTCGAGTGCATAGGCCACAGGCAGCAGCGACACGATGACGGCCCCCTGCGAATTGATGAGCACGGAGAAGATGAAGAACATCAGCGCGACGGTCCACTTGTGCTCGGCCACCATGTTGCCCAGCAGCATCTCCACGTCGTCCATGTGGGCGCTGAAGAAGGTGTTGGATAGCCAGGCGATGCCGTAGATGGCCACCACGGCGACCATGCCCGACTGCCACACATTGTCGGCCACGGCATTCTTAGGCTTTGCGCCGCAGACGATGATCATCAGTGCCGCCGCCGAGATGAGGATGATCTGTATGACGAGGTACATCTTGATGGTGACCATTTGCTTGACGGTGACACCCTTCATGACGATTCCTGCCGAGGCGAGGGCCTCGGGGGTAACGGTCTTTCCCGTAGGCAGCTCCACGGCCTTGGCACCCTCCACAGCCACCACCTGCTCGTAGGCAGGCAGTATCTGCTGCGCGAATGCGAGGATGATAATGATGGCCACAGCCGCGAGGAAGATGCCGACGGCATACTTCGACTTCCGGTCGATCTTCTTGTCGAGCATGGTGATGGTTCTGCCGTAGATATACTCGCGCTGCGCAGGGTCGGAGATGCGTGCCAGGAATGCGGGGTCTTTGTCAAGGTCGAGTCCGCGGCGCGTACTCCATAGTGCTGCCACCATGATGCCCATGAAGCAGCTGGGCAGGGTGACGGCCACGATCTGCGGAATGGTGATGTGGAACCCGTTGAGCGCGGAGATGGTGGAAAAGGCCACGACGGCTGCCGAGATGGGCGAGCAGACGATGGCCAGCATCGAGGCCACGCTTGCTACGGCGCATGGGCGCTCGGGGCGTATGCCTCGCTTCAGGGCCACGTCGGTGATGATGGGCATGAGGGTGTACATCACGTGGCCCGTCCCCACGACGATGGTCAGGAAGAAAGTGCTGGCGGGTGCCAGGATAGTGATGAGCCGTGGGTGGCGGCGCAGCGTCCTCTCGGCTATTTGTATCATCCAGTCCATGCCGCCCGAGGCTTGCAGGATTCCTGCACAGGTGACGGCAGCGACGATGATGTAAATGACGTCGGTAGGGGGCGTGCCCGGACGCAGTCCGTGGTCGAATACGAGGATGGCCAGTCCCAGGCCGGCGATGGCTCCCAGGGCCAGGCTGCCGTATCTGGAGCCCAGGTAGAGTGCCAGCAGTACTATCAGTAATTCTATAATGGTGATAAGCATAGCGTTCTGTGGTTTTTAGGGGTTAGAAAATAATCATTGACAGCACATAGGCCACGATGGTAGCCGTGAAGATGTGGATGAGTCCGGGCATCATGAACGAGTGGTTGAGCAGGTACTTGCCGATGACGGTAGTGCCCGAGCGGTCGAAGTTGACCGTGGCAATGTCCGAAGGATAGTTCGGGATGAAGAAATAGCCGTACACCGAGGGCAGCACTCCCAGCAGCACGGGGCCGGGGATGCCGAGTGAATAGGCCAGCGGCAGCATCGAAACGACCACGGCCCCCTGGGAGTTGATGAGTACCGACACGAGGAAGAACACCAGTGCTATCGACCAGTTGTACTTGGCCACGATGTCACCAAGCATGGCCTGCATCTCGTTGGTATAGTTAGAGAAATAGGTGTCGGCCAGCCATGCGATGCCGAAGATGGCCACCACGGCCACCATGCCCGACTGCCATACGGCTCCCCGGACGGCCTTGGCCGGGGAGGCCTTGCAGAAGAGGATCATGATGGCAGCCGCCGAGATCATCACAATCTGAATCACCACGTTCATCTTCAGCTGGATGAATGAATATTCGGTAATGCCGGGAATAAATACCTTTGCCCTGGCCAAAGCAGCTGCCGAGGCCACGGTTCCGTCGTCGAACGTGAAGTCGGGGGCACCTTTGACGGCCTTGACGGTGGTATAGGAGGGCAGGACGTCCTGGAAGATGGCAAAGGCCACGATGACGCAGAGCGCACCGAGGAACACGTAGACGGCATTCTTGGCCGACTGCGGTATTTCCTTGTCGAGCGTAGTGGCGTTGCTGCCGTAGATATATTCGCGCTGGATGGGGTCCTTCAGTTTGGCCTGGAATTCAGGGTCCTTGTCGAGGTCGAGCCCGCGATGGTAGCTGGCTACCGCCGCCGCCATCAGCCCGCAGACACATGCCGGAAAACTAATCATCAGAACCTGAGGTATCGAGACATCGAAGCCGTTGGCATTAGAGATGGTGACGAAGGCCACCACGGCAGCTGCAATCGGCGAACAGGTGATGCCCACCTGCGAGGCAATGGAGGCTACGCCACAAGGGCGCTCTGGCCTGATGCCCTGCTTCAGCGATATGTCGCAAATGATTGGCATCAAGGTGTATACTACGTGACCTGTACCCACCAGGACTGTCAGGATAAATGTCGACAGCGGGGCAAGGAACGTGATGCGGTCAGGATGCTTGCGCAGCGTCTTCTCGGCTATCTGGATGAGCCAGTCCATGCCGCCAGAGGCCTGCATGATGCCGGCGCAGGTGACGGCAGCGATGATGATGTAAATCACATCCGTGGGTGGTGAACCAGGCTTCATGCCGAAGCCGAAAACGAGTAGGGCCAGTCCGATACCTGATATGGCCCCCAGAGCCAGGGAGCCGTAGCGGGAACCTACATAGAGTGCTAAGAGTACAACAAGCAACTCTATAACCATTGTTAATGTAATCATTGGTATTGTTTTATTTGATAGAGTTTTAAGTTTCGATTGCAAAAGTAATCATATTTTTTTAAAACGAGAACATTTTGACGGGAAAATCTTAAAATTATTTATTTCTTTTGTCGGCTCAAATATTTTGTGTACCTTTGCACGCTAAATACAGACAAGTAGATATAAACAAAGAATATGGCAAAGAAATTCGCCGAACATAACGGCTTGAACCTGACTCAGGTGAACAACGACATCCTGGAGATGTGGCGTGAGAAGAATGTGTTCTGGCGCTCAGTGGAGGAGCGCCAGGGCTGTCCGCAGTTTGTATTCTTCGAGGGGCCTCCTTCGGCCAACGGCCATCCCGGCATCCACCACGTTCTGGCTCGTACCATCAAGGACACCTTCAACCGCTATAAGACGATGAAGGGCTATCAGGTGAAGCGCAAGGCCGGCTGGGACACCCACGGCCTGCCCGTGGAACTCGGCGTGGAGAAGGAGCTGGGCATCACCAAGGCCGACATCGACAACAAGGAGTCGGAGAAATACATCTCGACGGAGGACTACAACCGCAAGTGCCGTGAGAACGTGATGATGTACACCCAGGAGTGGCGTGAGCTGACTGAGAAGATGGGCTATTTCGTAGACCTCGACAACCCCTATATCACTTACGACAACAAATATATCGAGACGCTCTGGTGGCTGCTCAAACAGTTCTACCAGAAGGGGCTGCTCTACAAGGGCTACACCATCCAGCCCTATTCGCCAGCGGCAGGAACGGGCCTTAGCTCGCACGAGCTGAATCAGCCCGGCTGTTATCGCGACGTGAAGGATACCACGGTGACGGCCCTCTTCAAGGCCCTGACCCCATTACCCGGGAAAGACGGGAAACCCGGATCGTCCGGAATATCCGAATGGGGCCCCCTCTACTTCGTGGCGTGGACGACAACCCCCTGGACCCTGCCCTCGAACACAGCCCTCTGCGTTGGCCCAAAAATCGACTATGTGGCCGTGGAGACCTATAATGCATATAATGGCGAGAAGATAACTATCATCCTGGCCGAGAGCCGTCTGAACGCCTACCTGGCTCCAGAGGGCCACATCACCGACGGCGGCGAGATGCCTGAGTTCAAGAAGGGAGAGAAGTTCGTGCCATACCGCATCGTGGGCCGCTACAAGGGCGAGGAGCTTGTTGGCTTGAAGTATCAGCAGCTGATGCCCTGGGTGAAGCCCTCGGCCAAGCTTGACCAGAATGCCGCCGACTATGTGAAGCAGTATGCCGAGGCTCATCCGGAAAAGGTGTTTACGGGCGAGAATGGCAAGGACCGTTTTGTGGAGATGGAGAGCGAGGCCTTCCGCGTGATTCCCGGTGACTATGTGACAACGGAGGATGGTGCCGGTATCGTACACATCGCCCCTACGTTCGGTGCCGACGATGCCAAGGTGGCCAAGGATGCCCACGTGCCGAGCCTCTTCCTTATTAATAAGAAAGGTGAGACGCGGCCGATGGTCGATTTGCAAGGCAAGTATTACGTGATGGAAGAACTCGATGACAACTTCGTTGCCAAGTGTGTCGACAAGACAGGCTACGCCCGCCATGCCGGCGACTACGTGAAGAACGCCTACGCACCCGAGTTCAATAAGGACGGCAAGTATGACGAGCAGGCTGCCTCGAAGGCTGAAGACCTGAACATCGTCATCTGTATGGAGATGAAACAGGAGGGCAGCGCACTGAAAATCGAGAAGCACGTACACAACTACCCCCACTGCTGGCGTACCGACAAGCCCGTGCTCTACTATCCTCTCGACTCGTGGTTCATCCGCTCTACGGCGAAGAAGGACCGTATGTTCGAACTCAACAAGACCATCAACTGGCAGCCCGAATCGACAGGCACGGGTCGCTTCGGCAACTGGCTGGAGAACCTGAACGACTGGAACCTCTCGCGCTCGCGCTTCTGGGGCACACCGCTGCCCATCTGGCGCGATGAGGATGGCAAGGAGATCTGCATTGGCTCTGTGGAGGAACTATACAACGAGATAGAAAAGTCGGTCAAGGCGGGATTCATGAAGTCCAACCCGTTGAAGGATAAGGGCTTCACACCCTGCGACTGGAGCCAGGAGAACTACGACAAGATCGACCTGCACCGCCCCTATGTGGATAATATCATCCTCGTATCAGAGAGCGGCAAGCCTATGAAGCGTGAGACCGACCTTATCGACGTGTGGTTCGACTCCGGCTCGATGCCCTACGCCCAGATACACTATCCATTCGAGAACAAGGAGCTGATAGACAAGCATATCGCCTTCCCCTGCGACTTTATCAACGAGGGTGTCGATCAGACCCGTGGCTGGTTCTTCACGCTCCATGCCATAGCTACGATGATCTTCGACTCGGTAGCCTTCAAGAACGTCATCTCGTCGGGACTCGTGCTCGACGCCAAGGGAAACAAGATGTCGAAGCACGTGGGCAATGTGGTGAATCCCTTCGAGATGATCGACAAGTTCGGGTCGGATGCCGTGCGCCTGTACATGATGACCAACTCCGAGCCTTGGGACAACCTGAAGTTCGACCCCGAGGGTGTCGACGAGGTGCGCCGCAAGTTCTTCGGCACCTTATATAATACGTATAGCTTCTTCGCACTCTATGCCAACG
>CAMHUC010000044.1 GCA_946188155.1 uncultured bacterium | reverse complement strand
ACTTGTAGCTCCAGCCGTTGCCCTCGCGGGGGAAGTCGATCCACTCGGGATGTCCGAACTCGTTGCCCATGAAGTTCAGGTAGCCGCCGTTGATGCAGCCAGCCGTCACCAGGCGTATCATCTTGTGCAGGGCGATGCCGCGCTGTGCCAGGTCGTTGACGTCCTTCTTGGCGAAGTGCCAGTACATGTCGGCGTCAATGAGCCGGAAGATGATGGTCTTGTCGCCCACCAGTGCCTGGTCGTGGCTCTCGCAGTAACTGATGGTCTTCTCGTCGGGACGGCGGTTGCGCACCTCCCAGAAGATGTCGGTCACGTTGATATCCTCGTCGCGTACCTCTTTTATAGTCTTGATCCAGTAGTCGGGTATGTTCATCGCCATGCGGTAGTCGAAGCCATAGCCGCCATCCTCGAACTTGGCGGCCAGTCCGGGCATGCCGCTCACCTCCTCGGCGATGGTGATGGCCTCGGGGTTCACCTCGTGGATGAGGCAGTTGGCCAGCGTCAGGTAGCAGATAGCGTTGTCGTCCTCATGGCCGTTGAAGTAGTCGCCGTAGCCGCCGAATGCCTCGCCGAGGCCGTGGCTGTAGTAGAGCATTGAGGTGACGCCGTCGAAGCGGAAGCCGTCGAAGTGGAACTCCTGCTGCCAGTACTTGCAGTTGGAGAGCAGGAAGTGGATCACGTCGTCCTTGCCGTAGTCGAAGCAGAGCGAGTCCCAGGCCGGGTGCTCGTGGCGGTCGCCGGGATAGAAGAACTGGTTGGGGTCGCCGCAGAGGTTGCCAAGGCCCTCCACCTCGTTCTTCACGGCGTGGGAGTGTACGATGTCCATAATCACGGCGATGCCCAGGCGGTGGGCCTCGTCGATCATGGCCTTCAGCTCCTCAGGCGTGCCGAAGCGACTGCTGGGGGCGAAGAAACTGCTGACGTGGTAGCCGAAGGAGCCATAGTAGGGATGCTCCTGGATGGCCATCACCTGGATGGCGTTGTAGCCGTCCTTGGCGATGCGGGGCAGGATATTGTCCTTGAACTCGGTGTAGGTGCCCACCTTCTCGGCATCCTGGGCCATGCCCACGTGGCACTCATAGATGAGCAGCGGCGACTTCTTGGGCTTGAAGTTCTTCTTCTTCCACACGTAGGGCTGTTCGGGGTTCCACACCTGGGCGGAGAAGATCTTCGTCTGGTCGTCCTGCACCACGCGCTGGCACCAGGCGGGTATGCGCTCGCCCTCGCCGCCGTTCCACTTCACCTTCATCTTATACAACTGGCCGTGCTTGATGGCCTTCTCCGAGAGCTTCAGCTCCCAGTTGCCGGTGCCCTCGATGCGCTGGCAGCGGAACTTCTCGTCCTCCGTCCAGTTGTTGAAGTCGCCAATCAGGTAGATATCCGTCGCATTGGGTGCCCACTCGCGGAACACCCAGCCGCGTGTCAGCTTGTGCAGGCCGAAGTAGAGGTGGCCGTCGGCGAAGTCGCTCAGCGAGCGCTTGCCGTTCTGCGTCAGCTGCGAGAGCTTCCACAGGGCATGGTCGTGACGGCCGCGGATGGCACCCTCGAAGGGTTCCAGCCATGAGTCGTGCTGCACCAGTCCGATGTGTTGGGGTTCCGTCTGTTCTACTATCTTCTCTACTTTCTTGGCAGCAGCCTTCTTCGGGGCAGCGGCTTTCTTTGTAGTCGTTTTCTTGGGGGAGGCAGTCTTCTTGGCTGCGGGCTTCTTAGCCGTGGTCTCTTTCTTTGCCATATCTGTGTTACATTACTTTTACCTTAAAAATAGCTTTCTTGATTTCCGCCTCCTCGGCGATGCTGGGAGCGTGGCCGTCCTGTGGGAAGAAGATTCCCATCTGCATGGGCTTCAGCGTCACGTAGGTCTGTGCCATCGTCGAGCCATACTTGGTGATGTCCTTCTCGGCATTGTACTCGAATTCGGGCAGGTCTGCCAGTGGTGTGTAGCCGAACGTCTCACAGCCAGAGAGCGGTATCTGGATGTCGATCATGTTGATGTGGGTCTCCAGCGTGGCGGCCTCCTTGGCACGCCCCTTGGCGACGGTCAGGTTGAGGAACAGGTCCTTGTCCTTGATGGGATACTTGCCAGGCTCCATCGCGTTGAGGTCGTGGCTCTTCAGGAATTCTACGACATCGGCGAACAGCGGGTTCAGTCCGACGTACTTCTCTAGATTGCTCAATAAGTCAATTACCATAATGATTATATTTTTAAGTTGTTGTTTGATTTCAGCTATAAATATAAACTATAAACTATAAACTATAAACTATAAACTCACTTCTCCTGCCTGTGGCCGCGCGTGTAGGTGCCCTGGGCAATGACCTTGCCGTTGCGGTCCTTCTCCACGAACTTGCCGTCGCGCATGTCGTCGCGGTAGCTGCCCTCGAAGCGCATGCCGTTCTTGTCCTCCTCGATGGCAGGCCCGTTGCGGCGACCGTTCTTGAAGGAGCCCTTGAACTTCGAGCCGTCGGAGTAGCGCGCAATGCCCTCGCCCTCTATCTTGCCGTTCACGAAATGGCCCTCAAAGAGGTCGCCCTTCTTCGTGGTCAGCTTGCCCTTGCCGTTCATCATGTCGTTCTTCCACTGGCCCACGTACTGGTCGCCGTTGCGCCACACCATCGTGCCCTGGCCTTGCTTGTCGCCCTCGAAGAACTGGCCCGTGTAGCGGTCGCCGTTGGCATAGCGCGAGATGCCGCTGCCCGTACGCTCGCCCCTGACGTAGTCGCCCTCGTAGACGTCGCCGTTCTGGAACTTGTAGATGCCGCGGCCGTGCTGCAGGTTGTTCTGCCACTGGCCGGTGTACTGGTCGCCCGAGGCGTACTTGAAGGTGCCCTTGCCGTGGCACTGGTTGTTCTGCCACTGCCCCTCGTAGGTAGAGCCGTCGCCCCAGTCGAAGAGGCCCTGACCGTTCTTCTGGTCGTCGCGCCACTCGCCCTTATAGTAGGCACCGTTGGCGAAGGTGTAGGTGCCCTTGCCCGAGCGCTTGTCCATCTTCCACTCACCGTCGTACTTGTCGCCGTTGAAGTAGTACATCACGCCGTGCCCCTGCTGGTAGTCACGAAACCAGAGGCCGTCGTAGCGGTTGTTGTTCGAGTAGTAGTACACGCCCTTGCCGTGCTGCTGGTCCTGATACCACTGCCCTTCGTATTTCTCGCCGTCGAAGAAGGTGTAGATACCGAAGCCCTGTCGCTTGCCCTTCTCGTACTCACCCTCGTAGTAGTTACCGTTCTTGTAGCGGGCCTTGCCCTTGCCGTGGGGCTTGCCCTGCATCATCTCGCCCTGGTACTCGCCGCCGTCCTTCGTCGTGCATGAACCCAGGGTGATCTTCTGCGCCGCTGCCGTCAGCGGGAGCAGGATGATGATTGTCAGTATGATGTATATATATCTTTTCATATAGTTTCCGAATTTTCCAAATAGACCGCAAATTTACGGTTTTTTCCCGACATGGCCAAATATTCACCTGCCAAATAAGGAAAATAAGGGATTTCTAAATGTTTTTTTGTATTTTTAATCAAAAAGGCTTGTCTTAGTCACTACTGCCTTGGACGGCTCCGATTCAAGAACAGGCAGGCCCCACATGAATACAAGCCCACTCCCCATGCCACTGTTGCCCCCGCTGATACCGCCACGTAGTCTACTGACCATCGAGCAATTTTATGGCAGCGACATGAGTGGCATGAGTTTTTTTTCACCGACAGCTTGCCAGCTGCAAAATTACTTGCCTTTCTTTTTCGTTTTCCCGTTTTTTTTCGTAATTTTGCAGCCAATATGAAATTTATCGCCATTATTCCGGCCCGCTATGCGTCGACACGCTTCCCGGGCAAGCCGCTGGCAGTGCTGGGCGGCAAGACAGTGATTCAGAGAGTGTATGAGCAGGTCTCGAGCGTGCTCAGTGAGGTATATGTAGCCACCGACGACGAGCGTATCCGCGAAGCCGTGGAGCATTTCGGGGGCCGGGCCGTGATGACGCGCAGCGACCACAAGAGCGGCACCGACCGCATCGAGGAAGCCGTGGAGAAGATCGGTTCCGATGCCGACGTCATCATCAACGTGCAGGGCGACGAGCCCTTCATCCAGCCTTCGCAGATAGAGACGCTGATGGGGCTGTTCGACGACCCCTCGACGCAGATAGGCACCCTGGGCAAACGCTTCGAGTCGATAGAGGCCGTGGAGAATCCCAACTCACCGAAGATTGTCTCAGACCGTCGCGGGTTCGCCCTCTATTTCAGCCGTTCCGTGATACCTTATATAAGAGGTAAGGAGCACGATGAGTGGCTCCAGAGCTATCCCTTCCTGAAGCACCTGGGCATCTACGCCTATCGCCGCGAGGTGCTCCGCGAGGTGACACACCTGCCGCAGAGTTCCCTGGAGAAGGCCGAGAGTCTGGAACAGCTCCGCTGGCTGGAGAACGGCTACCGTATCCGTGTAGGCCTCACCGACGTGGAGACCGTGGGCATCGATACCCCTGCCGATCTGGAGAGAGCCCTACTCCTACTGGACAAGCAATAACCAGAACATTCTCCAGCTGCCTTCTATCCTGCAAGCGAATCCAACAACCCCTGACAGCCTTCCAGGACATCTCTCCAGGTTGCCTCGAAGTCGCCTGTATACCAAGGGTCAGCCACATCGCCTGGCCTACAGGTATAGTCCATGAGCATCACGATTTTCTCTTGGGAGTCGCCACCGCAGATACGAGTCATATTGCGTATGTTCCAAGCGTCCATGCCTACCAGCAGGTCGAAGCGTTCATAGTCGCTGCGAGTCATCTGCCGGGCCGTCTTTCCCTGGCAGCCTATGCCATGCTCTGCCAGCTTCCTTCGGGCAGGGGGATAGACGCTGTTGCCTATCTCCTCCGTCGAAGTGGCAGCCGACTCGATATAGAAATTCCCCTCCAGTCCGGCCTTGCCGACCAGGTGCTTCATCACAAACTCAGCCATCGGGCTACGGCAGATATTCCCGTGGCAGACAAACAGTATTCTGTGCTTCATCATCCAACGATGTTTTTCGGTTCTCCTTCCACAAAGGCTCTCACATTATCGACAGCCACACCTGCCAGGCGGGCCCTGGCCTCATCTGTCGCCCAGGCGATATGCGGAGTGATGAAAGCATTCCCGCACGACAACAGGGGGCATTCATCCCGTGGCGGCTCTTCACTCAGCACGTCGGCACAGTAGGCTCTCAGACGATCATTCTTCAAGGCATCCGCCACGTCCTGCTCGTTCACCAGCGGACCACGGCCAGTATTGATAAGGATAGCCGAGGGTTTCACTTTCTGGAGCGTCTCACGACTGATCAGATGGTGAGTATCTGGTGTCAGCGGACAGTGCAGGCTTACCACGTCACTCTCGGCCAGCAAGTCTTCCATCGGCCGTTTGCCGATTCCCGGTGGCAGATCCGCCTCCTCCTTGCTCGTATAGGCCACGACCCTCATGCCAAAAGCCTGGGCGATGCCGGCTACCCGCTTACCGATATTGCCAAGCCCCACGACACCGAAGGTCTTGCCTGCCAGCTCCGACAACGGCGTGTCCCAATAGCAGAAGTCGGGGCCTTCCGTCCATTTGCCTTTGCGGTTCTGCGTGGCATAGTGTTCCGTGCGGTTAGTCACGGTCAGCAGGTGGGCAAACACCATCTGCACCACGCTCTCCGTGCTATAGGCTGGCACGTTGGTTACAACGATGCCTTGCGCTTGGGCTGCACCGACGTCCACAACGTTGTAGCCCGTCGCCAGCACTCCGATATAGCGCAGTCGCGGCAGCTGCTCCAGCTCGGCCCTTCGCAAGCACACCTTGTTGGTCAGGACGATCTCAGCATCCCCCACCCTGCCGATGGTCTCTTCAGGGAGGGTACGGTCATATACCGTCAGCGTGCCAAGTTGCTCCAATGGTTTCCAGGCAAGCCCGTCAGGACTGACAGTATAGCCGTCGAGTATTACTATCTTCATAATGTATTGGGTGCAAAATTACGAATTTTATGCGAAACAAGAAAATATCTGTGCAATTATTTGCATATATCGGGATTTTGCTTTTGTCTATAGCCGCCAGGTTTTTGCCACGGGGTACAAGCATTTGTGCCACGGGGCACAGACATTTACGGCTCGGGCCGCAAATGATTATGCCCGTAGGCGCAAACCTGTCAGGACGGACTAAAGTCCCACTTTAGTGCCTGCAATCCCCCACTTTAGTGCCATGCACCAGCCCTATACTGAGCAGATAGATTCCTCCTTCCCGATTTCCGATACCTCTATGAATAGTGAGCTGGCCTGCTATTTGAACGCATGCCATTATACTGACCGCCAGATAGAGAAATACTTCAGGCATTTGAAACAGTCTGGCTTATATGACAATAGTCTCATCGTGATAGCAGCCGACCACCCGGTCCATAACACTGACTTTGGCGGAGTGGACAAGGATATTCCTCTATACTTGGTGAATGTACCATATAGCATCAAGACAAGGATGTGGCAAGGGGCTTGCAACCGGATAGATGTCTATACGACCCTGCTCGATCTTCTGGGGATTGAGTCCAGTTGGTACGGCTTGGGGCAGTCGCTTCTCTCGCCAAGCTATAGCAATATCATCGGCAACGGGAAATGGGATGTGTCAGGCAGAAATGCAACATTTGCACCTCTGCGTGATGGCTGGGGATGCTCATCAGACAGTCCACCAAGGCATCGCCAAGTGCTGTGCGCACCACCCTGGCTCTGGCTGGATCGTCATCGGGCGTGACAAGCCCGCCCAGCAATGGCCGACGGTCGGTTACGGTCAGGGTGATGTGGTACAGGCCTGCGCCTTTCCATGCTCCGCCTGGTTGCTGCCATTGCCATTGTTCGTGTTCTGCCATGTCTTTTTGGGTGCAAATATAGGAAATAATTTGGAAACATCCAAATTTATTGTTGTCGACTGCTATGCTTCTACCGCCCTTTTATCCTTGAGCGGGCCGTGCGGAGGGAGGCGGGCTTGACGGCGAGCATACGGGCGATGGTGTCGTCATCGTAGTGGAGGTCATCCTGAATATAGTCTGTCATCACCAGGTGATGACAGACTTTTACACACAGTTTTTTTGAATATAGGTTGTAACGTTGTAACATCGCCGATGTACAAAGGGCGTGCAACCTGTTTTGGAGGTTGTAAGGTTGTAACGAGGTTGTAACGCTTTCCTGTCTTGCAGCAGGCAGGTCAGCTTGGCTCTTTTTGATGGCTACTTACAGTGCTGTAGGGCCTGATACCATACGACAGAAGGCTCCTAACCAATGCCAGGGGCCTATCTTTCGCCGAATTTACTAGTAAATCGAGTCGTTAACAGCCCTCCGACGAACAAGGAGCGGCATGTTACAAACAGGATCGGCATGTTACAACCTTGTAGCAACCTTACAACCTGCGAAACAGGTTGCACGCCCTTTGTACATCGGCGATGTAACAACGTTACAACCTATAAATCGATTTTTTGTCAGTAGGCAGCACTCGTCGTGATGACGCGTGCTGCTTTCTGATGACTGATCAGCCCTGTCGCATCTGCCGGAGCAAGTCGCGCTGACGGTCGGTGAGGCCTGTGGGCAGCTTCACCTGATAGGTGATGATAAGGTCGCCGAAGGTGCCGTCGCCACGGTCGTAGCCCTTGCCACGCAGACGGACTTTCGTGCCGGGCTGCGTCTCAGGTTTGATTTTCAGCTTCAGCTTCTGGCCGTTGGAGAGGGTGACGATAATCTCGCCGCCGAGCATGGCCGTGTAGAGGTCGATGGTGACGTTGGCGTTCATCTCGCCCGAGTGCTGGCGTGTACCTGCAAAACCTGATGGCCCGGAGCCGCTGAAGCCCTGGAATCCACCGAAGCCCCCACCCTGCTTGCCAGCCCGTCCGAAGAGGTCCTGGAAGAACTGACTGAAGCCTCCGCCACCCGTGAAGCCCGAGAAGTCGAAGCCTCCGAAGGGGTTACCGCCGCCGGCACCACCACCACCGCCAAAGCCGTCGAACTGCTCGGCCTGCCGCCACTGCTCGCCATACTGGTCGTACTTGCGCCGCTTCTCAGGGTCGCCGATCACGTCGTAGGCCTCCTGCAGGGCCTGGAACTTGGCCTGCGCCTTCGGGTCGTCGGGATGCAGGTCGGGGTGGAACTGCTTGGCCCGCTTCAGGTAGGCCTTCTTCACATCCTTCTGCGGGATGGTCTTATCTACTCCTAAAATCTTGTAATAGTCGATAAATGCCATAATCTGATCCTCCTATTCTATTTTAAACTGTCATTCAACCAAAGATGCTGCAAAAAGTATGCCAAAATAGATAATAATTCATAATTCATAATTCACAATTCATAATTTTTTCGTACCTTTGCACTCAAATAAGAACCGTATGAAGAGAGTATTACTATCAACCATCATCCTTATGAGCCTGACATTCTGCCCCAGCGCTCACTCGGCCACCAAGACCGTACGGCTGAAAGTCATCGAGACCAGCGACGTACACGGCCATTTCTTCCCCTACGACTTCATGGAGAAGAAGCCCATCAAGGGCACCCTCGTACGCGCGAACACCTATATCAACCGCCAGCGCCAGCAGTACGGCGACCGTCTGCTGCTCATCGACAACGGCGACATCCTACAGGGCCAGCCGTGCGTCTACTGGTCGAACTACGTGATGCCAGAGGACGAGAACCTGGCCGCCCAGGTAATCAACTACATGAAGTACGACGCTGAGGCCGTGGGCAACCACGACATAGAACCCGGACACAAGGTGTACGACAAGTGGATTCGCGAGGTGCGCTGCCCGCTGCTGGGTGCCAACATCGTCAGGGAACAGGACAAGAACGGCCCCGCCCGCCCCGAGAGCATCTACACAGGCCTGCAGCCCTACTCGACCCACTACTGCGACGGTGTGAAGATCTGCATCATCGGCATGCTCACCCCCGCCATCCCGAACTGGCTGAACAAGTCGATATGGAAGGGCATCGAGTTCGAGGAGATGGTAAGCTGCGCCCGTAAGTGGGTGAAGTACATCCAGGAGACGGAGCGCCCCGACCTCATCTTCGGGCTGTTCCACTCGGGCCTGAACGGGGGCATCACCACCGAGGAGTACGAGGAGAACGCCACCGAGGCCGTGGCCCACGAGGTGCCGGGCTTCGACGTCATCTTCTTCGGCCACGACCACCAGGTACACAACGAGTGGGTTACGAACAAGGCCGGCCAGCGCGTGCTCTGCATCGACCCCTCGTGCTACGTGAAGAACGTGGCCGAGGCCGACATCACACTGACCTACGAGGACGGCCGGCTGACGAAGAAGGACATCAACGGCGAGATTGTCAGCGTGCTCGACGAGGAAATCGACCAGCAGATGCTCGAGCATTTCCAGCCCAAGATAGAGGAGGTGAAGCAATACGTGGACCGCAAGATAGGCCGCTTCGAAGAGCCCATCTACACCCGCGACAGCTTCTTCGGCAACTCCTCGTTCACCGACCTGATCCACAACCTGCAGATGCAGATTTCCAAGGCCGACATATCGCTCAACGCACCCCTGTCGTTCAACACCGTCATCAAGGCCGGCGACGTCACTCAGGGCGACATGTTCAAGCTATACCGCTTCGAGAACCTGCTCTTCGTGCTCCGCATGACGGGCGAGGAGATACGCAAGCACCTGGAGTTCTCATACGATATGTGGACAAACACCATGACCTCACCCGACGACCATGCCCTGCGCCTAAACGACGCCTCGAAGGACGACCAGCAGCGCACGGGATTCGAATACTACACCTTCAACTTCGACTCCGCCTGCGGCATCGACTACGAGGTGGACCTGACTAAGCCCGACGGCGAGAAAGTGCGCATCCTGCAGATGTCCGACGGCCAGCCCTTCGACGAGAAGAAATGGTACCGGGTGGTGATGAACAGCTACCGAGCCAACGGCGGCGGCGAGCTGCTCACCCGTGGCGCAGGCATCCCCCAGGACTCGCTGGAGAGCCGCGTACTATTCCACACCGAGAAGGACCAGCGCTACTACCTGACAGAGGAGATACAGAAGATGGGCATCATCGACCCGAAGCCCAACCATAACTGGAAGTTCGTGCCCGAAGCCTGGGTGAAGCCGGCACTGGAGCGCGACCGTAAACTGCTCTTCGGACAATGAGACGCTACTACTTCGTATTCTGCAAGGACGACCTGCTGCTGGAGCAGACGGCAGACGGTCAGTACACCATCCCCCTCGGCGAGGTGCCACCAACGGAGGTGAAGCCCTGGACGCACCAGATGGACATCACCCCGATGGACGACGGCACGGAGGTGATAGCATACAGACTGGACGACATCCCCGACATCGTGCGCAACCCAATCGTAAATAGTAAATCCGTAAATAGTAAATCCTACTCGATGTGCGGCCTGCGCGCCAGCTACTACAAGCTGCCTCGACAGCTCTACCTGAAGGCAGGCAAATGTCAGGAGCTGCTCTACTGGGACCAGAACACGCGCTTCTGCGGCGTCTGCGGCTCACCGATGCGGATGGACACCATCATCTCGAAGAAGTGTACGGAATGCGGCAAGGAGGTGTGGCCCCAACTGGCCACGGCAGTCATCGTGCTGATTCACCGCGGCGACGAGGTGCTTCTGGTCAGGGCGAAGAACTTCAAGCGCGACTTCTACGGGCTGGTGGCAGGATTCGTAGAGACAGGCGAGACACTCGAGGAAGCTGTGGCGCGCGAAGCCCTCGAAGAGACGGGCGTCAGGATCACCAATATCCGCTACTTCGGCTCGCAGCCCTGGCCCTACCCCTGCGGGCTGATGGTGGGCTTCAATGCCGACTACGTCAGCGGTGAGATACACCTGCAAAAAAGTGAGATTGCCAAGGGCGGATGGTTCCGCCGTGACAATCTCCCGAATATACCTGAGAAACTTTCGATAGCAAGGATGCTGCTCGATGCGTGGATGGACGACCACCCCTAATATTCAATCGTCTTCATCGACATCTGTCCCTTGTAGCTGATTGTGGTGTCAACCAGGTAGCAGCTGGCACCGTCGGGTATGCAGAGCGTGGCACGGAAGTGCAGCCCCTCGCTGTCGGCATGGTCGTATTCCATATTGCCCAGCACCGCCTCCCGGAGGAACTCCTGAGGCACATACTTGGCATACTGCTGCTTGCGGAAGTCGCTGGAGTAGAGCCGCTGGGAGCCCTTGTAGAGGCTGATGTGCATGATATTGTCGTAGTAGACGTTCTCCACCTCGACACCATCGTCGTTGTAGGCCCGTTTCACCACCTTGTACCTCGTGGGATTGATGGCCACATACCAGTGGTAGCGCTCACCGCCGTAGGTGATGGTGGAGTCCTTCTTCACCTGATGGGTATAGGTGAGCACGGGCGGTGTGCCGTGGATAAACTCGGCGGCATCCTCAGGATTGTCGCTTTTCTGGAGTTTCACCACGTCGCCATTCTGATTCTTGAACCAGAAGAGATGGTCAGTCTGCTTCACGATACCATACTTCGTACCGGTGGCGAACACCAGTGAGTCGCCCACAATCTTGAAGTAGGCAGGCATGCTGGTGGAGTCGGAATAGAAGATGGTATCCCCCCTGACGCTCAACGACACCTCCTCCGTCTCCTGGTCGAGCCAGATGCCCTGTAGCATGGCCTTCGCCTCGCGGCTCTCCTCCTGCTCTCCGACGGGGGCCTGCCCAGCCTTCTGGCGGGAGCATCCCGTCAGCAGTGCCACAGTGACTATAAGGAGGAGTAACTTCATACCACTCTTCACTACTT
Source organism: uncultured bacterium (assembly GCA_946188155.1). GTDB lineage: Bacteria > Bacteroidota > Bacteroidia > Bacteroidales > Bacteroidaceae > Prevotella. Next base: position 20,916 of record CAMHUC010000044.1, on the reverse strand, counting down.
TCCTATACAGTGATACTCGAAGCCGTATTCGCCGAGTTCCTCGCTGTCGAAAATGTTTCTTCCGTCAATCACCAGCGGGCGCTTCATGGCCTTTTTGATGACTCCCCATGTGGGCAGCCGGAACTCCTTCCACTCCGTGAGCAGCAGCATGGCATCGGCATCGAGCACGGCATCGTACATGTCGCGGCAGTAGGTCACCTTCTCGCCGATGCGCCGCTTGCACTCATCCATGGCGATGGGGTCGTAGGCCCTCACGGTGCAGCCCGCGTCGAGCAGTTTACCAATCATCACCAGGGCCGTCGACTCGCGCATGTCGTCGGTCTCGGGCTTGAAGGAGAGTCCCCACATGGCAACGGTCTTGCCGCGAAGCTCATCCTGGCCGCCGAAGGCTTTGACGAGCTTTTCGAAGAGGATGCTCTTCTGCCGCTCGTTGACGCGCTCCACGGCCTTGAGCACCTCCATCGAGTAGCCGTTCTGGTCGGCTGTCTTGATGAGAGCCTTCACATCCTTGGGGAAGCAGCTGCCACCGTAGCCGCAGCCGGCATAGAGAAACTTGCGGCCGATGCGGGTGTCGGAACCTATTCCCGCGCGTACCATATTTACATCTGCACCCACGCGCTCACACAGGTTGGCAATGTCGTTCATAAAGGAGATGCGCGTGGCCAGCATAGAGTTGGCAGCATACTTGGTCATCTCGGCAGAAGGGATGTCCATGAAGATGACGCGGAAATTGTTAATCAAGAAAGGCTTGTACAGACGCGTGAGCACCTTCTTGGCATGCTCGCTCTCCACACCTACTACCACGCGGTCGGGCGACATGAAGTCCTTGATGGCGTTGCCCTCCTTGAGAAACTCGGGATTGGAGGCCACATCGAACTCAATGTTGACGCCGCGACGCTGCAACTCGTCCTCAATCGTCTTGCGCACCTTGCGGGCAGTACCTACGGGAACGGTGGACTTCGTCACGACCACCACATACTTCTTCAAGTTCTCACCGATGGTCTTGGCCACCTGAAGCACGTACTTCAGGTCGGCAGAGCCGTCCTCATCGGGAGGCGTACCCACGGCAGAGAACACTATCTCCACATCGTCGAGCACCGAAGCCAGGTCGGTGGTGAACTTCAGGCGCCCGGCAGCCACGTTCTTGCGCACCATCTCGTCGAGCCCTGGCTCATAGATGGGTATCTGGCCGCTCTTCAGGCGTTCAATCTTCGACTCGTCAACATCGACACACGTCACGTTGACACCGGTCTCAGCGAAGCATGTTCCCGAAACCAGTCCTACATATCCTGTTCCTACAATTGCTATATTCATATTACTGTGCGTTCAGATAATACGTTAATCACTCTGAATCTGCGTGCAAAGTTAATGGAAAAAATCCATTTCTATGCAATTTTAAGTTTCTTTATTTGTTTATTTCACAAAAAAGGTGTAATTTTGCACACGTGATTGAACTGGAAAGACATATTGAGATACTCCTACTGAGTAACGACTGCGTCATCGTACCCGGACTGGGAGGCTTCATGGCGCACCACGTCGAGGCTACCTTCGATGCCTCTGACTGCACGTTCCTACCCCCACTGCGCACGCTGGGCTTCAACCCCAAGCTGACAATGAACGACTCGCTGCTGGTGCAGTCGTATGTGGAGGCCTACGACCTGAGCTACCCAGAAGCCGAGCGCCGTATTGAGAGCGAAGTGACAGAGCTGCGCCAACACCTGGAAAACGAGGGCAGCTACGAACTGAACGACATCGGCCTGCTGGCGCTCAATGAGGACGGCAACCTGGTGTTCACCCCTTGCGAGGCAGGCATACTGACACCGGCTCTCTACGGACTGAGTTCGTTTGAGATGATACCCCTCGCCGCTGCCGAGTCGAAGAAGGAAGCCTCAACGACAAAGAAGCCTTCCGACCGGACGGCAACGGCCAAGGCCGAAGAGCCACAGGATACGGAGTCGGCCCTGGAGAAGCATCTCTTTGACGAGGACGACGAGGATGAGCACACGATAAAGATTAAGATGTCGTGGGTGCGTAATGCCGTGGCGGTAGCTGCTGCCGTGGTGGCCTTCTTCGTGATGACTACCCCTGTGAGTAACAGCCGCGAAACAGGCCGCAGCATGGGCAACCTGCACAATCCGATGCTCTCGGGCATGACGGTGAAGGACACCAACATGCAGAAGGTGACTATCAGCACCACCACCGACACGGCAGCCATTGCCGCCGTGGCACCCGAAGAGCAAAAGGCCGACACCGCCAAAGCCGTCACTCCCACCATGAATACCGCTACGTCAACACATGAGGAGGCGAAGGAGGAAAGCTACACCATCGTGCTGGCCAGCTACATCACAAAGAAGAACGCCAACGCCTTTGTGGAGAAGCTGCACAGCAAGGGGTTCGACCAGGCCAGGGTATTCGTCCGCAACAACGTGACGCGTGTCATCCTGGGCAACTACAGTTCAGAGAGCAACGCCCATGACCATCTCAGAACGCTTCGTGGCGACAAGGACTTCGACGAGGCCTGGGTGATGGGGATTTAGGTGACGGTTTACAGTTTATAGTTTATAGTTTATAGGAAGTGAAGCGCGTACGATGCCCCAAGTGTGAACAGTATATCACCTTCGACGAGACCCAGTATGAGGCTGGTCAGTCGCTGGTGTTCCAGTGCCCAGACTGCGGCAAGGAGTTTGGCATCCGCATCGGCGTGAGCAAGCTGAAGAACCGCCAGAAGGATGAGAATCCCGACGAAAGGACCAACGAGGAAGGATGCGGCTCTATTGTCGTCATCGAGAATGTGTTCCACTTCAAGCAGGTGCTGCCGCTCCGCATGGGTGACAACGTCATTGGGCGCCATCAGAAGGGCAACCCCATCAGCACACCTTTCGAGACCGTTGACCCCAGCGTCGACCTGAACCACTGCACCATCAACGTGAGCCGCGACAAGCGTGGCAACCTCCGCTATACGCTGAAAGACAACAACAGCAACACGGGTACCTTCGTAGACAATGTGGAACTGTCGCAAAAAGAGCGCCGCATCATCAGTGACGGGACACTCTTCACCATAGGTGCCACCAGCATCATCCTGCGTACTGCCGACTCAGAGGACTAAGACTTACGTGCGGAGGTTTCGCGGATGACCAGTTTCTGAGGCACTATTTCCTTATAGATTTTACTGTCGCCACCAATACTCTTCAACAGCAGCCGACAGGCAGTCTGCCCCATCAGGTGCGACTGGTCCTCGATGGCCGACATGCGGGGCGTAACATACTTGGCGTGCTGGTCGTCGGTGAAACCGATAAGCGCCACGTCGTCGGGAATGCGTAGCCCCTGCTGCTTGATGGCCGTAAAGGCGGCGAAGGTGATGATGTCGTTGAAGGCCAGGATGGCATCGGGATGCTGCTCCTGAAGCAGGTGCATGGTGGCATCCAAGGCCCACTGGTAGTCAATCTTCTCGCAGACCACCAGATTGCGGTCGATGGGAATACGGTTCTCTCGCAGAGCCTCCAGATAGCCGTGCTTACGGCGCCGCACCATGTCCAGGTGGTTAGGGCCTCCGATGAAGGCAATGCGGCTGCTGCCCGTGTCGATGAGGTGCTGAGTGGCCTGCTGGGCAGCCTCGTCGCCATTGGCCGTGACGCTCGAAAAGCGGTCAGAAAGACAGGTCCGCCCGAAGAACACCAGGGGGATGCCCATCTGTGAGATTTCCTCGAAATGGCTGTAGTCGGTGGTGTTCTGCGACAGGCAGGCGATGATGCCCTCCACGTGCAGGCTGATGAAATTGTCGATGGCACGCACCTCGGCCTCTGTGTCCTCGTGGGTATTGGCACTAATCACTGAGTAGCCTGCCTTACCAGCCTCGTCCTCGATACCGTCGAGCACGGCAGCATAATAGTGAGTCACCAAGTTGGGCACCACCACGCCTATCATCCTGGGAGCCTCCTTGCGCAGGCTCTGGGCAAAGGGGTTGGGACGATAGTTCAGACGCTTGGCCAGCTCCTTCACGCGCTCCTGCATCTCCTTGCCAATCTCTGGGCTGCTGCGCAGGGCACGGCTGACAGTGGCTATGCTGACGCCCAGCTCCTGGGCCAGGTCTTTCAGCGACGTTCTACGTTTATTGATTGCCATAGCAACGAATAGTTTGCGGCGGCAAAGTTACAAAAAAATCCCGAACTCGCAAACGTTTACGTTCATTTTTTGCCCGAAAAGCATATTGCTTATGGATATTATATGTAATTTTGCACCGTCAAAAATAAGAATGAGTAATGAATAGTTGATAATAAGTTAGTTAGAAAAGAGAACCAAGGCTGTCGTGATGACAATCCTTGGTTTTTTTATGTCTTAGCCAGTAACAGGTCAGAACGTCATTCTCACCATAAACCTCACACCGTGCTTCTTGGCTGTGGGCAGCTCGTTGTAGTTCAGGCGGCGAACATACTCCACGTGTATCAGCTTGAAGATGTTATGGATGCCGAGGGAGAGCTCCAAATAAGGTTTCTTCGGGTCGATGACATAGGCCCCGTCGGGGAAGTACATTACGATGGGGTTGCCCGCATTGCTGGCAGCATAGGGATTGTTCTTGTCCGACAAGTCACCCCAGAGGCAGCGAATGCCAATCCACTCTCTCCACTTGAGTTTCTTCAGCAGCGGGATGCGGTTGAAAAGCTTGCCGTTGAGGTCCCAGTACGCGTAGCCCGAGAGGTAGCGGTCGGTGGGGAACTCCATGTTGTTGATGGCCTCGAAGGTGTAGTCCTGCACGATGTACGACAGGTTGGTCTCCGGCATACAGAGCAGGGGGAAGGGCACTTTCTCCCACTGTATGCCGCCCTTCACCTTCAGATCGAGCTTACCCCACGACTTCAGCCAGAAGCGCTTGTAGATGCTGGCCTCCGTCAGGTTGTAGCTGTACTGGCTGCCTAAGAGGCCTTTGATGCCCAGACGGTGGCTCACTGTGAAGACTGGGGCATCGAGGTTGATGGGCAGGCGCCGCTGCTTGGTGTTGATGAAGGTCTCACCGGGTGCGAAGCGCAGCTCGGCGAAGAGCTCCGTGGTGCGTATCTTGCGCGAGGCGACTGCCTCTGCCGGGTTAACGGATAATCCGGAATTCCCGGAATCTCCGGACAATCCGTCCCCCCCGGACAATCCGGAATTTCCGGAATCTCCGGGCAATCCGGACAATCCTGCTGGCTCCGGGTGGCTCCAGTTAGTCCACAGCCGACGGTCACCGCTCTCCGACAGCGGTATGAAGTAGAGGCTGCCTGCAGCCTCATTCTCTTCGGTCTTCAGCTGCACGGTGGTGCGGAAGCCCCAGTCCTCTTCGCGCTGGAAGGTGAGCGTCTGGCGGTTGTAGAACTGCATCTTGTCTACCGTTGTCCACTTGAAGGCTGTGAACATATTGTCCTTGTCGGTGCGCAGGAACTTGTCGGAGGGCGACTCGATGTCGTAGCTCGACGACAAGGTGAGCGTACGCATGGGGAACTCGCGGGGCAGATACTCCTTCTTGTTGAACGACCATATCACGTCGCCTCTGTAGTAGGTCTTGTGCGAGTTGATGCCCCGTGCCACGTAACCCTTCAGGAAGAGGTTGGAGTCGAGGTTGGCCGTGGTCTGTGCGGTGAGTCGGAATCGGAAGCCGTCGATGAAATTGCGTGAGATGATTGTGTTCACCGGGCCGATGTCCACCTTCGAGGGGTGTTTCTTCGTGCCTGTCTCGACGAAGTTCTCGATGAGGGCCTTCAGTCCGAAGATGATATACTTGAAGCCCTTCACATTCTGGAGGTTCTTGATGAACTGGTCCATCGACCCTTCGCTCTTGGTGAGTTCCACCTGTCGATACTGCTTCCAGAAGTCGTCGCTGCGCATCATGGCGTTCACGTCCTTTACCTCCTTCTTCTTGCCCTTGAAGAGCTGGCGCGGTAACTCGTCGAAGGCGAAGTCGGTCATGCGCGTGTTCCTGATTACCGCAAAAGTCTGCAGGAAGCTGGCCAACTTGATTTCAGTGAACATATCATCGACGGCCAGAACCCACTCGCCGTTGGGCAAACGGCGGAACTCCTGCAGTATCTGCATGTTCTCCACGAAGTTCACGTCGCTCTTCTTCGGAATGGTCATCTCGCAGCGCTTCACCTGCCACGAGCTGTCGGCCAGGATGTAGAGGTCGCCACGGAATCCGAAGTCCTGCTGGTTGTTGGGCAGGAAGTGCAGGTGGAAGCACTTGTCCTTGTCCACCATCAGCGTGTCTTCTATATAGAATCGGTAGAAGGCAATGGCATCTTTTCCGATGGGCGAGGTGAAGGGGTACTGCAGCATGCGTATCTGGTCGTCGTAGATGTTCACATCCGTAAAGACGTCCTTCATCACCGTGTTCAGAATGTCGCCCGTCTGCACCAGGTCGTTGATACCCGTGGTGTTCTGGCCCTTGATGATGGTCTTCTCGTCGTGTGGCTTCTTGCGGTAGATTTTCTGCGAGACGGTCTCTTCAACGCTCACAGGCAGTATCATCTTATTATTGTAGGGGCACACCTCCACCTGGTCGATGTACCACTTCTTCTTTTTGGTCTTGGGGTTTTCCAGCGTTTCCGGGGTGATATTGTTCAGGGCAAGGGTGAGCTTCTGGTATTTATTATATTGATAGAAGTCGTGGTTCGACAGGTCGCTGAGCTTCTTGGCTGCCACCACCTTCTTCATCATCTCCACCGCAGGATTGTTCTTACGGCTGTAGCGTCCGCGCTTGGCCTCTACCTTCACCTCCTTGAGCATACGGTTGTCCGTCTTCAGCTTCACGAAGTAGTTGCTCTTCACCGAGCTGTTCACCACCGACGTATGGGGCACATAGCCCACAGCACTGAACGTCAGCACCCAACCGTTGTGGCGGGCAATGCGGTAGTTGCCGTCGATGTCGGAGGCCACGCCCACGTTGTGCCCCTTATACTGCACACTGGCGAAGGGTATCCCCTCCCCCGTCTGGGCATCTGTCACCTGGCCGCTGATCATCTGCTGGGCAGATGAAGTGATAAGCGATAAGTGATAAGTGATAAGTATCACTACCACTCGCATGGTCCAGTTGTTTCTTATATCCTTATCTGCCATTTAGTATTTCGCTAAGACTTGTAATTACTCTATCTGCCTGACTCTCGTCGACAGTCTCGTCAGTCCATCCTTCGCCCTTGAACCACACTGTTTGGCAGCCGGCCTTACGGGCAGGTATGATATCCTTGTCCATAGAATCGCCCACCACCACGACCTCCTCTGGCTTCAGTCCTAAGGCCTCGACGCCGAGGGTGAAGATGCGGGGGTCTGGCTTGCGAACACCCACTACAGCCGACTCGACAATGCTCTGGAAGATTCCGTCGAACCCGAACTCACGGAGCACCACCCCGACATTGCCGTAGAAGTTGCTCACCAACACCATCGGGTAGCGTCCTTTCAGGGTCAGCAGCACCTCTCGACTACGGGCCGTCTCGGCCTTGGTACGGGCGTAGAGGTCGGATAAGAGTGAAGAGTGAAGAGTGAAGAGTGAAGAATTTGCTGCCGCCGAAGTTGGGAGGGCGGTAGCAAATTCTTCATTCTTCATTCTTAATTCTTCATCCAGGAACTCCAGCTGCAGCTGTAATTTCTTCTCCAGCGTCTGGCGGAAGGTGAAGTCGGGCTGTATGATGGGATTCTTCCCCAGCGTGCGCTCGGCACAGACGTATGCCTCACGGAACTGCTGTTCCGTGACGGGCACCCCACAGCGCTCGTATGCGTGCCAAATCACCTTGCCCCAGTGATTACCGCCAGTGTCGAGCGTGCCGCCATAGTCGAATATGTAGCCCTTGGTCATAGCTTGGCCGAGAGTTTCTGGCAGAGTTTCTCATGCGTACTATGCATATACATAAACATTGCCTGGAACACGGTAAGCTCCATCAGAGGATACACCCAGGGGCAGTCGAGCAGACAGGTGACGTAGATGGTGATGGCACGGCAGTTGAACGTCAGCATGTTGGTGTACTTCATCAGCGGGCGGCTGCCGGCGAGGAACTCCTGACGGACATCCTCCGGCTGCGTCGATGCCTTCCATTTGGGGAAGAACCGCTGGAAGTTGGGCGTCATCGACTCCTGCTTCTTGCAGTAGTTGGCATAGTTGTAGTAGAAAGTCCTGCCCAGCAGGTCGCTCTTCGGCAGCCCCTCATAGATGGCGCGCTGCTGACGGTAGTTGTCCAGCTCGCTGCCCTCCTTGCCCAGCAGGAAGTAGAGGTGTATCTGCCGGTAGTAGTCCGAGAGCGTACTCTGGGGCGAGTGGACGATGAAGCCCACGAAAGCGCAGTAGACGAAAGCCCAGATGCCCCACTGCCAGTCGGTGCCGGGGATGTTCTGGTTCCACAGTCTGAACACGATGGCCAGGTAGATGCAGAAGAACCACACGTCGCCGGCAAAGCCGTCGAGCATGCGTCCTATCAGCGTCTTCTTGCCCGTCATGCGAGCCATCTGTCCGTCTGTCGAGTCGCAGAAGTTGGCCAGCATCAGCAGCACTACGCCGCAGATGTTATGCGGCAGGTCGGTATAGTGGAACATCCAGCCAGCACCTATTCCCAGGAAGATGCTGAGGATGGTTATCACGTTCGGATGAACATCGAACTTATTCCAAAACAAGGCAAACGCCAGGCCGATGGGACGGGTGAAGTGGACGTCGAGCCACTCCTCAGTGTCCTCCGACTTCATCGACATCTTCAATTTCTCTCTAAATCCTTCAAACATTGTTTTTTTTACCTTATTACTTATGTTTTACCTTCAATTTCTCAATCTCTCAATCTCTCAACCTCTCCGCAATCGCATCAGCAGCCTCCTGGCGACAACGCGAAAAACTGGGCCAGTCGTTGAAGTCGATGAAGCAGTAGCTGCCATCGCTCCTCACGATACAGTCGCCACCATACACCTCCACACCCACAGCCGCAGCCAAGCGCTCTGCCTCACGCTGCATGCCGGCAACATCGAAGGCATAGTGGTGGGCCGTGCCGTTGTGCAGCTCGTCGCCAAACTTCGTCTGCCCGTCATCCGTGGGATAATAGTAGCGGAAGAAGTCCGGACTGACGCCATAGAACTTCACCACGTCGCCCCTGACGTGTGTACTCACCGTATAGTCGCTGATGCCACGCTGCTCCATGAGTCGTATCGCCTGTTGCAGCGCCTCGCCGTCTTGGCAGTACACCACGTCGTCCTTCCCCTGGGCAGCACCGTCGCCTCGCTTCAGCCAGTAGCCGTCGCAGCCCTCCCTGGGGGGCGTTGGCACGCCGATGCGCTCCATCACGGCCTGCAGTCTTGAGCGCCGACAGTTCTCCACGCCCTCAGGGCGGTTGATGATCCGAGCGTCCTGCACCTTCAGCCACTCCAGCGTCTCCGGCAGCCTCGCCATCGACAATATCGCACACGGGGTCTGACCCTCCTGTGCGAAGCCTGCGAAGCACAAAGGGTCTGACCCCATGTGCGACCCGAGCGAGACCTCGCTGACCGTCGTGACCTCACAGCCCCTCAGCCGCAGCCTCTCAGCCACAGCCTCCAGTATCGCCCTATCCTTCTCCACGGAGTTAGGCGAGAACTGCTCAGCCCGTTCAATCATCAGCACCCTCAATTTTCCAATCTCTCAATCTCTCAATTTCTCAATCTCTCAAAAACTCCTCAGCCTTCAGGATATCACTCGCATGATCAATGTCGAGCACCTTCGAGAACACCCACGCCCTGAGCCTGAGCCCATCGGCAATCAGCCCACGCTGGAAATTCCTCATTCTGCTCTCACCCCGTTCTATGCACGCCCGGAGCGTGTCTATCGAACGCGGCGTCAGACCATAGATGCCACCACTGATATACTTCGGGGCATCGCAATGGTCCAGGAATGCCGTGATACCCATTGCCTCATCAGTATCGACGTAGAGCGGCTTCTCGTCGTCGATATAGTCCGTCACGCCCATCAGACCGTCGACCTCACCCTCTGCCACAAGACGCTGGAACTCGGCAACGTATGCACCGAACTCCTCCTCGCGGAAGATGGTGTCGACAGTGGTCAGCACAAACGGCTCATCGTCAAGCCACCTGCTCAGCTCCCACATGCTATGCATGCTGCTGGGGGTCGACTTGACGATGAATCTCAGTGGCACACGGCTCGCCAGTTGTAGTTCCTCCAGCCGTTGCCTCACACTGGTCATCTGCTCATTGCAGATCACCACTATCTCCGTAGCACCGTTCTGGGAGAACACCCTCACCAGACGGTCTATCAGCCTTTCGCCGCCCACCTCCACCAGAGGTTTCGGGCTGCTGACTCCCTCCTGTGCGAGCCTCGATCCTTCGCCCGCAGCTATCACTGCATATTTCATTGGGGTGCAAAGGTAGGCAATATTTGGGAGATACAGAAATCATTTTTGAATATTTTGGTTTTCTACTGACAATTTATCAATATTGATATCGCCCGAACCGTGCTTTTCTCCACTATACTGTCCTAAATGTCCACTCAGCCTGATATCGCCCGAGCCCGTCAGCTGGCACTTCGCCTTCTCGCAGCCCTCCATGAATTTCACTTCGATGTCGCCAGAGCCGCGCAGAGCCACGTCGGTATCCGTCACCTTCCACTGACTCACCTCGATGTCGCCAGAGCCTATCAGCGTCACCATCGACGAGCGGGCCTCCAGACGGTCGATGTCGATGTCGCCCGAGCCCGTCAGCTCCGTGGCACAGTGGTCGCAGATGATGTCCTTGAAGTCGATGTCGCCAGAGCCGCGCAGCACGATTAGCAGCTTGTCCGTATCCACCCGCTGCTCACTCTTGAAGTCGCCGGAGCCGTGTACGCGGACAGCCGTCAGGTCGGGCGAGCTGACGTAGACTGCCGCATCGTCAAAGTCCCTGTGTATGTTGATGATACCTATTTTGCCCCGATTGCGCACAGAGAGGGTCTTACCCTTGACCTCCGTCAGTATGTCATCCACATAGCCTTTCGGCCCCACCACTTTCACAGAGAATTTCTCGCCCTGAGTGTAGTACACCGTCGGCGACCCGCTGATTTCTATCTCCTCGAACCCCGTCAGCTGTCTCGACTCCGACATCTGCGGACCGTCGTCAGCGCCTGTCCTCAGCTTTCTCAGCTCACTCACGCACGATGTCACTACCACTCCCGCAGCCAGCAGTAGGCCGGCCACCAATAAATACCTTTTCTTCATTTCTTTCATGATTTTACCTTTCTCGTTTGTTACGCTTCTACCCTTTTGACGTAACCCAGCCCTCAAAAGTTGCAGAACATGACGGACAAAAGTCTAAAAGTCCGACCATCCCCCATCAAATATAATAGACAGAAGCAACATTTTTGCCACTTTTGTCTTTTATAAAAGATAAAATACTATATTTGCACCAGATTTCCACTATAAAAGATAAAAACATGCCCACGCTACCCAAGAATTGATTCCCTTGCGCTAATCGAAATTTAACCCCCTTGGTTGCCTATAGAGAACGGTAACGAGGGGATGCTTTGTTTCTGTGGGTCAGCGCCACGGAACGGCGCGAGGCGTGGCCGAGCGCAGCGGAGTGGCGCTGACCCACAGAAACTGCCTTGCAAGCAAATCCCCCTTTTTATATTAACTTTGCAGCCCGATTACGTAAAAGGACTGCGCAAAATGATAAGCATGTATAGTAAGAAAGAGGTTCTAACCTACCACATTGTGTTTGGATGGGGAGCCAAGAAAATTCACAGCGAGATGGCCAGGGAGGGAAAGTACGACATATTCCAACGAAACTAAGACATCGACTCCTTTCCCTTACAGGTTTTTGTCGGTTATGGCTTTGACGAGAGGATCACGCCGAGTGTCAGCACTTCGTTTAGCGGTTACCTTAGGCCTTTCATGATTACTTCTCAAAATGTTGCCAGTCCTTCAGGGTGCGCCACGCGCCTCCCCAGGTGAAGCCGTGCTTGAGGAAGAGGCGGTGGAGGAGGTCGCCCTTCTGGATTTTATATTTAAAGTTACGCGAGCGGTCGACGTAGGGTGTAGCTGTGGCAGGCTCCACGATACGGTGCCCATCACGGTCGGTACGGACGTACGGATTGTAAAGGGTATTGATGTCGACAGCCATCCCTCGGGCATGCTTGGAGAGCTTCTGGGTGCCTGAGACGCGACGGAAGCAGAAGCAGGAGGTATTGTTGTGGCGCATCGACTGTTCGTCGACAGCCTCATAATCGTCGATGAGACGGATGCGCTCGATGGGGTAACGCTGCCGATAGAGCTCGCGGAAGATGTCGAGCAGATCCTGGGCAATGGCCTTATTGCATACCATCTCGCCTACGTGCTCGCGCCCTTCGGCATCGACATGTGAAAGGCGGAGGTAGCGGAGGTCGGAGCGCAGGATGGTGCAACCTTCAGGGAAGGAGCGTCCCTGCATACGCTGGAAGACGGAATCGGGGATGGGCGAAGACGTGAAGGTCTGCGCCAGGAGCAGTGAGCAACGGACCAGGAGCAGTGAGACGATGAGCAGCGTGCGACGCATAGGGCTTAGGCTTCGAGGGGGAGCGTGAACCAGAAGGTGGAGCCTGTGCCGAGGGCAGAGAGGACGCCAATCTGGCCTCCGAGGTTTTCTACATGCGACTTGGCCACGGAGAGGCCGAGGCCAGTGCCTGGGATATATTCGTCGACCTTGACGAAGCGCTCGAAGATGCGCTGCTGGTCATCGTCGGCGATGCCCTTGCCGCTGTCGGTGACGCTGATGCGCACCTGGTTGCCCTCCACCTCGTAGCTGAGTGCGATGGTGCCTTCGGCAGTGAACTTGACGGCGTTCTGCACCAGGTTGTCGAGTATCTCGAGTAGCTTCTCACGGTCGCTGTTGATCTGCAGTTGAGGCAGGGGGCACTCGACGGTAATCGTGACATTGGTGGTGGGCTGATAGGTGTCGGCCATCTGCTGCAGCAGCTGGTTGACATCGACCTTGGCCATGAGCAGACTCTTGGCACCTGCCTCAATCTTCGACATGCTGACCAGTCCGTCGATGATGCGGAGCAGCTTGCGGTTGTTGGTCTGAATCTCGGAGATGAGCTGGTTGCGGTCCTCCTCGCTCTGTACGACGGGCAGCAGGTCGGCGAATCCTACGATGGCGTTCAGCGGGGTGCGTATCTCGTGACCCATGTTGGCCAGGAAGGCCGTCTTCAGGCGGTCGCTCTCTTCGGCCTTGTTGCGGGCAGTGACAAGCGATGCCTCGAGAGCCTTGCGCTCGTCGATACGCTGCGAGGTGCCCACAATTTTCGCCGGACGGCCGTCAGCGTCGCGCTCCACGATGGTGGCATAGCTTTCCTCCCAGTAGGAAGTGCCGGCGAGGTGATTGAGCACCTGGTATTCCTGATGATAGAAATCGGTGCGCCCCTCACAGATGTCGTTGAAGGCCTGATTGACGCTGTCGACGTAGGCCGGCGCGATGGCCGTGAGCGTCTCCACGTAGGTTTCATCCTGTCCAGGCACATAGCTGCCCTGGCCGTCGCGATAGTCGTTCTCGTAGACGAAGGCCTTCGTTGCGGCATCGTAGCGCCAGACGGCAATCTTCATGGCCTTGAGCACGAAGTCGTACTCGATATTGTTCTGCCTGACCAGGTCGAGCTCTTCAAGCTCGCTCTTGAGCAGCTCACCCTGGCGCCACTGCCTGTAGATGGCATAGCAGAGCAGCAGGAAGAGCACTGCCCCCCCGGCCCACAGCCAAGTTATGTAACTGCCACTGAGAACACCCGTATAAAGCAGAATCAACTTCATATCATCGCGGCCTTTTGGCGGCAAAATTAAGAAATAATTCGGAATAACACAAAAAAGGGAGCTGTTTTTTTGCATTTTATTTGTTTTTTCGCCCGACTTGCAGTATCTTTGCAGTCGGAATTCCACAATTACATACAAAATGGAACAGAATATCGCACAGAGCCATGCCCCGCAAGAGGAGCATGAGCTCATCGCCAAAACGTTTATGGGACTGGAACCTGTACTGGCGAAAGAACTGACCCAACTGGGGGCCAACAATGTACAAATCGGACGGCGTATGGTATCGTTTACCGGAAACAAGGAGATGATGTACCGTGCCAACTTCCAGCTGCACACCGCCATCCGCATTCTGAAGCCCATCCGCCATTTCAAAGCCAAGAGTGCGGATGACGTCTACGAGGAAATCAAGAAGATAGACTGGACGCAATACCTGGCTGACGACAAGACGTTCGCCGTGGATGCCGTGGTGTTCTCGGAAGAGTTCCGCCACTCGAAGTTCGTGGCCTACAAGGTGAAGGACGCCATCGTGGACCAGCTGCGCGAAAAGACCGGCAAGCGCCCCAACATCTCAGTGGCCAACCCCGACCTGCGGCTGAACATCCACGTGGCCGAGGACAAGTGTACGCTGAGCCTCGACTCCAGCGGCGAGTCGCTCCACCGCCGAGGCTATCGCCAGGAGAGTGTGGAGGCACCGCTCAACGAGGTGCTGGCAGCAGGCATGATACTGCTGTCGGGCTGGCAGGGCGAGAGCGACTTCATAGACCCCATGTGCGGCTCGGGCACGCTGCTCATCGAGGCCGCCCTCATCGCCAAGAACATGGCTCCGGGACTCTTCCGCAAGGAGTATGCCTTCGAGAAATGGCCCGACTTCGATGCCGACCTCTTCGACGAGATCTACAACGACGACTCGCAGGAACGGGAGTTCAAGCACCACATCTATGGCTACGACATCGACATGAAGGCCGTCAACACAGCCCGTCTGAACGCCAAGGCCGCCGGACTGTCGGCCGACATCACCATCGAGCAGCAGGACTTCAAGGACTTCACCCAGCCGCAGCAGAAGAGCATCATGATCACCAACCCGCCCTACGGCGAACGCATTTCAACACCCGACCTGCTGGGCACCTACAAGATGATAGGCGAACGGCTGAAGCACCAATTCAAGGACAACGATGCCTGGGTGCTCAGCTACCGCGAGGAATGCTTCGAGCAGATAGGCCTGAAGCCCAGCATCAAGATACCCCTCTACAACGGGTCGCTGGAGTGCGAATTCCGCAAGTACCAAATGTTTGACGGCAAGCTGAACGACTTCCGACAGAAGGGCGGCGTGGTGAAGACCGAGGACGAGAAGCGCCAGATGGCCGAGAAGCACCGTTTCAAGAAGAACCGTGAATTTAAGCAGCGACTGGAGGAGACGGAGCAGAACGAAGAGGGCGACATCCGCTCGTTCACCTTCCACCGCCACGACCTGGAGAGACAGGAGCGCCCCATGCGCAGAAACCGCGAAGAGGGCGACGAGCGCAGAGACCGCGATTTCCGGAAAAACCGGGATTTCCGGAAAGACCGGGATTTCCGCAAAGACCGGAAAGACCGGAATTTCCGGAACGGCCAGAACAACTATGGCAAGAAAAGGAGATTTGACGATGATGAAGAATAAGCTTGGTGCATGGCTCATCGCCACGATCACACTTACCACAATCCCCCACCCCATGCAGGCACAGGACAGGCTATTCACACTCGAAGAACTGAACTTCGGCGGCAGCGAATACCGCAAGATGCAGCCCCAGAACGCATGGCTCACCTGGTGGGGCGACCAGCTGATGTATCAAGATGCCGAGGAGGGGGGAATGATTCTTGAGGGAAGTGGAAAGAGAAAAGAGGAAAGTGGAAAGAGAAAGGCCCTCTTCACGCTGGACCAGGTGAACGCGCTGCTGACCAGCGGCAAAGACTCGCCACGGCCCGTTCACTCGGCCATGAATGCCGTATACCCCTACCCCGACCAGCCGCTGGTGCTGCTCAGGAATGCCGAGCAGCAACAGCTCTACAACTTCAAGACGAAGGCCATCGAATGGACTCAGCCGCTGAAAGGTGTCACCGTCAGCAAATGGAGCAAGGCCTCCAGGGCCCTGGCCTACAAGAAGAGCGACCAGCAGCTCTATGTGCGTCTGGGTAAACAGGAAACACAGCTGACCACCGACGGCTCGCGCGAGATTGTCTACGGTGAGTCGGTACACCGCGATGAGTTCGGCATCAGGGAAGGACTCTTCTGGTGCCCCGACGGCATGCGCCTGGCATTCTACAGGATGGACCAGTCGATGGTGGCCGACTATCCGCAGGTGGACATCTACCCCCGAGAGGCCACTTACGAACCCGACAAGTACCCCATGGCCGGCATGACCTCGCACCAGGTGACGGTAGGCGTCTATGACCTGACCAGCGGCAAGACCACCTACCTAAAGACCCCGGATAAACCGGAAAGCCCGGAAAGCCCGGTATACTTCACTAACATCGCCTGGAGTCCTGACGGCAGCACCATCTATATGTTCGAGCTGAACCGCGCACAGAACGACTGCCGGCTCGTCAGCTACGATGCAGCCACTGGCGAGCGCAAGGCAGAACTCTACCGCGAGACGAGCGACAAATACGTAGAACCGCTGCACCCCATACAGTTCCTGCCCTGGGATGCCACGCAGTTCATCATGCAGAGCCAGAAGGACGGCTACAACCACCTATACCTATTTAATATAGAGGGCAAGCAGCTCAAACAGCTGACCCAGGGGCAATGGGTGGTGACCGAACTGCTCGGCTTCAACAAGAAGGCCAAGAGCGTCATCATCACCAGCAACGAGCAGCACCCGCTGCAGGACAATGTCTACAGCGTCAGCACCGTCACGGGCAAGCGCACGCTGCTCGACGAGGGCATCGGCTACTGCCAGGCCTGCCAGCTGTCGGCATCGGGTGAAAAGCTCTTCGAGAAATTCTCCGCCCCGGAAATACCCCGGCGAATCATCACTGCCAGCACCAGGCGCCACGCCACAACCACGCTGCTCGATGCCGCCGACCCCTGGAAGGACTACCGGCAGCCCATCTTCGAAAGCGGCACCATCAAGGCTGCCGACGGCAAGACCGACCTCTACTGGCGCATGGTGAAGCCAGCCGACTTCGACCCTCAGAAGAAATACCCCACGGTGGTCTACGTCTACGGCGGGCCCCACGCCCACAACATCTCTGCCTCGTGGCACTGGGCCAGTCGCTCGTGGGAGACCTACATGGCTCAGAAGGGCTACCTGCTCTTCATTCTCGACAACCGTGGCTCCGAACGCCGAGGCCTCGACTTCGAACAGGCCACCTGGCACCAGCTGGGACAGACGGAGATGCAGGATCAGATGAAGGGCGTGGACTATCTCCGCACGCTGCCCTACGTCGACATGGAGCGACTGGGAGTACACGGCTGGTCGTTCGGCGGCTTTATGACCATCTCACTGATGACCAACTACCCCGACGTGTTCAAGGTGGGCGTAGCAGGAGGACCCGTCATCGACTGGAAGTGGTATGAGGTGATGTACGGCGAACGCTACATGGGAACGCCACAGAGCAACCCCGAGGGCTACGCCAAGACGAGCCTGATAGCAAAGGCCAAGAATCTGAAGGGGCGACTGCAGATCATCACAGGCTACAACGACGCTACGGTAGTGCCGCAGCATTGCCTGTCGTTCCTCGATGCCTGCATCAAGGCCGGCACTCAGCCCGATTTCTTCGCCTATCCCGGCGAACCCCACAACATGACGGGGCATGCCAGCGTTCATCTGCACGAACGCATCACCCAGTACTTTGAGGATTACCTGAAATAAGTGAAGAGTGAAGAATTTGCTACCGCCATCAGTTAGCAGTTGTAACAAATAGTAAATAGTAAATCCGTAAATAGTAAATGAGTAAGGTATTATTATTAGGAAGTGGCGGCCGTGAGCACGCCCTGGCTTGGAAGATTGCCCAGAGTGAGAAATGTGAGAAGCTTTATATTGCCCCAGGCAATGCCGGCACTGGCAACTGCGGTGAGAACGTCGACATGAAGGCCGACGACTTCGAGGCCATCAAGCAGTTCGTGGCCGACAAGGGTATCGACATGGTGGTGGTGGGGCCTGAGGACCCGCTGGTGAAAGGCATCTACGACGAGCTGAAGGCTGACCGTCGCACCAAGGGAGTTCCCGTCATCGGCCCTTCAAAGGCCGGTGCTGTGCTTGAAGGCTCGAAGGACTTTGCCAAGGCCTTCATGCAGCGCCACAACATCCCCACGGCCCGCTACCAGACTTTCGACGGCGACCACCTGGAAGAGGGCATCGCCTTCCTGGAGACCCTGCAGCCCCCCTACGTGCTGAAGGCCGACGGCCTGTGCGCCGGCAAGGGCGTGCTGATACTGCCCACCCTCGACGAGGCCAAGCGGGAACTGCGCGAGATGCTGGGCGGCATGTTCGGCAACGCCTCATCACGGGTGGTCATCGAAGAGTTCCTCAGCGGCATCGAGTGCTCCGTGTTCGTACTGACCGACGGCCAGCACTATAAGATTCTGCCCGAGGCCAAGGACTACAAGCGCATCGGCGAGCACGACACGGGGCTGAACACCGGAGGCATGGGTTCGGTGACTCCCGTACCCTTCGCCACCAAGGAGTGGATGCAGAAGGTGGAGGACCGCATCATACGCCCCACCGTCGAGGGCCTCGCCCAGGAGGGCATCGACTACAAGGGATTCATCTTCTTCGGACTCATCAACGTGGATGGCAACCCCATGGTCATCGAGTACAACTGCCGCATGGGCGACCCGGAGACGGAGAGTGTCATGCTGCGCCTCAAGAGCGACATCGTGGACCTCTTCGAGGGAGTGGCCGAAGGCAATCTCGACCAGCACCACATAGAATTCGACCCCAGGGCGGCAGTCTGCGTGATGCTCGTCAGCGGCGGCTATCCCCAGGCATACAAGAAGGGCTACCCCATCACAGGCATCGACCAGGTGGAGGGCAGCGTTGTCTTTCACAGCGGCACAGCCCTCAAGGACGGGCAGGTGGTGACGGCCGGAGGGCGCGTGATAGCCGTCAGCAGCTATGGCCGCAACAAGGCCGAGGCCCTGCAGAAGTCGTTCGAGGAGGCCCGGAAGATACAGTTCACAGACAAATATTTCCGTCGCGACATCGGAGCCGACCTGTAAATGAAGCGGTTTCAGAACAAAGTGGCCGAGAGCCGCAAGACATTGCCGGCAGCTGTTGCCATAGGCATTGGCATCTGGCTGCTGGCCGGACTGGTCCATCAGCAGTGGTGGATTCAGTTTGCCTGTTTCCTGCTTTCCATTGCCGTCATGACCGAGCTTGACAACAGCAATGCGCTCATCCGCATCTTCAGCCGCATGACACCGGTATCCTTCATGGCGTTCTCCTGCTCGGCCGCCTTTCTCTTCCCCTCAGTGACGGGAGCCATCATGCAACTGTGCATCATCACCAGTCTATACACGCTCTTCAACTGTTATCAGGACCAGCAGGCCACAGGCTGGACATTCTATACCTTCCTGCTGCTCGGACTGGGAAGCCTTGCGGAGCCTCAGGCCCTCTGGCTGACACCCCTGTACTGGCTGATGATGCTTACAACCATCTATTGCACAAGCTGGCGCACGCTGACGGCTTCCCTGCTGGGGCTATTGTGCCCCTACTGGTTCGTCGGAGCCTGGATTCTTTTTGCCTGTCACGGTGACTTTACGCTGATAGAGGAGCACTTTTCACAACTGGTCAGCATCACCCTTCCTGCCGACTACCAGTCGATAGGACTGCCCCGGATTCTATCCGCAGCATTCATCACCATCCTGACCCTTGTCGGCAGCATCCACTTCGTACGCTACAGCTTCCGCGACAAAATCCGCACCCGCCAGCTGTACAACAGTCTGATGCTGCTCTACGGCTTTGCCGCACTCCTGGCTGTACTCCAGCCACAGTATATCGACGTAATGATCAGAATCATGATTGTCACCGGGAGTCCCATAGTAGCCCATTTCCTGGCACTTACCTCCACACGGTTCACGAACATCGCCTTCTCGGTCGTCATCGGGGCAGCAGTACTCCTGACGGTATTCAACGTATGGATGCTATCATTTCACTGCTGACGCACTACGGCTACTGGGGCATGCTCGTGGCAGCCTTCCTGGCGGGCAGCTTCTTCCCCTTCTCCAGCGAGGCCGTGATGGTGGGGCTGATGGCCACTGGCCTCGACCCCTGGCTGCTGATGGTCTACGGCACCGTGGGCAATGTGCTGGGGTCCGTGTTCAACTACTGCCTGGGGCGGCTGGGCAAGATGGAGTGGATAGAGAGATACCTGCACGTGAGCAAGAAAGACCTCGACAAGGCCCACCGCTTCATGGCCGGCCACGGTGCATGGATGGGATTCTTCGCCTTCCTGCCCGTCCTGGGCAGTGCCATAACGATAGCCCTGGGACTGATGCGCTCCAACATCGTCATCACCTTCGTAGCCATCACGCTGGGCAAGATTTTCCGTTATATTATCTTAATTTACGGGGCGGGTTTGTTCATATAGGCGATTTTTTCGTAATTTTGCAGGCAAGATAGAATTTTAACGTTAAAAAGATATTCTTTAGATGAAACAATTTAGACTGGTGGACAACGTCATCGGCTGGCTGTCGTTTCTGATAGCAGCCTTCGTCTACTGCTCCACCATTGAGCCGACAGCCTCGTTCTGGGACTGCCCTGAGTTTATCACCACAGGTTACAAACTGGAAATCGGACACCCCCCCGGGGCACCATTCTTCATGCTCACGGCCAACCTGTTCTCGCAGCTGGCCAGCGACCCCACCCAGGTGGCCAAGATGGTCAACGTGATGAGTGCCCTGCTCTCCGCCACCTGCATCCTGTTCCTCTTCTGGAGCATCACCCATCTGACGCGCCGCCTGCTCATCAGCCGATGGGAAGAGCTCACCACTGCCAAGCTGATTGCCATCGAGGCTGCCGGACTGGTAGGCGCACTGATATACACCTTCAGCGACACCTTCTGGTACTCAGCCGTCGAGGGTGAGGTATATGCCTACTCGTCGGCACTCACAGCCGTCGTGTTCTGGCTCATCCTGAAGTGGGAGGACCATGCCGACGAGCCTCACAGCGACCGCTGGCTGGTGCTCATCATGTAT
>CAMHUC010000043.1 GCA_946188155.1 uncultured bacterium | reverse complement strand
CTGCAGGACCAGTGCCTGAGAAATGGAAGGAATATAAGGCTCATCAGCGTCTGGTCAACCCGAAGAACAAGTTGAAGTTGGATGTGATTGTGGTTGGTACCGGTCTGGCTGGCGCATCGGCTGCTGCCTCGCTCGGTGAGATGGGCTTCAACGTGATCAACCTGTGCATTCAGGACTCACCCCGCCGTGCGCACTCTATCGCCGCCCAGGGTGGTATCAATGCCGCCAAGTGCTATCAGAACGATGGTGACTCGGTGTATCGTCTGTTCTACGACACCGTGAAGGGTGGTGACTACCGTGCCCGTGAGGCTAACGTTTATCGTCTGGCTGAGGTCAGCAATAATATCATCGACCAGTGTGTGGCTCAGGGTGTGCCCTTTGCCCGTGAGTATGGCGGTATGCTGGCCAACCGTTCGTTCGGTGGTGCACAGGTGAGCCGTACGTTCTATGCCAAGGGTCAGACGGGTCAGCAGTTGCTGCTCGGTGCTTACTCTTCGCTGAGTGCTCAGGTGCAGGCCAAGAAGGTAAAGCTGTATACGCGCTACGAGATGGAGGATGTGGTGATCGTCGACGGACGCGCTCGTGGTATCATCGCCAAGAACCTGGTAACGGGTAAGCTGGAGCGTTTCTCTGCCAACGCTGTGGTCATCGCTACTGGTGGTTATGGTAACACTTACTTCCTCTCTACCAACGCTATGGGTTGCAACTGTACGGCTGCCGTTCAGTGCTATCGCAAGGGTGCTTACTTTGCTAATCCCTCTTACGTGCAGATTCACCCCACTTGTATCCCCGTTCATGGCGACAAGCAGTCTAAGCTGACGCTGATGTCTGAGTCGCTGCGTAACGACGGACGTATCTGGGTTCCTAAGAAGCTGGAGGATGCCAAGGCTCTGCAGGCTGGTACGAAGCAGGGTTGGGAGATTCCCGAGGAGGATCGCGACTACTATCTGGAGCGCCGCTATCCGGCATTCGGTAACCTCGTGCCTCGTGACGTTGCATCGCGTGCCGCCAAGGAGCGCTGTGACAAGGGCTTCGGTGTCAACAACACGGGTCTGGCTGTGTTCCTCGATTTCTCGGAGTCTATCAACCGTCTCGGTCTCGATGTCATCATGCAGCGTTATGGCAACCTGTTCGAGATGTATGAGGAGATCACCGATGTATTCCCTGGCGATGTAGCCAACGAGATCAACGGCGTGAAGTACTACAAGCCGATGATGATCTATCCCGCCATCCACTACACGATGGGTGGTATCTGGGTGGACTACGAGCTGCAGACCACTATCCCTGGCCTCTTCGCTATCGGTGAGTGTAACTTCTCTGACCACGGTGCCAACCGTCTGGGTGCTTCGGCGCTGATGCAGGGTCTGGCCGATGGTTACTTCGTGCTGCCTTACACCATCCAGAACTATCTGGCTGATCAGGCTGTTTGGCCGAAGATTCCTACAGACCGTCCCGAGTTTGATGCTGCCGAGAAGGCTGTCAACGCAGAGATCGATCGTCTGATGAACATCAAGGGTAAGCGTTCGGTTGATTCTATCCATAAGGAACTGGGTCACATCATGTGGGAGTATGTAGGTATGGGTCGCACCGCTGAGGGCCTGAAGACGGGTCTGAAGAAGATGCACGAACTCGAGAAGGAGTTCGATACCAACCTCTTCGTTCCTGGCACGAAG
Organism: uncultured bacterium; assembly: GCA_946188155.1. GTDB lineage: Bacteria > Bacteroidota > Bacteroidia > Bacteroidales > Bacteroidaceae > Prevotella. The sequence continues at coordinate 31,329 of CAMHUC010000043.1, read as the reverse complement.
GAGGGTCTGAACGTAGAGCTTGACAAGGCTATCCACCTCCGTGACTTCTTCACCATGGGTCAGCTCGTGGCATTCGATGCCCTCTCTCGTAATGAGAGCTGTGGTGGCCACTTCCGCGAGGAATACCAGACGGAGGAAGGCGAGGCTAAGCGCGACGACGAGAACTACTTCTACGTAGGCTGCTGGGAGTACAAGGGCAAGGGTAACGAGCCCGAACTCATCAAGGAGCCGCTGGAGTATGAGGCTATTAAGGTACAAACCCGAAATTACAAGAACTAAGAGGTCCAGTAAACTGCGGTACTTCCGCAGTCCACACCTATAAATACTTATAATTATGGCAAAGAATATTTCATTTACAATAAAGTTCTGGCGCCAGAATGGCCCCAAGGACGCAGGTCATTTCGATACCCACGAAATGCACGACATCCCCGATGACACCTCGTTCCTCGAGATGCTCGACATCCTGAACGAGGAGCTCATCAACGAAGGCAAGGAGCCCTTCGTGTTCGATCACGACTGCCGCGAGGGTATCTGCGGTATGTGCTCACTCTACATCAACGGTACGCCTCACGGCAAGACCGAGCGTGGTGCTACCACCTGTCAGCTCTACATGCGCCGCTTCAACGATGGCGACGTCATCACCGTCGAGCCTTGGCGCTCTGCTGCCTTCCCCGTAATCAAGGACTGTATGGTAGACCGCAATGCCTTCGATAAGATCATCCAGGCTGGCGGCTATACCACCATCCGCACCGGTCAGGCTCAGGATGCCAACGCTATCCTCATCCCCAAGGAGGATGCCGACGAGGCTATGGACTGCGCCTCTTGCATCGGCTGTGGTGCCTGCGTAGCAGCCTGTAAGAACGGCTCTGCCATGCTCTTCGTATCGTCTAAGGTGTCACAACTCGCCCTGCTCCCGCAAGGCCGTGTAGAGGCTGCCCGCCGTGTTAAGAACATGGTGGCCAAGATGGATGAACTCGGCTTCGGCAACTGCACCAACACTCGCGCCTGCGAGGCCGTCTGCCCGAAGAACGAGACCATCTCGAACATCGCCCGTCTCAACCGTGAGATGATCAAGGCCAAGATGGCAGACTAAGTGTATTGTATTGGTAGCGAGACATAATGGTCTCGCTACCATATAATAAAATGTACGCGAACGGAAAGAACTACGAAATGGGTGAAATTCTTTGTGCTGAAGCAGAGTGTCAGAAGTACCAATATCAAGAAGAAACTTTAGAAGGAAAAGGATATGGATAGAATTTATATTATAAAGGCAGAAAACGCAGGCAACCTATGTGTTTGCCTGACATTCAGCGATAATACGGTTCAGACTGTTGATATTGGTGATTTTATCCGTCGCCATTCGCATCCTCAGTACAATAAGTATCTTGATCCTCGAAAGTTCAACCGCTTCACTCTTGAGGATGGCAACATTGTCTGGGGTAAAAACTGGGACTTGATTTTCCCCGTTGAGCAGCTTCATTCCGGCAAATTGGCTCAATAGTAACCAAATCTCTCATCTCCATCGCTCTGATGGTGGCAGGATACACATTATAAATATTACAAACTTACAGATCAGCGTTTCTGTTCGTACTTATACATAGATATTGAGCTTTCAGCTCTTGTCTCTCTCCAACTTGAAACCGCCAAAATTCAGCTACGGAGAGCAAGCAGTTCGGAAAGTTCACGTCCTTAGGGCGTGGACTGTTCTTGCTTGTTTCGTAGCATGGTTACTTGGCGGTACCGAAGTTGGAGAATAAGCATCGAATGGTTCCGCCTTTTTTTGTTTATGGAAAATAATATAAATGAGGAAAAAAGATATAGCCCTCCTGGTGGAGCTATATTCGAAATGGTATGTTCAATATTATTAATATTATTCTTATTCCTGCCTTGGTTTTCTGTCCAATGGGGAAATGATATTAAATGTGACACCTATTTAGGGAACAATCCACCCGATTTGATTTATTATTTTATCGGAGTTTGTGTCTTAAATTTTATACTTAAATTTTTCCTTCGTTCAACTTGGCTGACTGTCGTTGTAATATGGCTGGCTGGAATGCTTATTTGTACTGTAAGTGTGATGGGAGAAGATAATAATATGGGAATAAAAGTCTCATTATTTATTGGTGGTTATCTCACACTGATAATAGTAGTCTTTATGGTTATATCGGTTCTTTTTTCTTGGATTGATTCATTGGTCAATTTTACCAAAAATGCTTCTCGAAAGAAAAAGTTATATACTTTCAGTACCATTATTGTGATAATATTGTTACTATTAGTTCTTCCTTGGTTAATCATTTTGGCAGATAAGGAAAGCAGTAATGATACTTCAAGATCTCCCTCACAATCAACAGAAGATGTTGTGAATAGTAGTGGTGAATATCAAGAGGAAGAAAAAGTTGATGTCCCAAAGTATTATCCATTCGAGGAAAACGGGAAATCTGGAATGAAAGATGCTTCTGGAAAGATTATTGTTTCTGCTGAATATGACAAGTCATATTTAGAAAAGGACATTATTGTAGCAAGTAAAAATGGAAAAACTTATTTTTTCGATGGAGGCAAGCAAATATTCGGCAAGGGAGCCATTAGATATAGCCTTGAGGAAAAATTCCTGACAGCAACTGCTGATGATGAAGAAGGACTAACAATGGAGTATTTCCCCAAAACAAAATTAACTTTGGAAGATATAGATAGTGGTTCTTATACGGATGGAGTGTTTTTAAGTCATTTCACAAATGATACTTATAGTTTCTATACCATCGATGGAGAAATAAAGGCTCAAGGGCTAAGTAATGATATATTCTGTTTAAATCGGATTTCTATCGAAAATGGGCAAACGATAAATACATATTATGGTTTTTGCAATCAGGGTGATAATGACCATTTTATGGAAATATATGATGAGTTGGGAAATCGAAAATGTATTTTACCAATTAATTATTGGCAACTATTTGGTATTGACCATCTAACTAGAGATAAATCTGAATATCTTGTTTATCCTAAGACGTTCACATTTACTATTGATATAGATGATTTCATAAAACAACACAGGAACAACATTCATTTTTAATACGACAATAATGAAAAAGTTACTATTTTTGGCAGGTCTGGTCATGGCCGCTGTCTTGATTGCCTGTGGCAATGCAAATGCAAACTCTTCTTCTCCTGCTGAGACTTCCGGTGGCGGCGCAACAACAACAGTGAAGATTGACGGCAAATCTGTTGAGGTGGATACTTTTACGGTTGAGCATTATACTAACGATGCAATTGCCGAAGCTCTTGTCCGTGAGAAGTTCACTTCAAAACTCCCTAAAATTTCCAGCGCTTCCGGTTTTGGTAAGAAAAAAGCCGAAGTGGTTTGGAGGGCTTTTGCGCCTCATGGTTTTAGCATCGACTTTGTTGAATACGGAAGGGCTACGGTTATTCATTATGAAAAAGGAATTGAGATTATCCGTGATGGTAATTCTTGGTTCTATGGAAATATTCCCTATGATGGTCCTTCAAGTATTTTCCATATAACAGCTGTCGAGTCTGTTTTGCATCCTGGAGTGTGGGAGCCTGCCTATGCAGACTTATCTTTTGGCGGTTCCGATTTGGAATTACATTTTCTGTATAAAGGAGCCTGCAAAGAAGATCATTGGATTTTATTTTATGATTTCGAGCAGAAAAAGTATGGCATTAACAGTAATGCCGATATGCAGATTTCTGTTAAAGAATACTGACCACTTTTAAACGTGAATTTCCGCCACATGCGTAAACGTTAGGTATTTAACGCGGATGGGGTCATGGGGACAGGGACTTGACCCGCTAACATTCAAAGCCTCAGTGGATAGAGAGCCAAGAGCTTCTATCTGCTGAGGCATCTCAGAAATACTCAAAAACTCCGAGCTTGTTCGCCTCAGACGGGATAGGGATGGGTGCCTTTGGTATCGGTCATGGTGACAGGCACTTGACCCGCTAACAATCAAAACCTCAGTGGATAGAGCGCAAGGTGCTTTCATCTGCTGAGGTTTCTTTTGCTAAAAACTGTTGCGTTTAAAGATATAGAAAGAAATTTGCTATATTCTGAATGATATAGAAAGAAAATCGGATTTTTTTTATATATTCTCTTCAATATAGAAAGAAAATCGGATTATTTTTGTATATTTGCAGGCAAAATAGCATTATTATGTATCAGATACCATCATTACCTTTGCGGCAAGAAGTAGAAACAAAAGCCGTGCTAAAACAAGTGGCTCAAGCACATCGTCGTTTGGCAGAGTTGAAAGGTGCCGTACAGTCAATTCCTAATACGGCTATTCTAATCAATACGCTTTCACTTCAAGAAGCGAAAGACAGCTCGGCAGTGGAGAGTATTATCACTACTCACGATGAACTTTACAAGGCCGAACTTTCCTTTACCGGTAGCATGACTCCTGCAGCAAAGGAGGTGAAAAGTTATGCAGATGCTTTGTTGTATGGATTTGATAGAGTGAAAAGTCATTCGTTGCTGACGTGTAATGACATGATAGAGATTTACCAGCGCATCAAGCGAAATAGTGCTGGATTTAGGGTGACACCAGGTACGACTTTAAAGAATGATGCTACAGGAGAGATCGTCTATCAGCCTCCTCAGACAAATGAAGAGATTGTTGCTTATATGAATAACCTCGAACGGTTCATCAACGATGCTGACATGTGCGATTGGGATCCGTTGGTCAAGATGTGTGTTATTCACCATCAGTTTGAGAGTATTCATCCCTTCTCCGATGGAAATGGAAGAACTGGTCGTGTCATCAATATCCTATACTTGGTGCTTCAAGACCTGCTTGACCTTCCTGTATTGTATCTCAGCCGTTATATCATTAAAAACAAAGGTGAATACTATCGCCTGTTGCAGGGTGTCAGAGAGAATGATGATCAATGGGTTGACTGGATACTGTTTATGCTGAAAGGTATTGAGGAAACCTCCATAGAAACAATTGCCCTTATTAAGTCTATCAAGGAATTGATGATGGCGCACAAACAGAAGATACGAGGGGAACTGACAAAAATCTATTCGCAAGATTTGTTGAACAATCTCTTCAAGCACCCATACACCAAGATTGATTTCGTCTGTCAGGATTTGGGTGTAACTCGTCCAACGGCTGTATCTTATCTGAATCAGTTAGTTGATGCAGGTATTCTTTCCAAAATGAAAATGGGACGCGACAATTTCTATCTGAACATTCAACTCTTTGAATTGCTGATGAATGCTTTCCATGCAGAACAAGCGGACTTCTCTCGCGTAAAGGTTGCTACTTATTAATCGAAAGAAATCCCGCTGAGTATATGCCCTGGATATAGCATTTCTTCTAATGGGTCATGGGGACAGGCACTTGACCCGCCAACAGTCAAAACCTCAGCGGATATAGCGCAAAGCGTTTTTATCTGCTGAGTTTTCTTTTTCCGTGATTCATTTGGAAGTTTCCAGAATATTGTGTATCTTTGCAACGTTGAACTAAATAAAGTATGATGATGACGGAACAAAACACTTTTGAACGCTATGACAGCCTTGAGCAATATGCTAAGGCTGAATATATCGTCATTTTCATCAGCGAGTTCGCTCGTCGTTTCGGTCTGTCAGCGGTGCAGGCTTATCGCTACCTGAACCGCTACAAGGCTATCGACTTTCTGGATGAGCAGTACAACATAGCTCATACACAGAGTTTCGAGGATATGGTGCAGAATATGGCGGGTTACTGCCAGCGTCATGGAGGGGCGCTCGCATGAAACTCTATCACGGAACAAATACGGATTTCCAGGGGATTGACTTAAGCCAATCTCAGCGCGGCAAGGACTTTGGTTGCGGATTTTATCTGTCTGAGTCAGAGGCACAAGCAGAGGCAATGGCCAACTTCAAGGTTCAATTGTTCGGTGGTCAGTCTATCGTTCAAAGCTATGAGTTCGACGAAGCACATCTGAACGATGGAACTTTGCGGTTCATGCGCTTCGATGGCTATACCAAAGACTGGGTTACGTTCATTCTCGCTAACCGCCAGAACAAAAATGCAAAAAACATTCATGACAACGATGTCGTATATGGCCCTATAGCAAATGATAAGGTAGGCGCACAAATCCGTAATGTCATGGAGCAGAACATCAACATGGAAACCTTTCTTGAACGCCTGAAATACATGAAAGGCATCACTTTTCAGTATTTTTTCGGAAGCGAGAAAGCCATTCAAATGCTGAGGCGTCTATGAGTACAATAGACTATATGAACGAATGCACGGTACGAGACCTCGTACTTATGCTGATGGAAGAGCGCGGCTTGTCGCTTCACGAAGCGCTGGACACGGTCTATAACTCTGAGACTTACGCAAAATTGACGAATCCCGCAACGGGACTCTATTTCCAGAGCCCTGTTTACATTTACAGTTATCTCGACAGAGAACTTAGTACAGGAAAAATGTAGGATACAGGTGGGTCACGGTGACAGGCACCTGACCCGTTAGCATTTAGGAACCTCAGTGGATATAGCGCAAAGAGTTTTTATCTGCTGAGGTTTCTTTTTCCATGATTCATTTGGAAGTTTCCAGAATATTGTGTATCGGTGAAGGCATCAAGCAGATAGATGAACATTCAGATGGGATACTGTTGCCAGAACGTCCCGAGATTCCATGGAGGGATGTCATTGGAGCAAGAAACCGCATTGCACATGGCTATTTTGAGGTTGATGCAGAGACAAGTACCTCGACCCTCAAAAGTTCAATCGCTTCACTCTTGAGAATGGCAACATTGTCTGGCGTAAGAATTGGGACTTGATATTCCCTGTTGAGCAATTTTATTCTGGCGGTAACCCCTGTGACATAGACCAGCTAATTTAGTTCCCCCTTCCACAGCATTTCTTGTATTTCTTTCCACTGCCGCAGGGACAGGGATCGTTGCGGCCTGGAGCCTTTGTGGCGATGAAGGGCTTGTTAGGAGCCAGCCAGTCGTAGGGGCTCATATAGTTCGGCTCGTCATCAGCAGGACGGAGGTGGCGGCTCATCACATTGTTTATGTGTTTAACCTTATGGCCGAAGTCGGAAATCAGGATGCCAGTCTCGGCTGGCGTGTGCCCACGGAGTTGCCAGCGAGGCATGTTGTTCAGAAAGCAGTCCATCTGTCGCATGGCCTCGGCGTATAGATCGGGTTCAAAATCTTTGTCTATCATCAAGGCATCCAGTACGTCCAGCATATACTCCTCAGGAGGATTGCTGCCCTCCTCGCCCTGATGCTGGGCCTGATACCAGAGTACGTGACAGACGTGTAGGGCATCGCCTTTTTCCAGTTCCAACTCCTTTTGGAGGAAGTTCATAAAGGTGTCCCTGTAGGCGTTGGGAACCTCGGGGATTGGCTTCTGTCCGGCGAGCCGGGCCTCATCTAAATTATTGAGCAGGCGATAATCGGGTGTCACATCGTTGTGCTTGCTTATCTCTTTCATGAGTTCATTGTAGAAATCCCATTCGTAGGGTGATGCGTAGAACACGTCATCGTCGCTCTTCGGGTCGTCATATATCGTGTTGCCGTAGGAAATCCGCTTGATGGATAAGGAATTGTCTTCTAACATGTCGAGCAGCTGGCTGACCGCCTCGCTGCTACCAGCCCCAAGCTTCACCAGCATTTGCTTCAAGGTGGTCCGGCTGATGCGTCCATACATGTTGCAGATGCCTTCAATGAGGGTTTCCATGTCCATACGGAAATTCTCGTCTTTGTCCTCTATCACCTCGTCGATGTATGGCCTGACGGCGTCAAGCAGGTCGGCAGGCATGTGGATGTAATCCTCTCCGTCCTTGCCATGCTGCCTGCGGGCTAATCCGTACATCTCCATGATGGTGTCGACGAAGTCCTTGTAGACTTGTTGCAGATGGCCCTTGGTGGGTTTCTGCAGTTGCTGCTTCATCAATGTCAGGTCGTAGGCGGGCAGCATGCCCAGCAGTTCGCGTGGATGACTCAGTATCTCCGCAGCCAGTTCCTTGCGCCGTCCGTCCTCGTCTTTGTCCAGGTCTATCTCGAAGCCCATGTCGTGGGCATATTCCTCCAGCGTGCCCAGGTTCAGCCAGCTCATGCATTCCAGCAGGGTGGTGTCCTCAGCTGCCTCTGGGTCTGTCTTGTCAACGGTATCCTCGTCGTCCCAATCATCCTCGTCATCCCGTTCCGGGGCATCGCAAAGGTCATCGATGTAGTTTTCTACATAGCCATCAGGGTCGAACTCTTCACCATCCTCCAGTCCCAACCGCTCCCGAAAGTCCTGTGCCTCCTCGCTGTCGGGCTCTTCGCGCAGCACTTTCTTCATATACTCATAGCGGAAGGGGCCTCCACAGTCCTCCGGCGGGCAGGTGCCTCTGCCTCCTTGTATGAGCCAGGTGCTGCAGTCGGCATCCTCCTCGATGCGCTCCACGGTGATGTCGTGAACCCAGTCGTCGCCGAAGTCGTAAAGGTAGATAAATTGCTTCAGCTTCTTTTCCTTCAGGAATTGCCCGACCTTCGTTTTGGAGGCATCGAGCGGTCTCTGCCGAAAACCGTCGCCATTACGTTCAATGTCAGTGATGGCCCATCCTCGGCTGTAAGGCTCTTCCTGGAATTGGTACAGGTGCTCGTTAAACCATCCGAAGTCTGCCTGTATGGCTCTGTGGAGTTCTTCGAACGTGAAGTTGCCTGGTATGACGATTTTTCGCCACACGGGAGGGTTGTTGATGCCCCTCAGCTGAATTTTCAGATGTATTGTCATTGTCGTATATGATTTTTTCTTGCTTATTTTTCTTATGTTGTACTTCCAATTTGCAAAATTAGGCATTTTTTCCGAGACTATAAGCCTGTTGAGATAAAAATGTGAAGAAATTGCTTCCCCATTTTGGGGTTGAATTTGGGAAAGCTAAGGTTCAAGACAAGGACAATAGTATAGAATCTGTTCATGTTAAAGAATTCCTGATTTTTTAACACGTTCTATATGTCACGGTGACAGGCGCTTGACCCACTAACATTCAAAGCCTCAGTGGATAGCGAGCCAAGAGCTTCTATCTGCTGAGGCATATCAGAAATACTCAAATACTCCGGGCTTGCTCGCCTGAGCACCGCTAAGATTAAAAATGAGCGAAGAAATTTGGTGTTTCATTCGATTTTCACTACCTTTGCAGCATAGATTATAATTATAGCAAGATGAAAATAGGTGATAGAGCGTATGAAAGATAATCGTATTATTGCTGCTGCCCTCATTGCGCTGGGCATCGTATGCCTTGGATGGAGCATCAAGGCTGGTATTGACAATTTTGCCAACAAGGACCGCAAGGTCAATGTGAAGGGTCTCGCCGAGCGCGAGGTGGAGGCTGACAAGGTGACATGGCCCATCGTATCGAAAGAGCTGGGCAACGACCTGCCTGAGCTGTATAACAAGATCGGGGTGACACAGGGCAAGATCAAGGCCTTCCTGCTGCGAAACGGTATCAAGGAGGCTGAACTGACGGTGAATGCCCCGCAGGTGGTTGACCTGAACGCCCGCGAATATGGAGAGCGAAACCAGCCCTACCGATATATTGTCACCTCTGTCATCACGGTGACCTCTCAGAACGTGAAGCAGGTGCGCAGCATCATCGCCAAGCAGGGCGACCTGCTGAAGGAGGGTGTAGCCATTGTAGACGGCGGCTACGAGAACCCCGTGAAGTACGAATACATATCGTTCAAGGAGATGAAGCCCAAGATGATGCAGGAGGCCATCGAGAATGCCGAGAAGACCGCCCAGCAGTTTGCAGAGAACAGCCACTCGCAGCTGAACAAGATCGTGAGTGCCGACCAGGGCCAGTTCTCTATCGAGAATCGAGACGAGAACACTCCCTACATCAAGAAGGTACGCGTGGTAACCACCGTCACCTACTCGCTGAAAGACTAAGCAACAGCCAGCCCAGCCCATTCAGACTGACAAAACAATATCATACAGGTGATAATTGATCTGAGGGTGTCACCTCTGTGTAGGTCATCCATCTTTTACGCTCTGCTTCAGCCATCTTCTCGATGGCGTAGCGGAGTGTGGTGCGAGGCATCTCGTGGGCGTGCTGGCGAAGGAAATCGCGCAGCAGGTCCATGCTGCATCGCTTGCCCATCTCGCGCAGCATCCAGCCCGTGGCCTTGTGCATCAAGTCGTGAGGGTGGTGCAGGTGCTTCTCGGCATAGCGCAGGCACCAGGAAGGGTCGCCCTGCTGTGAGGTCTTCCAGGTGCATACCATGCTCATGCGCTGTCGCCACAGGCAGGGGCTGGTGGCCAGGGAGTCGAGTATCGCCACTTTATCTCCCAGGTGGGAGGGGAGCAGCAGCCAGTGGCCAAGGATCTTCGGAGCCGAGAGGTCTACCAAGTCCCAGTTGTTGGCCCGTTCGGCATATTTCAGATACATTTCCACGATTTCATCGCGCTTTTGGATGGCTTCAGCATCATTCTCCAGACGCTTTGTGGCCGATTTCTCAAACTGCGCTACCATGATGAGCAGTCCGCAGAGTCTCACCTCATGCCAGCGCGACATCAGAAGTTCCGGCACTTCGCTGAGCGGCGTCTCCTTGGCGGCTTTGACCACCGTGCGCGTCTGAGGCACCTTGAGACCTAAGAATTCATCGCCCTCGCCATACTCGCCAGGCCCCGTCTTGAAGAACTGCATCAGCACGCGGCGCTGCGCGTCGTCACGCAGCGACTCCATATAGGCTGTTATCTCCCTTGCCGTTGTCTTCATCTTTATTTTCATTTTCATTTTGTGTACAAAGATAACCTCCACTAATCAGAATTTATCCCAATTCTGTTGAACAGTTGCTATTTGGCTTGGTTATTCCGTCAGTTTTGATTACTTTTGTGGCGTGTTTCTGGAGTCAGGCAGCGTAGCCGTATTTTCATTAGTGGCCCAGTCCCTGTAAGATAACCTGGTTTCCGTGGATGGCGCTTCCAAATATTGGATGAGAGAGTGGCCCTGCCACGAGTTCCCGCTTAGAAAAATGCTTATATATTCCCTTCGCCCACGGAGCCAGCCCCCGTCACACATTTATTGTTTAATTCTCTAATCGACTGCAAAGTTATGAAAAAAACTCAGAAAGCCCGCAAGAAAGAGGTGTTAAGTTTGCTTCAGAAGCAAAAAATCCGCATCATCGAGCAGATAGATGCTTACAAGAATTGCCGGACAGAAAGGAAAGGCGATAGCCATCACTGCCACATGCCGGAAACTGGCTGAAAGATACTACGACGTCTGCACCAATGGCGAAGATTATGTGGAGTACGGAGAGAATATCTACAAAAAGAAAGTCGAAGAAAGAGAGCTGAAATATCTGCGTAAGTTAGCCAGCAAACACAAGATAGAACTAAAGGAAACGGTGTAGGCTACAAAATTTGTTCATTAGAACATATTCTTTTTCGAATATCCATTGAAAAAAGATTCTTTTTCAACAACCTGCGCATCGAACGTTTTGTCCGTCTCTATCGCGAGGCCGTTGGCAGCGGGCGCCCGTTCACCGCTCAGCAACTGGCTCAGGAGAGCGGTTTCAAGAGCTACAGTACCTTCGGTGCGGCCTTCAAGCAGCGCATGGGACAAAATGTAACATCCTGGATGCGCGACACGACGAAATTGGAAGCGTGATACGACGAAATTAGGAAATGGGGCCTATTTCACCCTACTTGCAAAATCTGCAAAAATAGTTTCAATAATAACAAAAATAAGCCCTATATCGCTCTTGCCCTTGCAGGAATCGGAATTATTTTGTACCTTTGCATCACTTTTTTGTGAGAGAAAACAAACTGCTTATATATAATGATTATGTCAGATTTCAGAAAGATAGTTTTCATCGCTGTTATGCTGGTGATGTGTGTATGCCTCTCTGCTCAGGAGAAGCCTGCGGCTAAGCCGCAGCAGCCTTCTGAAGAAGAGCAGGCCTTGCTGCAGCGTCTTTACCAGGCGCAGACCAGTGACAACGTGACCGAGTTCTATGGGGCTCATAAGACATACTCCAGCTATCTGGAGCAGCGCAAGGAGTGGGATAAGTATTATCGCACGTGGATGAATCTCGTGATATACGAGGTGAACCACAAGCGGTTCCATCGTGCATTCACCGAGATTCATCACCTCACAGACGACATCAAGGTTCGTCATCAGGAGCAGTATCTCTATTTGGCCTACATGGGGCTGGGCTTCTTCTATAATGGTCGCAATCAGCCAGAGATGGGGGAGAAGTACTTCCGTCGTGCTCTTCGGGGCATCGATGCCGAAAAGGACCCCGTGGCCGTGTTCAACGCTTACCTCTCGCTGGCCCAGTCGCTCAGTTTCAAGCGTCCTGCCGAGGCTATGGCCTGTCTGGACAGCCTCCCCCAGCAGATGCTTCAGAATCCGATGTACGAGAGCGGAGTACTGGGATATCGGTGTATCATTGCCAATAAGATGAACGACCGTGCCGCATTCTATCGTTATTTCAACAAGTATGACAGCATCCGCGAGCATCAGCCCGCACAGTTTAATGCAGCCAACCTTGAGCAGGTGATGGTGTGCCACCACCTGTTGCAGAAAGACTATCAGCAAGCCATCGCCTGGTGCGACTCCATCGAAGTGCCCCTGACGGCCACGGAGCTGCGCATCAATGTGTTTGAGCAGATGGGCGACTGGCAGCGGGCCTATCGCGCCAGAGAGTTGAAGGATAGTCTTGAACTGGTTGACGAGCGTGAGTCGATGGAGCAGCATTTGGCTGATTTTTCGCACGACATTGATTTGTTCCAGGCAGAGCAGAAGAAGGCCGAGACACGGCGCGTTCAGCTGTTTGTCGTCGGACTGATGGCGCTGGCTATCATCTGTTTGCTTGTAGGTATGCTTGTCTATCGCCACAAGAAGAACCTGCGTCTGAAGGAGCAGAACCTTCAGTTGCAGGAGGCCCGCCGTCGCACGGAAGCCAGTCAGGCCATCCGTCGCGCCTTTGTCAGGGCGATCCAGGAGAAACTGAAGTCGCCTGTCAATGTGCTGAAAAGCTATGCTCGTATTTTCAACAATCCGGACTTCTTTCTGAAGATTGAGGAGCGCCCCAAGCGATACAAGGACATCCTTTCCGCCGCCCGTAGCATAGAGTCGTTGATGGATCCTGTGCTCGATTCCTATACCAAAGGCTCGACTGGCATCACAGATGAAGAGAAGCAGATTTGCATCAGTGCACTGCGCTCCCCGCTACTGACTCTGATTAACACGGCAGAGCTGATTATCGACAGTAATGGCCAGATTCCGCACGATGAATATATGCAGTTGCGCAATGGTGTGAGCCGTGATGCCTATCACGTGGCTACCTCCACACATCAGCTCATCCTGTTCAGTCTCTATGGCGACGATGTTCCTTCACATAAACAAGACTGGATAGGACTGAATGAATTGGCACGCACTATATTGGACAGTTACGACCTGCAACCTTCTTTGATAGACAAGAACCGCAAGTTGGCCATAGAGTTCAGAACCACGGTACCCGATGATGTGATGGTCAATACCAGTCCTCCACTGCTGTATGAACTGCTGAACTGCCTGCTCGACAATGCCGACAAGTATGCCACTGGTGGAACGGTATTGATGAGCTGCGATGCTGACGGCGAGGGCACCTATGCTATATCCGTCAGCAACGAGGGGCCTGTCATCCCTGCTGCTGATGCTGAGCGCATCTTTGAACCCTTCGTTCGCCTGTCTGCCGATGAGCATAGCCTTGGCATCGGCTTGCCGCTGGCCCGCCGCCTTGCCGTCTCAAAGGGATACAATATCATCCTCGACCCGGAGTATGTCAAGGGTGCCCGCTTCGTGGTTACGGGCATCTGATCCTGATGGCTAAGTCTAAAGATTCATTTCAGGAGTTTCTTGATTTGCTGTTCAGAGGCTTGGGGCAGTAGCTGGCGAAAGTGGTCGGACAGGTGTTGATACGACTCTTCTGGCGTCCGTTCGCAGCAATAGTAATCTCTTTCCAGCAGCAGCTCTGGAGTGGTCAGCAGCGACCATCCCCAGCCGTATTCTCTGCCCTTTTTGTCGAGTGGGTAGACGAAATCCTCTGTCACGATATAGCAACCCATCTGCAGCTGGGTGACGTATCCGTCGAACTTGCTGCGCATCTTGGGCCCCGTAAATCCGCAGGCGGCACGCAGTTCACGCGTTATCAGACTGCCTTGTTCCTGAAGCGTCAGCAGGATGGCTTCCTCGATGCTGCCTTCTTCGGGCTTGGGGTACGTGTCGCGCCGATAGGCAGGAAGCCTATCTGCTGTATCAGCCCCATCAGATCGATCTCGCTGTGAATAACCGATTTCACCATCGTTCTACTTTAATACCACCTTCTGGCCGTTCTTGATGTATATGCCGGCATTTTGCGTATCGTTGTCGAGCCGCTGACCCTGGAGGTTGTAGACTGCGGCTGCTGAACGGTTGCTGCCGTATGTCGTGCTCCGTATGCTGCTGGCAGTGGCATCGTTGGCTTCTATGCGTTCCGTGAAGTGCTGTTCGAAATCCTTCATGCGATAGAGGCCGTCGTCGTTGGCTTCGAGCCCCTTGAGCTCCATGCTGTAGACCACTGGCGGGTTGTCGAGCGAGAGCAGTGGCATCTGGCGCAGCTGGTCGGTGCTCTGGTATACCATGTTCATCGCTACGTATTCCTGACCGTCGGTGCCTTTCCATTTCTCGATGACGAGCTTGGCACCGATGGGTGTCTTTTCGATAGACAACGGGAGGCTGTAGTCGTCCCATCCGAGGGCACCGAGTACAGAGCCGAGGTTGGAGTCGTGGCCGCAGAGGAAGGAGAAGCGGCGCTGCTCATTCTTCAGTTCGGCGAGAATCTCCTTCAGCAGCGGGTGGGCCAGGTTTGTCGACAGGGTGGGCGAGGTGAAGAGCACGTCGCCGTAGTAGTCCTTGATGGTCGAGAGCGTCTGCCAGTCTTGGGGGCTGAGGTCGTGTCCGAAGGCAGCCTTGCTGTCGTCGGGCTCTTCATAGTATTGCAGCACGAGGGCGTCGACGGCCTTGCAGGCCAGGCTGAGTGACCCTTTCAGCGACGGCTCCTTGCCCATGGTGAGCGTGATGACAGAGTCGTCGGTCTTGAAGCTGCAGGTGTCGCCCTGCTGGCAGGCAGCACTCTGGCGCAGGTCGAGCACATCCTCGAGCAGTGTGTACTGTGCCCTCATCGCTTCGCCGATACCGGCTGCGCTGCCGTTGCCGAACCTGTTGCAGATTTCCTGCATCACCGTCTGGCGGAAGGCCTCGTCGTCGCGGGTGATGACCGGCGAGAATACCGGGTCCATCGTGCCCACGCTGTAGTGGTGCTCGATGCTGGCATTGGCCACGGGCAGCATGCCGCTCGAGAAATACTGGGCGGTAGCGATGGTGCGCTGCATGGAGTTGGCGTAGAACCGCATGGCACCCTCTTCGGGCAGCTCGTTCTCCTGCATCAGTCCCTCGCTGACGAGCCACTTGCGGAAGTACTGGCCCATCATCGTCTCCAGCACACCGCCGCGCAGCGAGAGCTCGCTTGGTGCCGACGACCATCGGAACCACTCGTGGGGCGTGATGCGGCCCAGTGCCGACTCCGGCCCCGACATCGGCGAGCGGATGTTGTGCCGGCTCAGCACTACCACCTGCTTCAGGCTGTACTTCTCGTTAAAACTTGCCGAGCGCTCTGTTTGCCCGCTCGCTTCCAAGATGCCGCACATCACAATGACGGCCGTAAGTAGTTTAAAAAACTGATAATTTCTCCTGCGTTTGTCTGTCATTACCTTATAAGTTATGGATATTTTGCTTGCAAAGTTAGTGAAATATTGCGAAATGTGGTCTTTTTCCGATAGATTTTTGTGTTTTACGATGAAATTGCCATGTCGGTTAACCTGCTTTCCAATAGAATATTTCATCTTCCTGTAATTCCGGATTGCCAGTAACCGTTCTTACATAGTCATCAATCAGGTGTCGCCAGTCATTTGGCTGCATGCCTGCATAACGCTCCTGGAACTGCTTGATACAGACGGAAGTGATGTTTCGCATCATTGTTCCCCCGTCAATCTCCATCAGGTTGTGAATCAACCGGCGCAGTTCCTCATCGTCATTCACGTCGGTAATCATGGTTAAAGGCGGAACGAAGCGCCACTCCCTTGCCGGCTTCTTTTGTCTCTTGCCAGCAGGCACTCCATCCGTAGATTTCTTCTGATCTATGATTGCTTTCAGTTCCTCGATAGTATATGGTGGATTCTTCCTGTGCAGCATATAGTGACAGTTGGGACATACGGGCACCAAGTCGTTCGCCACATCCAGCTGATACTCCTTGCCGATGCTTGCGATGGGAGTGAGGTGATGCACATGGATGAATCCCTTGCCGATTTCTCCGTAAGAGGCCTCGAAATCTTTGCCACATACCAGACACTTGTAGCCTTTCAGAGCCACGCACTCACGGCGAGCCCTTTGGTTGCGCTCATATCGGTTGGCTTTCACCGTCATCAGTGCCCCCTCGTAGAGAGCCTCGTCATCCTCAGGATAATCGACATCATACACATCTTCATTCACCAGTTGATGCGGATGCAACAGAAACTCCAGCAGTTCCTTGTCCTTCACTTCGCGCACACTCCGAGGGTCGCCCTGATAGCCGTGCTCATGCAGATGGTGCAGCGAGAGGATGTCATCCGTATATTCCTCCGTCAGCTTCAGTCGAGCGTAATAGCTCACGATGCCCTGATAGTATGTGTCCTTATCTGTCCAGAAGGGTTCCTGCTCGAGAGCCTCGTCGAAGATGATTTTCGTCTTGATGACTTCCATCCTGTAGCGGACGCACAGCTCTGGCTTCGTCTTGTAGATGAACACGGTATCGCCGACGGAGAACCTATCCGTTCTCCAGTCGGCCATTCCGCCTTGTGCCTTGATGGCATCGCCGATGCGGAAGGTGCTGTCGTTGCTTGGCACTATCCAGTATTTCACATCTCAAGCACTTTGGTGGATTCTTCGCCGAATTGGGAGACCACGCGGACGGCAATCTGCTTGCCTTTCTCGTAGGGGATGGGCTCGCTGCGGAAGCCGTAGAGGGTATCCCAGATGTCTTCGTTGAACTCCAGGCGGAGGGTGCGCTCGGCTTTCTTCTTGGCCAGGTCGCGGGCTACGGTGTCGAGACCTTTGCGCCAGGCGGCGAAGTCCTTCTTATCGCCGCCGCAGAAGTGGATGCTGCGCACCTTGAACAGGCCGCCCGTGTAGTTGTCGTCCATCTCCCAATAGGCGATGTCGCAGACGTTGCGGGCCTTCACCTCGTCCTGAATGGGGTCGTACATGTCCATGCCGTTGATCTCTACGTGACAAGTGCCGTTGCCGTCATTGATGAGGCTCACATCCGGCTCACCTATAATAATAAAGGAGCCGGCCTTCTTGTCCTTCTTCAGCAGACCGTCTTGCAGCAGGTCGTCGCTCATGCGTGCCTTCCATACTTGGAAACTGCCAAAGTTGTAGTCCTTCACCTCTCCACTCTCGATGGTGTCTTCAAAGGAGAAGCCGAGAATGACCAGCCAGTTCGATTCGTTCAGATGCTGACGGAAGGCACGGATGGCTTCGTTGACGGCATACTTGCTGACGGTGCCGAACTTGGGGCCTATCATGAAGTAGACACAGTGCTCCGTACCGTCATCTTTCTTGTAATAGCCTTTTGCGTTCAGGTATGGTTCGTCTAAATGTTCCATCGAGTGCATAATGGCCTGCTGCGTTTTGTCACCGTTACGGATTCCGTTCGACTTCAAGTTGTTGAAGATGCGCTCGGTGAAGGCTGCATACTCGTCGTAGTCGTTCTGCTTGTCGTTCAGACTCTCCGGCGAACTGACATCGAGGCTCTGCAGCGTCTCAACGGTGAAGGGGCCACTCACGCGGATGCGCTTCTTGTCCTCCTCTGGCTGGTCGTAGAGGGTTTCTTCATCGAAGGGCAGATCGTTGGCGAGGGCCTTCAAGGTGATGTGCGGCACCTTCTTATAGACGAAGCCTCTGCGGATATTCGGATTCTCGCTGTCGTCGTGGGTCTTGTAATAAGGGAACAAGGCCGTAGTCAGTCGCTTCTTCGCAATGTTCAGGGCGATGCGGCTGGTATCGATGGTTATCCATCTGCGGCCCCATTGCTCGGCTACGTAGGCTGTTGTGCCGCTGCCGCAAGTTGGGTCGAGAACAAGGTCGCCAGGGTCTGTTGACATTAAAACACATCTTTGTATAGCTTTTATACCTGACTGAACAACATATAGTTTATCTTCCAAGAAACTACCAGTGCCTGTATCAGTCCACAAATTTGAAATTGCAATACATGGAAAATCATCATAATACCTTACGTATTGTAGACTATTGGGTGTTGGAGATATCCTATTTAAAGATTTTAATCTGTCCATTCCGGCTGGATAATTTGCTTTCCAATGATTGCCTTTTGAAGGATAGTAGGTTTTCCCATCATATTCATATGGTTGAGGAGTACTTGCTGAGCCTTGTGAACTTAAGTTGCTCAACCTAAATATACGATGTCCCTTGGGTAATGCAGAATAAACGAATTTGTTTTGTGTCTTTCTTTCCCATTCGCCTATTGACATTCTCGTACCATCAGGTAACTCTATTCTTGAATACAACTCGCCATCAACAGAATAATCTTTCTCAACATATAATTTCCTTATTTTTACCAGTTCTATATCTTTAGCATACCATACTATATAATCTGCTACATTTCCGATAGTATTGGTAGCAAAACCTCCTGTCTTGGTATATACAATTTGGCTAATAAAGTTTTCACTACCAAAAACATCATCCATAAGATTCCTTATAAGATGAACATTCTCATCTGAGATTTGTACAAATACAGAACCGCTTTCTGTCAGTAGTTCCCTCGCCATCACAAGCCTGTCGCGAAGATACGACAGATAACTGTGTATACCTAACTCCCAAGTATCACGATATGCCTTAATCATTTCAGGTTCACCAGACACGTTAGAGTCAGTCTCTTTGACTTCGCGGCTGTTTATCTTCATCTGCCAATTCCCACCATACTTAATCCCATAAGGTGGATCAAAATAGATGCACTGCACCTGCCCCTTCATGCCCTCACGGTTCAGCAGGGAGTTCATCACCAAGAGGCTGTCGCCCTGAATGAGGCGGTTCTGCCAGTTGTCGCTGTGCTTGTAGTAGCCAGCCAATCGCTCCAGTTCATCCTCCTCATTGTCTGCTATGTCGCCGAAGAGGTCGAGCTGCAACTTGGCACTCTCGCTCTTGTGTTCATGCAGTTCGTAGAGGTTGTCGATAATGGCCTCCGGACGGATGTCCTCATGCTTATAGAGGCTGCGGATATCTGTGCGCAGTTGGGGCATATAGTCGGGCGAGTCCTCATCGTCGTTCTTGTACTTGCCCAGCCAATACAACTCAGGGTCGCGACCACGCTGGAACTCGTGGCGGAACACCTGATACTGGCTCCACTCCGGCTGTCCGCTGATGGCCATCTGCTCCTCGCCCTGATGGGCACTGTCGGGAATGGCAGCACGCTTGTCGTCGTGCCTGATGCTCGAAACGGGTCTTAGGTTATCTTTGTTCATTTTATCTTGTTTTTATTTGTTTATTCGGAAAATATGCTTAACTTTGCACGCAAAAGATATAGTCATGACACAACTCACCAACGAAGACCACCAGCGGCAGATGGCTGATATGAAAGCTTTTGACGAGCAGATGCCCTGCATAGGCATTTTCTGGTATGACCCTACGGATAACACGCTCTTTGGCGTTCGCAAGCAGGAGGTGACTCCTAAGATGGTGGAAGATGCCGCTAATAAGGGGCTTCCTTTCCTCAACTATCCCCATCTGCACAGACAGGTATGGGCGAAGGAGTACTTCAAGGCGCAGGCCAAGCATGAGGATACCAAGTTCAAGGGCGACTACACGCAGATTCCACGCGGTCGTGTGGCATGGAACATCGACAAGTTCATTGTCTTGGTTGGCCACTGGGCAGAGCCTATCCTCGATGCGCTCACTACCCTGATCGAGGAAGAGTTCTCCCTTCCATACTTTGAGTTTGTCTATGATGAGCACTGGGATCTTGGTCATGGCTGGTCTGGCGATATGTAGTTAGTGATGGCATCCTTCAACTGGTCAATGTCCCTGACCTCCAGCAGCTGCCACCGTCCGAAGGTCTTCAGGTTATTGGCTGCTGGTATCCAATAGTCTTTCAGATAGTGGCGCTTGGCCTCGCGGTTGCCAGAGCCGTCGCCGTCGAAATCCTGACACTCCACAATCAGATTCACGTCTTTTGTCTTGACGATGAACGCAGGCTGATACTCCCTGTTCTCATCGCCTACGGTATAGGGGATGCGGAAGCCGAGATACTGGTTGCGCACCCATGCCTCCACACAGTCCATCGCGTCGAGCGTCTTGGCGGCTATCTGCTGCCATGAGTTATCTTCAGCTATCACGTAGTTCACGTGGCTCTTCTGCGTCGGATAGACGGGCTTGTTCGTGGGGCGATAGACGTAGCGTGTGCTGCCCTCAGGGTTATAATAGTTGAGCACAGCCGTTATCTCCTCATGGTCGGCGTTGGCCTTGTGGATGCCCTCGTTGATATTATCGAGCACCGCCTTGTAGTTCCACAGCATCACGAGCCGTTTCTGCTCTGGGCTGCCGTCGCCACCCACTATCTCCAACTGCTCGTTGTACCACGTCTCAACAATCCTACGGATGTCAGGAAACTTCTGGAACTGCTGCCCATGCTCGCGGCTGGTGTAGAACTCGCGTATCATGAGGTGTGCGAAATAGTAGATGACCTGTGCGTCGCGCAATTCCTGATAGTCGCTCTTCAGCATCTTCTGGTCGCCATTGACGATGGTCTGCAGAACGGTTTCCGTAGGTATCTGCTTGAAGTCGAGCCGGAACTTGGGCAGGCCGGTGAAGTCAGCAGTCAGCGTGCCCTCCACGTTGTCGGAGCGATAGCCCGTGATGACAGGGAAACGAATCTCCAGCTGCTGGCGCTCAGGCAATGCCCGCAGGATGGCCTTGGGCTTCTGAGGCTTGGTCACCACCGTCTGGCCACCCTTGAACGTATTGAATGGCACGCCGATGATGCGGGCATATTCTGGTGGGAATTTATAGATGATGTTTTCTGGCTTATACCGATGAAGGTCTTTGCAGTTGATTTCGCGACCCAGCTTATCGTAAGGCACGAGGTCATAGCTCTGACGGCGCAAGGCGCGGCCCACCACCTGCTCGCATAGCAGTTGAGAGCCGAAGGCACGGATGCCGCACACGTGGGTCACGGTGTTGGCATCCCAGCCCTCTGTTAACATCGACACGCTGACCACGCACTTGATGTCGCCACCCAGTTTGCCCGGCTTGCCTACGGTGTTCACCACCTCGCGCAGGATGTCGGCATCCGTCAGGTTGTCGGCAGAGCCTGCGCCGTGCTGGTTGGCATACTCATGGCGGAACTCCTCAATCTCCTTGGCATACGCTTTCTTGAAGGTCTCGTCGATGGTTGCTGAGGCTTCATCGAGGGCAGAAGAGTCGATGAGCAGGGTTGGGCACTTGTCCTTGGGCAGTCCCATTGCGTCGTAGTTGGAGAACACATCGAAGCGGCCTTTCCTGTATTTGGGTTCACCCTCTTCGTTCACGCCGTCCTGATAGCCTGCAATGTCGCGATAGACTTCATGCGAGACGGTGGTGTTGTTGCAGACGACAATCAGCACGGGCGGTGCCGTGTAGAGTGTGCCCATCGCCTCGTATGCCTGGCGCAGTCCGCGGTCATAGTCCTCGTAGTCCTTCACGAACTGCTCTAAGGCTATATTTAATAAGGTGGGCAATTTGGGCGGCTGAACGCCAAGTGTCATCTTGTCCACATTCTCTTCCTTATCCTTCTTCTTCTGTGCCCGCATGCCCCGCTTGGGCAGTTTGTCCTTGATGCTGTCGTAGATGTTGCGCAACTTGGGTTCGTCCAGTCCTTCGGCATTGTCGTAGGCTGGCAGGAACGGTATCTTCACCAGTCCGCTCTCGATGGCATCTACCAGTCCGAAGTCGCTCACCACCCAGGGGAACAGCGAATACTCCGGATAGCCAGAGCCTTTCAGGTAGTAGGGTGTGGCCGATAGGTCATAAACCTGCTGGAGTTTATAGCCTAAGAGCTTCATCTGTCGCAGCCCCTCATACCACACCATAGCCGTCTCGTTCTCCTGCTTCAGCTCGCTCTTCTCGTCGTCGCTCAGCGACTTGTCCTTGTTCTGACGGGGCAGGTAGCAGTGGTGAGCCTCGTCGTTGATGACCACGATGCGCTTGCCCTTGACACCTTTCTCCAGGATGCGGCTCAGCAGCACGCTGTAGTCTTCCTTCTCCTTCTGGGTCACCAATTCTCCGTGTACCCACCGCTGCTTGCCGTCGAGCGGCGAGGCATGCTTGCCGGCAAACACACGCGGCAGGAACTGCTGATAGTTGACGATGGTGATAGAGGCGTTCAGTCCGCCCAGTTCTTTCTCAAACTGCGGGGGGATGAGTCCGCGCTGATGGTAATAGTCCGTACGCTCGAAGTTGTTGCTGCGCTGACTGTAGTCGAGTTGGAGCACGCCGAGGCGGTCGCGGATGGTGATGCCTGGCGCACAGAGCAGGAAGTGGTCGGCATAGTGGGTGTCCATCGGATTGGCCCGTTTGTTCAGGTAGTTGTAGAGTATCAACATCGCCATCACTACCGTCTTGCCCGTGCCCGTAGCCATCTTGAAGGCCGTGCGGGGCAGCACGAAGGCATCATCCGCAGACACGCTGTGACGGCGCTCCGTCAGCAGGTTCAGGATGTAGTTGCCCGTATTGGGGTCGCGCTCGGCTATCTCGTTGAGCCAGACAGCCGTCTCCACCGCCTCGCGCTGGCAGAAGAACAGCCGCAGGTTGGCCCTGCGCTCCTGATTGCAGAACCAGAAGTCGAGCAACTCTTTGGTGATGCGCGAAGCCTTCGGATAGCCAGCCTCGCGCCACGCCTTCACCTCCTTACGGATGGTGTTGATGAACTCAGCATTGGGGTCAACAGACGCAAAGTCCTCCTGCGAGAAGATGGTCTGTCCTCCTCGCTTCTTCGGCACGATATTCACGTCGTAGCCATACGGACGCCGCCCGGTAATGACGGTCTCGTAGTCTATGTTGCCGTTCATATCGGTATCGTAGTAATACTGCGGCTCCTCGTACGGATTGTTCAGTACGGGATTCTCGTTATTGGTAGCTTGCATAAACACTTGACGTTTTATGCGCTGCTCTCTAAAAAAACAAAAGCTGACCAAGCAAACGAAACGTGGACGGTTACTCATCCACATTCCAGGTGCTTGGTCATACCCTCAAAGAAAACAAGTAACGTCCACGATTATCGTGAACGCTTGCATGTTGTCTTTGATTCCTTCTGCGACCAAGCTTTGGAATGTCTATTAAACAGCAAACGCTATTATTTTACCCTCAAAAGTCGTACTGCCACCCTGCGCCCAGGGAGCCTTGCCTTCGTGAAGAAGTGCAAGTGCCGTCTACGGCTACTTGGCTATACTTGACGGCAAAGGTACGAAGAAAATCGGAAATGGCAAAGGAATTGGCGTGAAAAATCACTATAGGAGCAGATGAATATGGTTATGGCTCCCAGAGATGCCGTTGCATATCCACGTGACCATTGGGCCTGAACGCCACGCCCTCTTCTTCGAGGAGCACTCGCTGGCGGCTCCAGCCTGGGGCAGTGCGCCCTTCCTTGTTGACCACTCGGTGGCAGGGCAGCGAGGCGGCTTCCGGCGCGTAGCGCAGCGTGCGGCCCACCATCCGCGAGTGGCTGGGCCATCCAGCCCAGGCGGCGATGATGCCATAGGTGGTGACCCGTCCGCTGGGTATCTGGCCTACGATGTTGAGCACGTCGTTACGGAATGTGCGTGCCTGTTCGGGCGACATCGTGTCGGGATAGTCTCTCATCGCTATAGGAAGAACCGCTGGAACTCGCTCTCGAAGTTGGGCGTGAGCACTTGCCCTCCGATGGCCTGGCGAATCTCTTCGATAGTCCAGAAGCGTCCGCCGTCGAGTTCTTCTGCCGAAGGGCGGATGGGGCCGTCGTAAGTAGTCTTGTGGACATATATCAGTTCCCGTTCGCGCTTGCTCTCGAACACATACATGCCTATGAGTTCTGGCGTAAATGCCTCGATGCCCAGTTCTTCGCGCACCTCTCTTGAGAGGGCCTCTTCGGGTGTCTCGCTGTAGTCGATATGTCCTCCCACGGCCGTGTCCCACTTGCCGGGCTGTATGTCTTTCCATTCCGGGCGTTTCTGCAGGTAAACCTCTCCCCGCGAGTTGAACACATGCAGATGGACCACGGGGTGGAGCAGGTGGGAGCCGTTGTGGCATTCGCCCCGCGTGGCTTTTCCTGTCACCTGTCCTTGCTCGTCGACCAGGGGAAACAGTTCTTGGTTGTTATCTTTCATTCTATAGCTTATTTCAGGAGTTTCTCGATTTGCTGTTCAGAGGCCTGGGGCAGTAGCTGGCGGAAGTGG
Source organism: uncultured bacterium (assembly GCA_946188155.1). GTDB lineage: Bacteria > Bacteroidota > Bacteroidia > Bacteroidales > Bacteroidaceae > Prevotella. The sequence goes on along the minus strand of CAMHUC010000043.1, from coordinate 6,851 downwards.
TCGAGCAGGCGTTGCAGCGACTCCTCAGGTGTCCGCTCGCAGCGGTAGTGGTCTCTTCCGAGCAGCTGCTCCGGAGTGGTAAGCAGCGACCATCCCCATCCGTATTCTCTGCCCTGTTTATCGCGCGGATAGACGAAATCCTCCGTCACGATATGGCAGCCCATCTGCAGGCGTGTGACATAGCCGTCGAATCTGCTGCGCATCTTCGGGCCTGTAAATCCGCAGGCAGCACGCAGCTCGCGAGTAATCATGCTGCCTTGCTCCTGTAGGGTTAACAGGATAGCTTCTTCGATGCTGCCTTCCTCGGGCTTCGGGTGCGTGCTGCGTCGATAGTTGCAGAAGTCAGGCCACCACTCGCGACTGACGAATCCTGCCTTCTGCGCGAAGAACTTTCCATATACACAGTTGCCTTCGGTCACCACAGGGCCTTTCCATTTCCACAGCGGCCAGTCCCAGCCGCCATCGGGGAATACCACGTAGCCGCAGTCGTCATCAGCCATCTCCATAGCCGAAAAGCCACTTATCCCGCTGTTCAGCAGTGGCAGGAAGCCTGTCTGCTGAATCAGTTCCATCAGTTCAATCTCGCTGTGAATAATTGTCCTTGTCATTGTCTCTAACTGAATAGTTTGCCTATGATGTCAATCAGGTTGCGCACGGTTTGCTTGTCGGGAACGGGAATCTTCAGCGAGGTTTTGCCCGTCTCTGCGTCGGTCTCCACCAGCGACTCTAACAGCTCTTCTGTAGCCTCTGGCGATTTCAGCGTGGCGGCCAGGCCGCTTAGGAAGGCTGTGCCTTGGGCAATCAGGTCGCTTGGCGCAGAGGCGACGAGGGGTTCCTCTTGCGCCGTCTCAGTATCGGAGACGACGGTTCCCGACGGTTCCATCCTGACGATTCTGGCCGTTCTGGGCTCCTTGGGTGTCGGCAGTACGGGAGTTTCTGAAGGTGTTTCCTGAGCTTCCTTGTCATCCTTCGATGCGGGTGCAGGCTGTTGGCTGTCCTCTTCTGTAGTAGGCTGTTCCGCAGTGTATTCTTTCTCTTCCACCATCTCGCCCAGTGTGTCCATCATCTGACTGAGCTTCGAGCCTTCGCCGAGGAAGATGGCGTCCTGCCCATTGTCGAGCACACCCTCGAACATGGCCGACTTGAAGCGTAGCTTGTCGAGCATCTGCTCCTCGATGGTGCCTGCTGCCACCAGGTTGATCACCTGCACGTTGCGCTGTTGCCCCAGTCGGTAGATTCGTGCGATGCGCTGCTCCAGCACGGCTGGGTTCCACGGCAGGTCGAGATTGATAATGGTGGAGGCTGCCTGCAGGTTGAGGCCCGTAGAGCCGGCATCGGTGGAAAGGAATACGCGGCTGTCTGGGTCGTCGGCGAAATTGGTGATGAGCTTGCCTCGCTGCTCTGAGGGCACGCCGCCATGCAGGTATTCGAATCCGATGTCGCGCTTTTCCAGTTCCTGGGCTATGAGTCGGGTCATCCGCTCCCACTGGCTGAACACCACCACTTTCTCGCCTTCCGTCTCCAGCAGGTTAGTGATGATGTTCATCGCCTCGTCCACCTTCGTGTCGTATCGTGTCTTTTGGTCGAGTATGTAGGTGCTGTCGCAGAGCATCCTCATCTGCGAGAGGCAGAGCATCAGGCGGTTGCGGTCCTTCTCCGAGAGGAAGTGCAGCCGCTTCCATTTGTTCACTATCTGCACCACGATGAATTTCAGCTCGTCGTGCTCTCCGCGCTGCTCCTTGGTCATCGGCACGAAGAGGATCTTGTCCTGCCGTTCGGGCATCTGCAGGGCCACCTGCTTCTTGGTGCGCCGGATGAGTCGCTGCCGTGCCACGTCGCCCACCTTGTTCAGGTTCTTGTAGCCAATCACCTTGCCCGTGTCGTCGCTGACGATGCTCTCGGCCTTGAACTTCCAGAACGGACCCAGGCAGAAGTTGTCGGCAAATTCCATCACGGAATAGAGTTCTTCGAGCTTGTTCTCTAATGGCGTGCCTGAGAGGATGACTGCATACTGTGACTCTACGCGGCGCATGGCCATCGAGATCTGCGTGTTCCAGTTCTTCAACCGCTGCACCTCGTCCATGATGAGCAGGTCGGTGTCGAGCTTGCCCAGTATCTTGATGTCATTGCAGGCGCTGTTGTAGGAGATAATCTTATAGGGAACATCTAACTGATACTGACTGATGCGCTTTTGGTGAAGGCCCTCGATGACGTGCGCCTGCTGGCCGGTGAACCGCTCTATCTCGCGCTTCCATTGGTATTTCAGCGACGTAGGGCAGACAATCAGCGCCGACTGTATCAGCTTCTCCCGGCGCATCAGTTCGGCGGTGCCGATGGCCTGTATCGTCTTGCCGAGACCCATCTCGTCGGCGATGATGCTCTTACCCTTGGCAAAGGCGAAGCGGATGCCCTCCTTCTGGTAGGGGTAGAGCGAGACGGTCAGAAGCTTGTCGAGCATCTCGTCGGTATAGCAGTGGAGGATATGCTGGCGGAACTGCGCATCGCGCTGCTCCACGATGAAATCGATGGCATCCTGATAGAACCGGAAGGTGTCGCTGATGGCCATAGCCTCACGGGTGAATTCCTCTATCTTCTGATACGACTCCTCCAGCATCACGCCGTAGCGGTCAAAATAGCGGGATGCCAGCAGCTCAAATTCCTGCTGGTGGTCGGAGCCGATGCGGATGCACACCTCCCGTTCTCCGCGATACGACAGATAGACGGAAGTATAGGCCGGTATCTCCTGATGCACTTTCACGCGACGGTTGCCTCTGATCCACTGCTTCACGGCCTCCAAGTGCTTGCAAGTGCCCAGCTGGGCCGTCTTGAAGTCCATGCACGAGCAGTAGTTCCACTCGCTGGCAGCTCCGCGATAGACCACTTTATACTCCGAATTGGTCTTGGGGCTCTTGACGGAATACTCGCCAGGCAACAGCTTGTCATCGACACATGAGATGCCGAACTTCTCTTCCTCGGCTACCTGTTTGCGCAGGGCAATCTGCCACTCTGTGAGCGACAGCCCCTCCGGTTTTGTCACCCATGAGAGCTTTGTGCGGCGTGTCGCCTTCTTCTTACCAGTGGTGGTCTTGCTCGATTTGTTCTTTGCCTTGCCGTTAGCGGCCTTTTCCTGAGTCTGTTTCCTTGCCATGTTTTCTGATGTCATGATGATATTGGTTGGTTACAAAGGTACGAAGATTCCCTCTTATATCAGCAAAAACGTTTCATTTTAACAAATATTATAGGGATTTTATTAACGTGTCATGGAGGCAATCGACCTGCCAACGTTCAGGCACCTCAGTGGACAGAGGGCGAAGTGTTTTTATCTGCTGAGGCCGATATTTATCCAAGGGAAAGTTTGGAACTTTCAATAATTATTCTTAAATTTGCAGCCGTAACGTAAAAGCAATGATTATGGCTGCAGAAGAGATAAGAGAGACCAAGAACCGCATCGCCTACACGGTGATGATAGTCCGCGACTTCGGCGAGGCCCACCAGCTGACGCCTCGTCAGGCGCAGAACTATCTGCGCCGGCACAAGGCGATGGACTATATGGAGGAGTTCTATGACGTGGAGCATACGCTTTCACCGGATGATACGCTCAAATCGCTTGGCACCATCTGCAAAAAGAATGGAGGGTGCATGGTATGACAAGACTTTATCATGGCTCTAATCAGGAAATCGACAAGATAGACCTTTCGCTGGGATTACCCGACAAGGACTTCGGGCGAGGGTTCTACCTGACCCACTTGCGCCATCAGGCAGAGCGTATGGCATTGTCGAAAGGAAGCCGCTCGCAATGCGGCAAGCCTACGGTGACCGCCTTTGAGTTCGACGAAGAGGAAGCCCGGCGGCAGAAACTCAGGATAAAGGTGTTCGATAAGCCCAGTGAATCCTGGGCTAAGTTCGTTTCCGAAAACCGCCACGCCAGCCGGACAGGCTTCACCCATCGCTACGACATTGTGATAGGCCCGGTTGCCAACGACAGCATGGCGCTCCAGTTCAGACTCTACGAACAAGGCTATATCACGCTGAAACAGCTGGCCAGCAAAATCACCTTCCCCAAAGACAATAGCCAGCACTTCTTTGCCACTGAGAGGGCAGTCAGACTGCTCAGAAAGGTGGAAGTCATCAACCCATAACACAAGATTGCTATGCGCCAGCCCGAAACCAAAGAACAGAAATACCTCATCGACTGCATCATCGCAGACCTCGCCTTCTACCTCGTAGAGGATGAAGGCATGAGTGTGAACGACGCGCTGAACACCGTCTATAACTCCGACTATTACTTCCTGCTCAACAACCTCGACACCGAACTCTACCTGCGGGGCTCGCTGAACAACTACCACTACCTGCGCCGCGAACTGGACTATGGCAAGCCGTAGCCCCCGACACCCCGGCCTCCCGCCACAGAAGGAACCGTCCGTTGTCCGCAGCCTCGGCTGTTCGGATGACGTTAACTGGGTCGAGGACGGCATAGAAGGTCAAGGCAACAAAGTAATATTGTACTATGCGAACGATTCGACACGCTACAGCGGCTGACCTGCCACGCATTCTGCAACTGATAGAATACGGACGGCAGAAGATGCGAGCCGTGGGAAACCTGGAGCAGTGGGCCGACGGGAACCCCCGTGAGGAAGTGCTGCTGCAGGATATAGAACAGGGCAATAGCTATATTGTAGATGACGACGGGGAGGCCGTCGCCATCTTTGCCTTCATCAAGGGGCCTGATGCGACCTATCGTCAGATCTATGAGGGCCGATGGCTCGATGAAACGGACGATTATTGGGTCGTTCACCGGCTTGCCAGCGCACCCTCCGCACATGGAATCCTGAAGTCGGTACTCGACTATTGCTTCGCCCGCACCATGAATATCCGCATCGACACGCACCGCAAGAACGTCATCATGCGCCGTGCCCTGCAGAAATATGGGTTCAGCTACTGTGGCATCATCTATCTTCCCGACGGCGCAGAGCGACTGGCCTATCAGCGCCGTGTAGAGAAGATAACGGAACAGCCTTCGCCTTACGACCACCTGGAGCAGATGGGGGTAGGGCAGTTGCTGCGGCATATCAACCACGAGGATGCCCTGGTGGCTGAGGCCGTCCGCAATGCTATTCCTCAGATTGAAGCCCTCGTGCAGGCTGTCGAGCCCAGGATGAAGCGTGGCGGCCGCCTCTTCTATGTCGGAGCGGGCACCAGCGGGCGGCTGGGCGTGCTCGATGCCAGTGAACTGCCTCCCACGTACGGAGTGCCTGAGGGCAGGGTCGTCGGACTCATTGCTGGCGGCGACAAGGCCTTGCGTCGCGCCGTGGAGAAAGCAGAGGACTCCGAAGAGCAGGGCTGGAGCGACCTGCAGGCTTATCATCCGACAGCCGACGATACCGTGCTGGGCATTGCTGCTTCGGGTTCGACGCCCTATGTGGTAGGGGCAGTGAGGCAGGCAAGAGCCAGTGGTTTGCTGACGGGCTGCATCACCAGCAATCCCGGCTCATCGCTGGCCGTGGCGGCTGAGTATCCGATAGAGACCGTGGTAGGGCCGGAATTCGTGACCGGCTCCAGTCGCATGAAGAGCGGTACGGCCCAAAAGATGGTGCTGAACATGATTTCCACAACACTGATGATACGTCTGGGTCGTGTCGAGGGCAATCGCATGGTGAATATGCAGCTGGCGAATGAAAAACTGGTAGATCGTGGCACGCGGATGATTCAGGAGTCGCTGCATATCGGCTACGAGGAGGCACGTAGGCGACTGTTGGAAGCTGGTTCCGTGAGTGCCGTGCTTGGCTAATGCTATTTGTGATTGATAAAAGCGAAAGGGAACGGCCTTCACAGGTTAGTCCCCTTTCTGAGGTTAACGTGTTTTCCAGAATCAACAATGCTTTCATAGTATGCCTATATAGCCTTCGCACTTATCTATTCTGGCTCAGACGGTTTAGGCTGTTTCGTATTATCTTTATCAGTTTGCAAAAAATATCTTGAACGCGTGGCAAATTTAGGAAAATTAATTTAAACCGCCAAATAATTCTTGATGTATTTTCAGAAAATTTTTCAGTTTCATAAATTATGTTAAGTAATTGATAAACAAACAGATATATTGATAATTTTGTAATTTTGTACGATAAAAACGGGGAAATAGGGGGATTCTTGCGTAACGTTCTGACTATAAGAAGATTATAGGCAAGAATGGCCCAGGGAAGAGGCTGACCCCTCTAATAATTGGAATTTACAAAATCACCGCCTGGCTAAAGGCTCTGGCTCGCTCTGTAGCTCCCGCCAGGTCTGGAATACTGCTTTCCGTTGTTTGATCTGAATTCTTTCGACCTGCAAGGTTGGCTTCGCTCTGCATCCCTCTCCTTTTCTCAACACAGAGGTCGCAGAGGACACAGAGGCCATATTAACCAGTTCGCAGAGACTATCAGAGAGGCCCATGGCCTCGCAGAGAGAGGCTACGCCCTTCATTCCAGGCGGCAGCTCTCTGTGAAAGGCTACGGGTAGGCGAGTCCTGCTCGGGAATGGACCTTTAGGTCGCTCTGCCATACTCTGATTCTTATTTATATATATGGTTCTCTGTGTCCTCCGTGTTGAAAAAATGATGGGATCTCTCTATTCAACCTTACAGCTTGAATTCTTTTCCATAGCTTTGATTTAGTAATCCGGTGCAAAGATACAACAAAGATTTTAAATGGCAAAGGATTTCTCTCCCCTTTTTTTCATAAATTTTATATGTTCATTCACGGGGGCATAACAGTTTTCACAGATAAGTAGATGCACAAGGATATCTTAAAGATTAATGAGAAATTCTTGCGTCCCCATTCCCGCTGTCGCGCCTACCCGTAGCCTTTCGGTAGCAA
>CAMHUC010000042.1 GCA_946188155.1 uncultured bacterium | reverse complement strand
CGGCCTTCAGGTCAGCACCCTCGTCGTTCTTGAACTCCTGAACCAGCCAGTCGATAATCACCTGGTCGAAGTCGTCACCGCCGAGGTGGGTATCACCGTTGGTGGAGAGCACCTCGAACACACCGCCGCCGAACTCCAGGATAGAGATATCGAACGTACCACCACCGAGGTCGAACACGGCAATCTTCATATCCTTGTTGGCCTTGTCGACACCGTATGCCAGAGCTGCAGCTGTCGGCTCGTTGACGATACGCTTCACGTTGAGACCTGCAATCTGACCAGCCTCCTTCGTGGCCTGACGCTGAGAGTCGCTGAAGTAGGCCGGCACGGTGATGACGGCATCCGTCACCTCCTGTCCCAGATAGTCCTCGGCGGTCTTCTTCATCTTCTGTAGCACCATGGCCGAGATTTCCTGCGGTGTGTACTTGCGGCCGTTGATGTCTACACGGGGATAGCCGCCCTCGTTGACTACAGAATAAGGTACGCGCGAGATTTCCTTCTCCGTCTGCTGCCAGTTCTCACCCATGAAGCGCTTAATCGAGTAGACCGTGTTCTTCGGGTTTGTGATGGCCTGACGCTTGGCAGGGTCGCCAATCTTGCGCTCACCATTGTCCACGAATCCGACCACTGACGGCGTGGTGCGCTTACCCTCACTGTTTGCAATCACTACCGGCTCGTTACCTTCGAATACGGCGACGCAGCTGTTTGTAGTTCCTAAGTCAATTCCAATAATCTTTCCCATAATTCTATTATTTTATTGTTATTAATCACGTTGATTTGGGATAAAATCCCATAAACAGCATTGCAAATGACGTGCCAAAATGGCTTTTTTCGCCTAAAAATATTATTTGTTACGTCATTTTGGCACAAGTATCAGAAATATTTTTTATCTTTGCAGCAGAAATTGTACAATTCTAATAAAAACCTGAAGAATGAAAAGAGTTATTACGCTGGCCGTGTCAGCCATGATGCTGATGACGGCGTCGGCCCAGGAGAACTCCTACATCGTGAAAACCCGCTCTGCCAAGCAGAAGGCAGCCGCCGCCCAGGCCGCCGCAGGCAAGCAGGCAGCAACACAGGAGGAAGAGACCGCCACAGACTTTATCAGTCAGAACTTCAAGTACTACAGTCTGTGCGACTGGAAGGAGGGCATGAAGTTTATGGTCATGCCAGAGAAGTATGACCTGATTGTCAAGACATTCTGCGATGCCGCCGAGGGCAAGGAGGTGAGCAGCATGTCACTCCGTCATAAGATTATGGTCTATCAGGGTCGCAACGAGAGTGCCGACGGCCACTCACGCATGAACTTCCGCTGTCAGGACAACGGCAAGATGTACTATTTCGAGATTCCCAGCGGCACGTTCGACGACTACTGCTACGGCAAGCTTGGCGTCCCCACCCTGGCCTATCTGGGCGACGTCGACATCGCCCGCGAGAAGCTGATGGGCAAGAAGCTTCTCACGAAGGGTTCCATCTACCGCATCGACACGGAGATCGACGGCGACGGCTACCGTGAGATAAAGATTCCCAAGGACCGCGAGGTGAAGGTGACGGCCATCGGCGTGGGCAGCCGCAGCTTCCCCGTGAAGATTATCGTTGAGGACGAGATTGGCGAAGAGTTCTACCAGACATTCGCCCTGTCGAAGACCAACAGCGGCATGCGCGACGATGAGTTCATCATGGACTCCCTGAAGCACACCTTCGCCGGTTCGTTCCAGCTGATGGATGTCATTATGTCAGTCAACAAGAACTACGCCAGCTATATCGGCAAGGTGATCCACAACCAGTACAGCACGAAGATGATGACCAAGGGCGACGGCAAGGACCGCGAGGTGACGGTGCCCAAGATGGTCAGCTTCCGTGTTGACAACGCCCAGGCCCAGCTTGGCAGCCCGTTCATCATGCTGACACTGACGGAGACGGAGTCGCGCCGAGTGTACTACAAGGAGATTTCGTTCACCGCGCCCGAGGAGCTGCCGGGCCGCGACATTACGATGGACCAATACTTCGGCTACGTGTTTGCCATGGGCGAGGGCATCCAGCGCGAGACGAGCCAGGCCGCCCGTGCCGCCATCCAGCAGGGCCGCGTCATCATCGGCATGAGCGAGGATGAGGTGACGCTCGCCATGGGTGAGGAGCCCAACCAGATTGTTCAGGGAGGCAACGGCAAGTACGACTGGATCTACTACCGTTCGAAGGGCAAGTCGCTCTTCGTCCATTTCGGCAGGGACGGTCGCGTGGAGAGCTATAATACCGGTGCCACCGCCAGTGCCAAGAAGAAGAAGGGCACGGGCAAGAAGCTCAGCCAAGCCCAGAAGGCCAAGCAGAACTGGAAGAGCGGGAAGGGCACTCCCTTAGACGAATAGACATATTAATCCCCAGCCGGCGTGGCTGGGGATTAATATTTAATATTTGGCGTTTGCGATGGCCTCCATAATCTTGGCCTCCAGTTCATCGCAGAGTTCGGGATTGTCCTTCAGCAGGGCCTTGGTGCCGTCGCGTCCCTGGGCCAGCTTCGAGTCGCCGTAGCTGAACCACGAGCCGCTCTTCTTGATGATGCCGTACTCCACGCCGAGATCCACTATCTCACCAATCTTCGAGATACCCTCGCCGAAGGTGATTTCAAACTCAGCCTTGCGGAAGGGAGGCGCCACCTTGTTCTTCACTATCTTCACGCGTACCTGATTGCCGATGGGCGTCTCGCCGTCCTTCAGCGTGGTCACCTTGCGGATGTCCATGCGCACCGAGCTGTAGAACTTCAGCGCATTACCGCCAGTGGTGGTCTCCGGATTGCCGAACATCACGCCAATCTTCTCGCGCAGCTGGTTGATGAAGATACAGGTGGTATTCGTCTTCGAGATGGTCGAGGTGAGCTTGCGCAGGGCCTGGCTCATCAGGCGCGCCTGAAGGCCCACGGCCGAGTCGCCCATGTCGCCCTCGATTTCCTTCTTCGGTGTCAGTGCTGCCACGGAGTCGATGACGATGATGTCGATAGCCGACGAGCGGATCAGCTGGTCGGCGATTTCCAGAGCCTGCTCACCATTGTCGGGCTGCGAGATGTACAGATTGTCGATGTCGACACCCAGCTTCTCAGCGTAGAAGCGGTCGAAGGCATGCTCTGCGTCGATGAACGCAGCGATGCCGCCACCCTTCTGCGCTTCGGCGATGGCGTGGATGGCCAGTGTTGTCTTACCCGACGACTCGGGGCCGAATATCTCGATGATGCGGCCTTTGGGATAGCCGCCGACGCCGAGGGCGGCGTTCAGCCCGATGCTGCCGGTAGGTATCACCTCCACATTCTCCACTTTCTCCTCTCCCATGCGCATGATGCTGCCCTTGCCGAAGTCCTTCTCAATCTTCGCCATAGCGTCCATCAGCGCCTTCATTTTCTGCTCTTGCAGGGTCATTGTGCCCTCTGCTGTTTCTTTCTTTGCCATCAGTATGATTTTCGATTTAACGATTTTCGATTTACTATTTATTTGCTGTTTGAGAATTCTTCAATTCTCCAATTCACAGCTCCAGGTCGCCGTCGAACACCTCGTGCCAGGGCAGCCCCTGCTTGTTGAGCTGCTCCATGAACGGATCGGGGTCGAAGTCCTCCACATTCCATACGCCCGGCTTCTTCCAGATGCCCTTCACGAACATCATCGCGCCGATCATGGCCGGCACGCCGGTGGTATAGCTCACGCCCTGCATGCCCGTCTCCCGATAGGCCTCCTGGTGCTTGCAGTTGTTGTACACGTAGTAGGTGCGCTCCCGTCCATCCTTGATGCCACGGATGCGACAGCCGATAGAGGTCTCGCCCTCGTAGTTCTCGCCCAGGTCCTGCGGATTGGGCAGCACGGCCTTCAGGAACTGCAGGGGCACAATTTTCACTTTCACCGTCTTCTCCGGATTCTCAGCCAGCGGAGCCTCATATTCAATCTCGTCGATACGGCTCATGCCGATGTTCTGAATCACCTCCAAGTGCTTCAGATACTGCTCGCCGAAGGTCATCCAGAAGCGTGCCTGCCGGATGGTGGGATAGTTCTTCACCAGCGACTCCAGCTCCTCGTGATGCAGCAGATACGACTCGCGCGGGCCGATGTTAGGATAGGTCAGCGGCTGGTGAATCTCCAGCGGCTCCGTCTCTATCCACTGTCCGTCCTTATAGTAGAGGCCCTTCTGGGTAATCTCGCGGATGTTGATCTCAGGATTGAAGTTGGTGGCGAAGGCGTGGTGATGGTCGCCGGCGTTGCAGTCCACGATGTCGAGGCAGTGCATCTCGTCGAAGTGGTGCTTGGCGGCGTAGGCCGTATAGACCCCGCTGACGCCCGGGTCGAAGCCACAGCCCAGGATGGCCGTCAGCCCGGCCTGCTCGAAGCGCTCCTTGTAGGCCCACTGCCAGGAGTACTCGAAGTGGGCCTCGTCCTTCGGCTCGTAGTTGGCCGTGTCGAGATAGCTGCAGCCGCAGGCCAGACAGGCTTCCATGATGGTCAGATCCTGATAGGGCAGGGCGAGGTTGATCACCAGCTCCGGCTGATAGTCAGCGAAGAGGGCCTTCAGCTGCTCCACGTCGTCGGCATCCACCTGAGCGGTCTTGATTTTTAGAGGTGAGTGGTGAGAGGTGAGGGATGAGAGAATACCCTTCTCCTCGATAGCCTTCACGATAGCGTCGCATTTCTCCTTGCGGCGGCTGGCTATCATAAAGTCGGTAAACACATCGGCATTCTGGGCAATCTTGAATGCCGCTACCGTAGCGACGCCTCCGGCGCCAATCATCAGTACTTTACTCATCTTGGATATTTACTATTTAGCGGTTTGCGATTTGCGATTTATTTACTATTTAGCTATTTACTATTTAGCCATTTGCGATTTTCTATTGATCTCATCGGCACTGATGCCGAGGGCTGCCAGCAGCGAGTAGCCGAGAATCTCTTGTCGGAAGTTGCCGCCCGCCATGGGCTGCATGGCGAACACGGTGATGCGCTTGCCGTCGTCGTCCACCCGGCGCAAGGCCTGGCACACCTTATTATATATGTCGCCCTGCTCCGCATTGGGCACCACCATCAGCCGCTTCACCTCCTTCTGCCCGGCTATCAGCTGCAGGGCCTCCACGAAGAAGTCGGCCCCGTCGGCAATCTCCTCCACGGGGTAGGCACTCAGCTGGAACTCGCCCAGCTGCCCCGTAAAGGCCTTGCCGTGAAGCTCGTCGGAAAAGTGGGAGGGGGCGAAATGCTGCAGCTGCTCCCTGCCCTTCGAGTGGACCAGCACCACCTGCGTATCACCGTCCGCAGCGGGGCGCAGGCCGCCGTCGAGGGCCACGCACTCCAGCCAGCGGGCCAGGTCGGCCCTGGGAACGGGGCGCTCCAGCATACGCTCAAAGTTGACAATCAGGTTGAAAGCCACCTGATCGACATAGTCGGCATCCACGAGAATCACGTTCTCACTCCATTTCGATTCCTGCATGCTGTTGTTCATATCGTCTGCAAAGATACACTAAATTCGGTAAATAACCAAATTTATAGGCATCTTTTTCGCCCCTTGACTTAAATCAATTAAAAAATCATAAATTCGGGTGGAAAAATCAAATATTATGGCCGAAAACGCAAAAATAGATATACCTTTGCATCGGATTTAAAACTATTGACCAAGAAATGAAAAGTATTCTTGAAGGCCGTCCAGCATTGAAGGCCGAAATTGAAAAGATAGCAGAGGTGGCCGGATACCTCTGGCAGAACGGATGGGCCGAGCGCAACGGCGGCAACATCACAGTGAACATCACGGAGTATGCTGACGACGAGATCCGCCAGCTGCCCGCCATCAGCGACGTCAAGCAGATTGGCGTGACACTGCCCGCCCTGAAAGGCTGCTACTTCTACTGCAAGGGCACGGGCAAGCGCATGCGCGACCTGGCCCGCTGGCCGATGGACAACGGCTCAGTGATACGCATCCTCGACGACTGCGCCTCCTACGTCATCATCGCCGACAACCCCGTGATGCCCACCAGCGAGCTGCCCAGCCACCTGACGGTACACGCCCACCAGATAGAGACCAATTCGGGCTACAAGGCCACCGTACACACTCACCCCATCGAGCTGGTGGCCATGAGCCACAAGCGCGAGTTCCTGGGCAAGGACGTGCTGACGAAGATCCTCTGGTCGATGATTCCCGAAACGAAGGCCTTCTGCCCGCTCGGACTGGGCATCGTGCCCTACACACTGCCCGGCAGCAACGAGCTGGCCGACGCCACGCTGAAGGAGCTGGAGGACTACGACGTGGTGATGTGGGAGAAGCACGGTGTGTTCGCCAAGGGCACCGACGTGATGGACGCCTTCGACCAGATCGACGTGCTCTCCAAGAGTGCCAAGATTTACATTAATGCTAAGTGCATGGGCTTCGAGCCTGAAGGCATGAGCGACGAGCAGATGGCTGAGATGACGCGTGCCTTCAACCTTCCGAGGTAAGAGAAAACAACTACTGACTATTATATTATCCAAGTTTACTTCAACGAAGTAAGAAGAGTCCCGACGCTGTGAAGCACCGGGACTTCTTCTTTATTTTTTTTGATGCCACTCTTGCCACTAAGACATAACTCTCTGAATATCAAGCGCTTAACCCCTTGCAACACCAGTGGCAAGAGTGGCAAGAGAACCGGACTTGATGCCACTACGTAACCCGCTGATAATCAGCGAGTAATAAGCTTAGTGGCAACAGTGGCAAGAAAAACGGCGAAAACAATTTGCAGACCAGTGTACTGTCTTGACGATATCCCCACCTTATCGCCACCCTTGCTAATGTGGGGCGTTTTGCTTGTCAAACGCCGAATCAGAGGCAGACGGCGTTTGACAAGCAAAACGCCCTACAGTCCGTCGTATTCCGCCCTCTGCAGACAGGAGCCGTTCTCTGCACCACAGCAGCCAACTCTTGAGTAGTCCAGCGGTTGGACTGCCGGATAAGCAGGCCGACAGCGAGAGTCCAAGCGGTGGTACCGTGCCTATCGCACGGTTTGGCCACTTTTAAAACCTCTATCAAATTTTGCTGTTATACAACTCCACTTGATTCCTAATATAGTTTTTGATTGTATGCCACTCTATATGATGAAACATAAAGGGCAACCGACCTACAGCAGGCAGGGGGAGTCCCTTTACTGAAGTTTCCCACCTCTTTATCAACACAGAGGGCGCAGAGGACACAGAGAGATGAATACTTTTACTACAGAGATTACGAGAGGAGCCTGACGCTCTTCACAGAGACCTGCCCCGGCTCTTTGGTGCGCCAGCTCTCTGTGTAGGCAGTATAGCCGCTCTGTAAACCTCTTATACTCATATACATATTACTCTGTGTCCTCTGCGCTCTCTGTGTTGAGAAAGCATGGGAAGGTTCAATCCCTTTATATAAAGGAATTTCGTAACTTCAGAAACTTGAGTTAGTAATTGAAGTGCCCCAACCTTAAGACCCCTCTAACTCCCCCTGTAGGGGGAGGACAGATACCTTGCACGCCCTCCCTACTAATGAGTTTCTGCCAACAAGTCTATCCATCCCCCTCCTATAAGAGGGGGTAGGGGAGGTCTGCACCCGAGCACCGCTCACCTGCTACTGAAGGAATGCAAGGCTGAGCAAGGAGTCATACCAACATATCTCTCACTATTCTTTACTCATGTTTCGGAAGTGCCCTCTTCGCCTGCTGTAGGGCGTTTAGCTTGTCTAACGCCGATCAAGGGATGATGCAGCTGGCGGCGTTTGACAAGCAAAACGCCCTACAACAGGCAGGGGAAGCTCCTTTACATAAGGGATTTCAGAACTTCAGAAACTTGAGTTACTTAATTGGAGCCTGTAACGGTTACGGTGGCTACAGGGCGGAGGACAGCATTAACAGAGTAACTATAATCTGTAAATTGAAAATCCGTCTTATTTTGATATGTAGAAACCAGAGTACCAGATGAGTTCAAACAAAACATTCTTGTATTATCCCCATATTCAGTATAATTCTTACGAATATCCTCTCTTTTATTTACAATCAAAGAAATGTCAGAATAATTAGGAATACGCCATTCACCTACAGGATTGTCTTCCCATGTTTCCAAGGCCGTATTGAGTTGTTGCAATGCATCTGAAACGTTAACCTTAGTAGGATCTATCCCCATGGCTTTCTCCGTCGGTGAGAATACAACGATCTGATTATTAGCCTCATCCACGCTCAGCACGTAATACGTACCCTTATACATATCACCCACAGCAGGCAGGGTGACGGTCTGCGAGGTCTCGCCGCCGCCAGTCTCGCCGCCAGTGTTTCCGCCGGTGCCAGAACCGCCGCCGGTATTGTCGCCGCTGCTGGGTGTCGAGGCAGAAGAGCTGTTCTCGTCGAACTCGAAGGTGATGGATTGATCCTCACCCCATTCGGTGCCCGTGATGGTGCCCGTGATTTTCAGCTTCGCCTGCTCGGTGTACGTGCCTTCGATGGAGAGTTTCCGGTTAGCCGCCAGTTCCTCCGCAGCCGAATAGGAGTATGCCGTATTGCCGTCGGCAGTGGAAAAGGTGACTGTAACCGTTGGCTTACCGACGGAAGGCAGGAAGAACGGCCCGTTGTCATCTCCGGCGAACGACCACGTCTTGCCGTCGGCCTCTTCTGTCAATGTGGCAGAACAGCTGCCGCCCGTACCACTATAGCTGCCGTCGATGGCCATCGCCTCGTAGAGAGGCGCGATGGTGACGCTGACAGCCGTCACCGCTGACGGCACCTGCTTGATAGTGATCTGACGGATAGCCGCCACGGCCCTCGTCAGCGTCAGCGTCAGATTATGCTCCGTCGCGTCTGCCACCGAAACCAGCGAGTGGGTAGTCATCAGCTCCCCGACAGTCTGATTCTCCTTCAGGCTGATGATGCTCGTCTTCGTGGCGTCATCGGCTGTCGGCAAGTCATAGCGGGCGGCATCGGCTCCTGCAATGGCGTAGACGCCGTAAGTGCCGCCGGCAACGGGCACCAAGGCGTTCTGCGTCACGTCGGCGAGCATCTTCACGCACTTGCCACCCGAATTAAACACATAGAGACTGACGGGCGACGGCACGTCGGCCGCTACCGCAGGGTCATCGCCACTGCGTGTAAACACATGGAGCACGCTGGTAGGCTCTGCCTGCTGCTCCTCAACGCTGACAACGTCCTGCTGACAGCCACACAAACTCAACACGCCACACATCGTGGCCACGGAAATCACAAAAGTCTTTTTCATTTTGTTCTTCATATTAAAGGGTTAGACTTAAAATAACGGCACAAAGATACGAAAAATTTCCGAAACCACCAAGGATTTGGGATAAAAATCTTCAAAAATCGGGCAAAAATGTCTACAGACGAGCTATTTCAGCCAGATTTTCGAAGATTATCGTATAAACGGAACACGGCAGAGCCGTTACTGCCCTATCCTATCAGTTGCGGCAGGAAGCAGGAGATGACCAGCACCACGATGCCACAGATGAGCACGGCGATGGTCTTCTGCGAGCAGCCCTTCCACTCCTTGAGGATGATGCCCCAGACGTTGGAGAACACCACGTTGAGGGCCATCAGGATGCAGAACGAGAGCGTCATCAGCGTCGGGCTGTCGGTGAGGAAGCCCTTGCCGAGGGCCAGTCCGAAGAACTGCGAGTACCACAGGGCACCGGCCAGCAGGCAGAACAGCAGGTTGTTGCCCCAGACAGCCGTCTTACGGTAGTCGCCCCATGTGCCGTTCACCTGATTCTGGTAGAAGCAGTAGATCATGTTGGTGATGAAGCCGCCGAAGGTGACGAGCAGCGTGGCGGGCAGCGTGCGGAACATCGGGTCGGTGAGCTCGCCGAAGTTGATGTCCTTGCCGAACTCCAGTCCGACGTTGAAGCAGCCACTCATGAAGCCGGCCAGCAGGGCGATGGCCAGCCCCTTGGGGAAGTTGAAGTCCTTCACGGCGGCCTTCTTCTCCTCCTCAGAGAGCGAGGCGGCCTTCATCGAGCCAGCCACGCCGATGATGGCGATGCCGACGAGCGTCACCACCACGCCAAGGATCACGGCGAAGGTCAGCGAGTCGAGCGCGTTCAGTTCCGGGAAGAAGATGTTGAGCAGCACCGGGCCCATGATGGTGCCCAGTCCGGCGCAGGTGCCGAGGGCTATCGACTGTCCGAGGGCCACGCCGAGGTAGCGCATCGACAGTCCGAAGGTGAGTCCGCCCACGCCCCAGAGGATGCCGAAGAAGATGGTCATCCACACGTTGAACGACGGGGCACTGCCGAACAGGCCGAACAGCGACTGCCCCTCGGGCACGGCCAGCAGGGCGCCGAGGAACGGCAGCACGAGCCAGGCGAACACGCCCTGGATGATCCAGTACGACTCCCACGACCAGTCCTTGATCTTATTGATAGGCACGTAGCACGACGACTGGCAGAAGGCGCCAATGGCGATGATGAGTAAACCGATAATGATATCCATAAACATAAAAGGGTATTAAGGAACATAAATCTCCATAAATCTAAACATAAATAGCCCAGAAAGGATTTATGAAAGATTTATGAAGATTTATGTTTCAATATCTTATCTGCAGACGACGTCGCACTCGATGTTCAGGATCTTGGCCACCTTGAGGATGGTGTCGATGTGGTGCCCAACGGCAGCGGCCATGTGGTGGGTAGGTCCGGCCTCGCTCCACTTGTTGACGAACTCACGGCAGGGCAGTGAGAACTTGGTGCGCATGTTGGTGTCGCCGAACATGAAGATGGGACCCTCCTCGTTGATGCCCTCGGCAGCCACGAACTTAAAGACGCCGTTGGCATCCTGCGTGATGGCCAGATAGGTGACGGGGCCTGTGGGAGGATAGAACTGCGTCAGGTAGCCGCCGCCGGTCTTGCCGTGGAACACGGGCACAATCTTCATCGTCGGCTTGTGGGCCTGCGAGATGTCGAAGTCGCCGGAGCCGCTGTGGCCGATGATGCAGATGTCCTTCGGGAAGTCGATGGAGTACATCTCGGCCAGTGTGCCTGTGCCCGAGATGGTCTTCAGGATCGACATGGCCATGGCCACCTTCATGTCGCCCTCTACGGCGCAGGCGGTGTGCTGCTTGATGAGCATCGAGAAGGCGGGAATGAGCATCGAGTCGAGTTTACCGGCCACGCCCTGTGCAAAGCCTGCATAGTGGGAGGCAATCATGCCGAGCTTCTCGTCCTTCACCCACTGCTCAAAGGCAACGACGTACTTGGCCATGTCCCAAACCTTCTCGATGGTGCCGCCACCCTCGATCTCGAAGGTGTCGAGGATGTCCTGAGCCTTGGCGCGGATGGCCTCCTCGTCGGTGATATTGTCGGCGATGGCCCACATCTGCTCCCAGTCGAACTGCTTGGTGTAGACGAACATACGGTGGTAGAGGTTGGTCTCGTCGATGTAGAGGTCCATCATGCCGGGGTAGGGGCGTCCGATCTGTGCGATGTTGGTATCGCGGAAGCGGCGGCGCACCTGGGCGGCGCGGCACCAGTCCTCAATCTCGCGCTGCACCTCGGGGTCGCCACCCTCCACGACGCCGGTGATGACAGCCGAGCGCTTGCCGGCACGGTTCAGGTCGGCCACCATCTCGCCGATGGCTCCGCAGGCGTAGAGGTCGCCGAGCCAGATGGGGATGTCGGTGTGCTCGTAGTCGGGGGCGAGCTTCTTCTGCACGTTGACGATGACCACGGGCACGTCGAGGTCGCGTACGGCCGGAAGCATGTTGTAGGAGGTGCAGTAAGTGAGCATCTGGAGGATGACGAGGTCAACGTCGGCGGCACGGAACTTGTCGCCGGCAGCCATCGACTGCTCCTTGGTGGTCACCATGCCGCCGTCGATGATCTCGATGCTCTCGGGCAGCGTCTTCTTGAAGTCTGCATACTGCTGCTCGAAGTTAGGAACGAGCTGTGGGAACTGGGGCAGGTAAGCCTGCAGGGCGATAGAGAACACGCCCACTCTTGCTTTGGTTTCAACTAATGGTTTTGCCATAATCTTACATTAATTTATAAACGTTAATACTCATATTTCTATTTCAACATAAATCTTTTTTAAAATCTAATTTAAAATCTATTCAGATGGAGTAAGGAACATAAATCTAATTTAAAATATTAATTAAAATCTTATTTGTAGCGGATATATTCATATTGGCTTTTGGAGGGATTAAAGATGTAGCGCTCAGATATCAGCATGGAGGGATGACCGGAATTGATGAGCAGACCGGCATTGGACTGAGTTGTTCTCAGGTAATTGAGCAATTGCCCCCTGTGGTCGTTCGACAATTCGGATACAGCCTTTAACTCAACGATTAAGTCATCGAAGCAGACAAAGTCGGCTTTATAGACTTTAGTCAGTTCTTGTCCGTGAAAGTACATCTTTAAGAGTTTCTCACGCTCCCAGGGTATTCCTTTCTCTGAACATACAATAGACAGGCACTCTTGATAGATAGGCTCAGCCAGTCCGTAGCCCAGCTCATTGTAGACCACCATAGCGGCTCCAACAATCTGATACATCTTCCTCAGGCAATCTTCCCTATCTACTATCCGCATAGATTTTAAATTAGATTTTAAAAAGATTTATGTTCCTTACTCTATCTGCATAGATTTTATATAAGATTTTAAAAAAGATTTATGTTCCTTATAATCTCTATTTATGTCTCTCATTCATTGTTTCGTAATCCGCAGATACTTGTCGAAGGCGGCATCCCAGGCCTGCTTGTCCTGAGGCTCATACTTCACCAGTTCCAGCGAGTTGGCGATGATCTGCCGCATCTGCCAGATGTCGCTCACCAAGCCGGCGGCCTTGGCCTGCAGCATGATGTTGCCGATGGCGGTGCCCTCCTGGGGCCCGGCCAGCACGGTGGCACCCGTGGCGTTGGCGGTGAACTGGTTGAGATACTTGTTCAGCGAGCCTCCGCCGATGATGTGGAGTACCTCCAGCTTGAAGGGTGCGAACTCCTGCATCCACTGGAACACCTGCTTGTAGCGCAGGGCCAGCGAGTCGAAGATACAGCGGCAAATCTGAGCCGGTGTCTCCGGCACGGGCTGGTTCGACTTGCGGCAGTACTGCTGGATGGCTCCGATCATCGAGGCCGGGGCGGCGAAGCACGGGTCGTCGGGGTTGATGATGGAGCGGAAGGCCTCCACCTGCATGGCCGAGCCCTGCAGTTCGGGGTGAGAGAGCTTGCGCACCTCGTCGGGCCACTCCAGTCGGCATCGCTCGTAGAGCCACATGCCGCAGATGTTCTTCAGGAAGCGGGTCGTTCCCTCGATGCCGCCCTCGTTGGTGAAGTTGCGCTCGTAGCTCAGGTCGCTGATGATGGCGTCCTTCGTCTCGATGCCCATCAGGCTCCACGTGCCGCTCGACAGGTAGGCGAACTTCTCGTCCTTGGCGGGCACGGCAGCCACGGCGGAGCCAGTGTCGTGGCCGGCCACAGCTATCACGGGCACCTGTCCCAGTCCCGTCAGCCGCTGCACCTCGTCGGTGAGCACGCCGATCACGGTGCCGGGGTTCACCATCTTTCCGAACTTCGAGCGTGTCAGGCCCAGCGAGGCCAGCAGGCGCTCGTCGAGTTGCTTGGTACGAGGGTCGAGCAACTGCGAGGTGGAAGCGATGGTGTATTCGCACACCTCATTGCCCGTCAGCATCCAACTCAGCGCATCGGGCACGAAGAGTATCTTCTGCGCAGCCTTCAGGGCCGAGTTGCCCTCGCGGCGCATGGCGTAGAGTTGGAAGATGCTGTTGAAGTTGAGGAACTGTATGCCCGTCACGTCGTAGACCTCCTTCCGTGAGACCACGTGCTTCAGGTAGTCGTCCATCGCGTCGAAAGTAATAGGGTCGCGATAGGCGCGCGGGTTTCTTAATATAGCGCCGTCGTCGCCGATCATCACGAAGTCTACGCCCCAGGTGTCGATACCGATGCTGGTAATCTGCAGTCCACGGCGGGCCACCTCCTTCAGGCCGCGGATGATTTCGAAGTAGAGGGCGTAGATGTCCCAGTAGTAGTGGCCGCCCTGCTCTATGAGGTTGTTGGGGAAGCGCGTCACCTCCTCCAGGTCGAACTTGCCGTCGTTGATGGTGCCTATGATGGTTCTGCCACTCGTGGCTCCCAGGTCTACGGCGAAGAAATATTTCTTTTGATCCATAATTTTAAGTAGTTATTGATGATTTTGGTGCAAAGTTACGCATAAAATCCGACATCACCCCCAAAAATCTGATTTTAACACATAAATATTTGTTCCGGTTTGCAATTATTCACGCAATCGCACTTATGCACTGATGGGGCTGAGATACCGTATGGAAGTCGTTTGATGCGTAGCATTCTTATTAGTTATTTATCTATATTGGCGCAAAGGTACGGCTTTTTTCTGATATTCTTCGCGTAAAATTTGATTATTTGTTTTATTTGTGCTAACTTTGCAGCCAAATAGTCTAAAACAAATATTTAATAATTATGTCTACTTTAACAATCGCTATCGTCACCGTGTTCTGTATCGGCTATTTCTGCATAGCCATCGAGAGTGTGACAAAAATCAACAAGGCTGCCATCGCCTTGCTTATGTTCGTTGCTACCTGGACTCTGTTCATGATGGATCCGGGCAGCTATGTCGCCGGAGCCACTGGCGACAACATCGCCTCGGCCATCAGCGGGGTCATCGAGCACCACTTAGGCTCAACGGCCACTACCTTATTCTTCCTGATGGGCGCCATGACCATCGTGGAGCTGGTTGACCAGAACGGCGGTTTCAACTTTGTGCGCGACACGCTGCAGACCAAGTCGAAGCGGGCCCTGCTGTGGCGCATCGCTTGCATGACGTTTATCCTCTCGGCCATCCTCGACAACCTGACCACGTCGATCGTGATGATTATGATCCTGCGCAAACTGGTCAGCGACCACCAGGACCGGCTCATCTATGCCGCCCTCGTGGTGATAGCCGCCAACAGCGGCGGTGCCTTCTCGCCCATTGGCGACGTCACTACCATCATGCTGTGGAACAAGGGCGTCATCACTGCCGCCGGTGTCATCATGGAGATATTCATTCCATCCGTGGTGTCGATGGTCATCCCGGCCTATATCCTCTCACTGTCGTTGAACGGCACTCTGGAGCCGGTGCAGGAGACGGCCGTCGTCGAGGAGAGCGACGGGCTCTCTGAACGCCAGCGCAAGATCATCTTCTTCCTCGGCGTGGGCGGACTGATCTTCGTGCCCATCTTCAAGACCATCACCCACCTGCCGCCGTTCGTGGGCATTCTGCTGGTACTCGGCGTGCTGTGGACGGTGACGGAGATATTCTATACCAGCATCCACCAGGCAAGTGAGGACACCGCCGACAACCGCAACACGCAGAAGCGCGTGTCGAAGATGCTCTCGCGCATCGATATGGACACCATCCTCTTCTTCCTCGGCATCCTCATGGCCGTGGCCTGCTTGGAGACCATCGGAGTGCTGACGATGCTCGGACAGACGCTCGACACCGTGTTCGAGGGCAACCACTACCTGGTGACGGGCATCATCGGCGTGCTGTCGTCGATTGTCGACAATGTGCCCCTCGTGGCCGGCTGTATGGGCATGTATCCCGTACAGGCCGCTGGCGACATGGCCGTCGACGGCATCTTCTGGCAGCTGCTGGCCTACTGTGCCGGCGTGGGCGGCTCGATGCTCATCATCGGCTCCGCCGCCGGTGTCGTCGTCATGGGCCTGGAGAAGATCACCTTCGGCTGGTATATGAAGAAGGTGACGTGGATTGCCTTCGTGGGCTACGTGGCCGGTATCGTGTGCTACTGGCTGGAGAAGACATTCATCTTCTAAACCCGTTAGATGAAGAAGGTAAGGAACAGCGAACTGCTCCTCTCCTACATCAGGGAAGGGCGAACGATGAGTCAGCGCGAGAAGCTCTGGCTCATCGTCAGCCTGAGTATTCCCTCGATACTGGCCCAGATCTCGGCCACGGTGATGTTCTTCATCGACGCCTCGATGGTGGGGCACCTCGGAGCCAAGGCTTCGGCAGCCATCGGACTGGTGGAGACCACCGGCTGGCTGATGGGCGGACTGGCTCACGCCGCCTCATTAGGCTTCTCGGTGCAGGTGGCCCACTTCATCGGCGCCAACGACCTGGAGGCGGCGCGCCGCGTGCTGCGACAGTCGCTCGTGTGCTGTTTCATCTGGGCACTGCTCATCTCCGGCACGGCCCTGGCCATCAGCGGCTCCCTGCCCTTCTGGCTCGGAGGCACGGAGGAGATAGCCCGCGACGCCTCCATCTACTTCGCCATCATCGGCCTCTGCGGCATCTTCTTCCAGATGGAGGGACTGGCAGGCTCGATGCTCAAGTCGTCGGGCAACATGAAGATTCCGTCGATGCTCAACATCCTTATGTGCGTGTTGGACGTCGGCTTCAACTACCTATTTATATATATACTCGACTTCGGGGTGAAGGGTGCAGCCATCGGTACAGGCCTGGCAGAACTGGTCACGGCCTGCCTGATGCTCTACTTCCTGCTGGTACGGTCGCAGATGCTGGGGATATTTTCGAGGAAGGAGGAAGGAGGAAAGAGGAAGGAGTGGTCCGACTTCCGCCCGAAGGAGGACACCGTCAGGACGGCCATCAAGATCGGAGCACCCATGGGCCTGCAGCACCTGCTGATGGGCTCGGCACAGATAGTGAGCACGCTCATCGTGGCACCACTGGGCACCATCGCCATCGCAGCCCACTCGCTGGGCATCACCGTGGAGAGCCTCTGCTACATGCCGGGCTACGGCATCGCCGAGGCTGCCACCACCCTCGTGGGCCAGGGCATCGGTGCCGGACAGCGGATACTGACGCGCTCCTTTGCCCGCATGAGCGTCGCACTGGGCATCGCCGTGATGACGCTGATGGGCGTGCTGATGTGGATCTTCGCCCCCGAGCTGATGGCTGTCATGTCGCCCGTCGAGGAAGTCATCGCACTGGGTACCGAGGTGCTCCGCATCGAGGCATGGGCAGAGCCGATGTTCGCAGCTGCCATCGTGTGCAACGGCGTGTTCATTGGCGCCGGCGACACCATCATCCCCGCCATCATGAGCCTCGGCTCCATGTGGGCCGTGCGTCTCTCCCTCGCTGCCACACTGGCTCCGAAGTTCGGGCTGCGCGGCGTATGGACGGCCATGGCCATCGAGCTTACCTTCCGTGGCAGCATCTTCCTCGCCCGCCTCTTCAAGGGCCGCTGGGCAGAGAAGCTGAAACTCAAAAGTGAGTAATAAAGGAACATAAATCTTTTTAAAATCTAAACATAAATATAATCACCTGTCAGAAAAGATCTTAAATAAGATTTTAAATAAGATTTTAAACAAGATTTATGTCCTAAAAAGCAAATATAAAAGATTTTAGATTAGATTTTAAATAAGATTTATGTCCTAAAAAGCAAATATAAAAGATTTTAGATTAGATTTTAAATAAGATTTATGTTCAAAAAGAATTAAGGTATAACTGATATGATTAAAAGATTAATTTTCCTCATCGCCGTTGGCACATTAATGTGCCTATGCACGTCGCAGGCGCAGACCACCACTGCCGAGGTGCTCTTCGAGACCACCGCCGGCAACATCCGCATTGGCCTCTACGACGAGACACCGCAACACCGCGACAACTTCCTGAAGCTGACGAAGATGGGCGTCTACGACTCGCTGCTCTTCCACCGCGTCATCAAGGACTTTATGATCCAGAGCGGCGACACCAACAGCAAGCACGCCAAGCCCGGGCAGGCCTTGGGCACCGGCGACTTCGACTACACCCAGCAGGCAGAGTTCCGCCTGCCGCAGATCTTCCACCGCCGGGGAGCCGTGGCCATGGCCCGCGAAGGGGACAAGAAAAACCCCGAGCGACGCTCATCGGCCTGCCAGTTCTACATCGTCTGGGGAAAGGTGTATACCGACGACCGCATCCTGGCCAAGGTGCAGGAGCGGCTCGACTCTGCCACCAACGGCACCGTGAAGCTGACGCCCGAGATGACTGAGGTGTACAAGACACTGGGCGGCACGCCCCACCTCGACGGCCAGTACACCGTGTTCGGCCAGGTCACCGAGGGCCTCGACATCGTGGAGAAGATACAGCTGGCAGAGACCGACAAGCTGGCCCGCCCCTTGGAGGACATCCGCATCCTGAAAGCAACAGTAACAAAAGATATCGACAATGGAAAAGGAAAAGAAGTACCAGCTCCTCGCCGAGCAGGTCAGAAGCCTCGCCGAGGGAGAAGATGACGCCATCTCGGTGATGGCCAATGTGAGTGCCGCCATCCACGAGACCATGGGCTTCTGGTGGACGGGCTTCTACATCGAGCGCGACGGCATGCTGCGCCTCGGCCCCTTCCAGGGACCCGTGGCCTGCTATCGCATACCCCACGGGCGGGGCGTCTGCGGCACGGCCTACGAGCGGCGGCAGACGGTCATCGTGCCCGATGTGGAGCTGTTTCCCGGCCACATCGCCTGTAGCAGCCTCTCGCGCTCGGAGATCGTAGTGCCCGTATTCGCTGCCGACGGCTCCGTACGCGCAGTGCTCGACATCGACAGTCGCGACCTCAACACCTTCGACGAGACCGACCGCAAGTATCTCGAGCAAATCGTAGAGCTGCTGCCGTAGCACCGGGAAAATAAGATTCTCAATTGAATATAACTGTTTTCACGGGTATCTTTATAAAAGAAGTATTTTATCCGTACACCGAAGATTTTAATATAGATTTTAATTCAGATTTATGTTCCCCGCACAAGAAATACCGCTCCTGGATCATCAACGACTCAGGAGCGGCAACCAACAATCTATGAATAACTAAAAACCTTTTCTAAGAAAACAATCACGTCATCACGACGGGGTTGCATTGTCTGTTATCCTTGATAATCAATCTTTATTACCTCTGTAATACCTATTACCAACTTAAAAACTTTTTACTTATTACTAACAAAACTAAACTACTAACTCTAACTAACTTTCTTATGCAATCTCTAACCTTGTAACGAATCTCTTACCTTAACTAATCTATTGAAGATGTCTACTTGTTTCCTTTCGACGGTGCAAAGGTACGACGATTTTCCGAACCCGCAATGGATTCTTACCCGTTTTTCCCAGAAAAAGCCCTTTCTTTTGATGTATGTCAATTAGCCTGTGTGCGAACACATGCCAATTGTGTGCGAAAACACCGTGCTCCGAGTGCTCGTTAGAGGCTATACGCCGTATCGCTCTATGACGCACTGATGGGTCGTTCAGACTGGTCTATAGCCGACACCACAGCATAAACTAAGACTGTCACCGACCCATCGCGGGCCGGTGACAGCGAAAAAACAATTATTAACCTAATTTACTACTATGTGAACCGTCCGACCCTCACGGGCTGCAGCCCACTGCTTTCCATAAACATATTACTATTAAAAATGGAAACTCTATAACCATGTGCCCTGTGGTATAACCTTGACAAAATCTCTGTCTAATTCCCACTGTAGGGCGTTTTGCTTGTCAAACGTCGAAACCCAGGCTGGCGGCGTTTGACAAGCAAAAGCCCTACAGCCCATCCGTTTTGACATGAATCTCGTCGACACAACACATTAGCGATTGATGCGGGGCGTGCGGATGCCGGTGCTCTCCGGCTCCAGTGCCACGATGGTGTTGGGCCGGAAGGGGGAGTCCTGGCGGTAGGTCTTCAGCACGCGGCCCTGCCATGCGTAGGGATAGCGGTTGTCGCCGGTGACGGCGACGACGTGTAGCGCACGGTAGGCGGCAGCTACCACGGGGATGTAGAGATGCCGGTAGGCCGAAGCGCCGCTGAGGTTGACCCGTAGCGTGTCGTAGGAGTAGAAGATGGGATTGGGGGCCAGCTGTGCCCCGGGTTCCAGCACAGCGTCGAAGGTGCCGCTGAGGGGTTCGCCGTCGCCCTCCTCTGGAGCTGTCTCGGCTCCCTCAAGGTCGGTGTAGTAGTGAGAGGTCAGCACCAGTGCCCGTGCGTCGGCAGGCAGTGTCGACACGTCCACCCGTAGCAGGGCCGTCAGGCCGTTCATCTCCGTCTCCAAGCTGCCGTCGCTGCCAAACGTGGCCGTGCCCCAGAAGGGCACCGGCATGCGCGACTGCCCCTCCTGTGCTCCGACCTCGTCGGCAACATAGTCTTGTGGAATTGTGACCGACAGTTTTGCAACTCTATCGGATGTTGCGGAAAGGCCGTAGATGTATTTCGCCGAGCTGACGGCATAGACGGTGCCGCCGTCCTGATACTCCTCGGAGCCTTTGGTGCGTGCAAAGGTTCCCGTGGTGCTGCCGGCACCGTTGCTCAGCAGATAGCGGTTGCGCTGCAGCGAGTTCAATGTGTACGTCCAGATGCTGTCGCCCTCTGCCCAGCCCGTGCCGCCACTGCCGAGCGTGGCGCGAAGCAGGGCGGCGTTCTGTCCGGTGGCAGTAGTGGCCGCCTGTTCGTGAAGCGCTGCTTTGTTGGCTGCCAGTACCTGCTGGTCGGCCAGCTCCTTCAGCTGCCCGTCCTGCGAGCAGCCTGCGAGCAGGACAAGCGTGAGTCCTGCCAGAATCAAATTCGTTTTCCTTTTCATTTTATGATAAATTTTTATTGTTTATTCTAAATCTCAAATCAAGAAAGACTGCCCTCGACCTTCGCAGGCGGATGACAGCAATACGATTTTTATTAACCGAATTAATAACCGTTCTTGTGGACCTAATCCCATAAGTAGGCGCAATATTATCTTATATAAGAATTAATGAGAAATTCGTGGTCAATTAATGGCAATTCGTGTTTTATAAAAACATATAATTATCACGAATTGAACACGAATTATTATAAATTATTTTGTTCAGTTACTTAAATGTGTATTGATAGCTAAAGGCTTCTTAAAATCTGTCACCGACCCGTCGCAGGCCAGTGACAGCACTAATCTTTTATAAACCAAATTCTTTGTGAGCCGTCCTACCCGTCGCGAGCCAGAAGCTCCATATAGTTCATTTATTAATATTTAAAACTTTAAAAAATTAACGTCGTCGCAAAGCGATGTTTCGCTCATCCGTGCATCATCCCATGATGGCTTTGCGCTTTTTGTGAAAGGTGGGCGCAGGCCGCGAGGGCCGACGCCCACCTTGGATAGTACTACTCACAGGGTGTCAGTACCCCTGGAGCGATGATTACCACTGAGTGGCAACGTTGAAGATCTGGTCGCCCTGGAGCATGACGCCGTCAACAACATACTTGTTGTCGCCCTTCACATAACCAGTGTAACCGTAGACATCACCCCAGTAGAAATCTGTAGCTGCATCGGGAACGGTAGAACCGGTGTCGCTGTGCAACTTGAAGAACACGGCCGCCTTCTTGGCATCGCTGAAGATGGTCTTCAGCTTCGTTGTAGCATAAGCGTCCATGATAGAGGTAGCGCCAGTGGTAGTGGCTGTGGCAGCACCGCCAGTGGTGATGTATTTGCTACCAGCAATCGTAAGACCTGTTGTGAGGTCCTTAGAGTTCTCCAGACCAACGAGCAGACCGAACGAACCGCAGTTCTTCAGACGATTATCGAGATTGATGCTCAGATAATCGTAAGTAGAAGTACCCTTGAAGTCGTTAGCAGTCCATGTGTTCTTGATGTCGTTGATAGTCACGTTCAGCGTGTTATGATCAGCTTCTGCGATAGTTACAGGGATAGTGTTGCCACCGATGAGACCACCGGCTGCGAATGCGCTGTTCAGAGAAGCGATAGTCACATTGTCTGAGATGGCATTAGCTTCGGGACGGGCATTATTATCGCCGATCAGAGTTTCCTTACCTGTGCTGATGTTACCTACATAGCCACCGGCATAACCGTTGTGAGCAGTCAGGTCCTTAACATTGACAGTAATCTTATCACCGTTATTGTTACCGATCCTCAGCTGACCATCAGTTCCAGTGTCAGCATCGTCGTCGAGAGAAGCCAGACCGATCAGACCACCGGCATTCTGGTTGCCAGCCTCGATCTCTGTCACAGCCTTCACGTTAACGGTACCCTTCACATCGAATTTCTTGTCTTCATAGCTGATAGCCTGACCAACGAGACCACCGACATTCTTACCAGTAGCGCGGAGCTTCAACTCGGTCTTATCGCTCTGAGTAGCCTTGATGCTGGGAATCTCAACAGTTGCATGCTGGATGTAGGAGTCTGCATCAAATTCTGCATATCCAATCACACCACCGGCATTGCTACCCTTCTTAGCCAGCACCCAGTCGATCTTGGCGATAGGCCTGACAGCTGCGATGACATCATTAGACTCGGCATAACCAACGATACCACCGACATTGTCACCCTCGCTCTCTACGTAAACATAGGGAACAGCAGTCTCAGTAACCTCCTGGTTGTTCTTCGGGTTAAGGATGTTTAGAACACTTTGAGCAAAGATATTACCAGCCTGTCCACCGATGTTGTCACCCTTGGCCTTGATGCGTATGTTGGTAGAGATGTTGTTCTCATAAGTAACTGCAGCCTCACTATAGATCTGGCCAACGATAGAACCGATGTCGTCGATGGGATAGTTGGTGTTAAGCTCAGCATCGTTCAGGTAGATGTTCTTCACTGTAACAGCCTTAGTAGACTTGATGTTACGGAACAGACCGAGGTCCTCAGTCACCTTCACTGTCAGGTCACCACAGGTGGTGCAGCAGGTGTGCGGGTCGATGAAGTAAGGATCGTCGGTAGAGATGACCATGTTGCGCAGGCGCTTGCCGTTACCGTTGATAGTCACAGCAGTAGTCAGAGACTGAGTGGCATCACCACCATCGACCATGTTACGATCGGTGCCATAACCAGCAGCAGCAGGAGCACCTTTGAGCTTAGCCACCTGAGCACCCAGCCAAGGATACTTGACACCACCGAGCCAGATGTTGTTCACGAACTTACTGATCTGGTAGTTATAAACAGGTGCAGGAGTTGTATAAGCAATCAGGCTCGGGCAGTCACCCAGCGCACCAGCACCTTCAACGATACCAGCAGCGAGGCCGACACCCTGCAGCTGTGCTGCGGTGTAGATGTATGCATTGTCGAAGCCGAGGGCAAGGGCGTTATCGGTCAGAGAGCGACTTGTCCAGTAAGCGTACACGGCGGGCTTGCTCTTATGAGAACCAGTGATAGCCTCAGCACCCGTGTTACCGATAGCGGCAGAACCAGTGGTGTAGATATTGATCTCCTCGTTGTTGTCGATAGGGTAAGCATAGTTGATCTCACCAACCAGGGCGTCGGTCAGACGGACGTTCTGGAGGTTATCGGTACCATTAAACACGAGCTTCTCGATATAGGTATCCTCCTGATAAGCATAGATATCACCGCGGCTGTTGGCCAGGATGTCAATCTCATCGTAATGAACGGGAACGAGCTTGCCTGTACCATCGTCATGGGTACCACCCTTGATGATAAGGCCAGCGTTCTTAGCGTTATAGACAGTCTCGTCGTATCCGCTCACACCTGTCGTAGCGGCTGTGAAGATCTCGATAGCCTCATCCTGGTCAACGGTAGAGTTCAGCTCCACGTTACTGGTGGGCAGGAGAATCTGTGCGTCAGCGGGCCATTCTACCTCATAGTTCAGGCGTACGGTGCGGGCCTTTGCCATGTCGCCAGCCTCAAGCCACAGAGTTTCAGGCTCGGTAACGGCACCAGAGAACGGAGAGAGGATGGCAGAACCGTACTCAGCTTCTGTGATAGTCTCCAGGTTATTGGTAATACCAGTGATGGTCAGCTCTACATTGTTCTTCTCGATATTGTTGGCAATATAGAGAGTGTTATCCGGGAATAATGAACCGTCAACAGTGTAGCGCATGGTGCGGCCGGGGTTTTGAGCAGCCTTGGCTGCTATTACCTTAGAAGCATCAGCCCAAGAAGCAGCACCCAGCACGTTGAGGTCGATCATCTCAGAGAGAGACAGAGAGGTGATGCTCACGTTGCCACTGGGGGTGTAAACCTTCTGTGTGAAGTCGTCGAACTCACGCAGGATCTCAGCATCCCATGTGTAGTTGGCACGGCCAGTCCCGCTGACAGCCAGCACATAGAGCTTGTCGTAGTGCTGAGCAATCACAGGGATATAGAGGATATAACCCTTGGCGATGGCATGCTCAGGAATGTTGATGCGGATCATGTCGTACTTGGCCAGACGGGCATCAGCCTGAAGGGCTGCATCGTCGTCCAGAACGGCGTTGAGCGTTCCGCTCAGAGGCTCGTTGCTACCACCATTGATCTTCGTTACTCCACCGTCGATGGAGAAATCCTCATGAGTGGTCAGCACGATAGCCTCTGTTGTAGCAGGCACGTTGGCCAGGTCGAGCTTCATGAAGCCGGTCAGGGCCTTGAAATCTACGTTGATCTTGTTACCGTCGATTTTGGCAGGACCCCAGAACGGTGTGGGAACCTTATAGCCACCGCCATTCTCGTCGAGCGTCTCCCAGTTATACTCCTTCTCGACAGTAGCAGTCAGCACAGCCTTCTGCTCGTCGTTGGCCGACACACCGTAGATGGTCTCTGTTTCCTGAGGCTGAGTCACGGCATACAGGTCGTCGCCGCTTTGGCCCTCACCGTCGGTAGTGAACACACCGGTGTCACTGCCGGCGCCACTCACGTAGTTGTAGATAGAGTAGTTCAGGCTTGCCAGCTTGTAAACCTGAATCTGATCTTCAGGAGCCCAAACGAAGTCGGCACCGTTCGTGTTAGGAACGACTGCCACACGAGTGTTGGACACCTCGGTAAGTGGCAATGTAGCCACGAGGTCGCCCTCCTTGACTTGCAGTTTGCTCTTCTCGATGATCTCGTCAGAGCAGCTTGCCAGTGTTCCCACTGCCAAGGCAATTGTCATTAACTTAGAAATACTTTTCATAAAAAATTGTTTTTTGGTTAAAAAATAAAAATACTCTCTTAGCATAGGATTAGTCATACTGTTCCTCTTCTCCAGAAGGCAGAGTGGCATCCTTGCTGCCAATCAGCAGATGACCTTCAACCTCAAGCTCCACTGTCTCAACAGCGGGAGCCTCATAGAATTTCAAATCTTTCTTCTCCATAATTTTTAAATTTTTTAATGTTAATAAAACGAATTATTTAATGTGAACTATAAATACACACGAACTACTCCGGCCAGCTGCTCCCCTGCTGGTCGTCACTTTACTAACATTCGTATTATGGAAACTGTGCCTTTCTTGGGAAAGGGTACAAAAAAAGACGTGGGAGTATTGGTTTCTCAGTGCCTCTCCTTGTAGTCAGGCTCTCGCATTGCCCCTAGATAAGGATAAGCAACGAAGAGCCGGCCTACGTCGATTGACTATTAAGAACCCCCGACATGACCCAATAATCCCCAACATACATATATACACAGATATCCCCCGCTTGGAGGCACACCTTTTATATATAGGAATAACAGGCACGTCAGTGATAGTAATAATCACTTACGCAGACGTCTTTGTTGCATTACCGCTGTATCTAGTTTCAAATTTGCGAGATTTGACTACACAGACAGTAACGTTCGAAAACGTCTTTCAGAGGCTGGCCCTACAAACGGCCTAAGTCTCTTTTCCATCGATGTTTTTATGAATATCTGCCCTCACTTGAACATGAATTTCGGTGCAAAGATAAACAATAATTTTGAAAAAACAAATATTTTTCAGAAAAAATTGCATTTAAGGGCGAAAAAAGTGATTTGCCGCTGGTTTTAGAGGTGAGAGGGGAGGGGTAAGAGGTGAGAGGGGAGAGGTGTGCTGGTAAATATCTTAGGGTTGAGCAACAGAGGTGGTCAACCGTTGAACATATAATTACCATATAATTAATCATATAATGGCTACGCGCAGCAATTAATGGATAATTAATGATAATTCGTGTTCATCAATTCTCACCAACTTATTTTTTAACGGTTACTAAAAGCAATTCATAATTAGGCATAATATACTTGATTTTTTGCAAAAACATTTTGAGGATTGCCCGAAAAGATGTACTTTTGCCGACCATCCAATAGACAAATTACCGTTTTTATGATAAAGAATATAGCATTCGACCTGGGAGGCGTAGTACTGGCCCTCGACTATGAGGGAGCCGTCAGGCACTTTGAGGAGATAGGGCTGAAGGATGCCCGCAGGCACCTGGACGTCTACCAGCAGCACGGCATCTTCGGACAGTTGGAGGAGGGCAGCATCACGGCCGAGGAGTTCCGTATAGAACTGGGCAGGCTCATCGGTCACGACGTGAGCCGTCAGGCCTGCCACGATGCCTTGCACGCCTACGTGGGCAGCGTGCCGCGTCGCAACCTCGACATGCTGCGCCTGTTGCGCCGGGAGGGCTACCAGCTCTGTCTGCTCTCGAACACCAACCCCTACATGATGCAGTGGGCTCTGAGCAGCGACTTCGATGGCGACGGCCACCCCATCAGCTTTTACTTCGACCGCCTCTACCTGAGTTATGAGTGCCGCGTGATGAAGCCCGACGCACGCATCTTCCAGATGATGCTCGACGGCCAGCACGCCACAGCCGACGAAACGCTGTTCATCGACGACGGCCCCAAGAACGTCGCGGCAGCATCGCGGCTGGGCATCCACACCCTCTGTCCGCAGAACAACGAGGACTGGACAGGCATGCTCCGAGAAGCGCTGGGCCTGAAGCTCATGTCTCGGTAGTTAAAGAAGTTATTGAAGTTATTGTAGTTAAAGAAGTTAAGCCTCTTAACTTCCGAAACATGAGTAAAACCGTATGAATTGACGTGATGACATGCCCTTAATCCTGATCCTACGCCCACTGGAGCGCTTTGCCGTCGTCGGGGCGGAACTGAAGCGCGTGATGTCGCTCGGTCAGTTTATGGCGGTGGAGGGAACCGTCAGGAGCGAGCAGGTGGAGTCCGCCCAGGCCGACCTGCGCCTGTTGGCCGAACTCTGCGAACAGTTGCGGCCTGGCAGCCTCTATGCCAGATATGCCGACAAAAAGGTTTTCCGGCACGAGCAGGACTTCTGGGCCACCGAGGAGAAAACCGTCAGGCGGCACGTGAAGCGGATGGCCGACCGGCGGCTGGCCGATGCCGTCCGCCTGTCCGACAAGCTCGACATCCCCATGCTCTATGCCAAGGACAAGAAATCACCGCTCCACGTCTCCGACCGTCTGCATCTGGAGAGCTCCAGCGAGGCAACCCCCGTCATGGACTTCTGCCGCCACGGTGAAGGCACCACCTACCGGCTGCAGCTCCGCATCAACGGGGAGGTGAAGGGACTGTCGGATTACAAGTCCGACCGGGCAGAGCATCGCCTCGTCGTGCTGACACATACGCCAGGCATGTTCATTCTCGGCAGCAGCATCTACCAGTTGCGCGAGGGCTTCAGCGGGCAGCTGCTCATACCATTCGTCGGCAAGGGGCAGGTGGAGATACCCCGCAAGCTGGAGAACGACTATTTCCACCGCTTCATCCTCAAGCACGTGGCGCATGCCGAAATCAATGCCGAGGGCTTCGACATCACAGACATCAGCCTGTGCCCCCAGCCCTGCCTGGCCGTGGAGACGGCTGTCAATGGCGACCACCAGCTGTCATTGCGCTTCAGGTATGACAAACTGGAATATGCAGCCGACAGCGAGTCAAACGGTCGGGTGACACTGACGGAAGCCGACGGCAGTTTCCGATTCGTCCGACAGCTGCGCGACAAGTCTGCCGAGCGGCTGATGGCCGGGCGGCTGAAAGAGATGACAGGAGCAGGCCCCGTCGAGAGATTCTCCCTGCTGCGCACGATGATCGACTGGCTGCGCCAGTATGCCCCGAGACTGAAGGATGCGGGATTCGACGTGCTGCAACCCTCAGACCGCATCTACTATATAGGCCCGCTCAGCGTAGAGCAGAGCGACGGCTGGCATGGCGACTGGCTGCAGACCGACGTGACGGTAGTCGTCGAGGGCCACGACGGCCAGCTACGCATCCCGTTCCTCGACCTCCGCGACACCATCCTCAGAGGCGAACAGGAGTACATGCTGCCATCGGGCCAGACGCTGCTCATCCCCCAGGAATGGCTCACGCGCTACGCCGACCTGATGCTCACGGGCATGCCCCGGGGCCACGGATTCCTGCGACACAGGAGTCAGGTCGCTTCGCTTTCTGGTCATGAGGTCGCTTCGCTTTCAGGTAATGAGGTGACATCACCTGATAACCTCATAACCTCAAAACCTGATAACCTCAAAGCCACCCTTCGTCCCTATCAGCAGGAGGGCTTCCGGTGGCTCTGGCAGAACTTCGTGGCCCAGACCGGCTGCTGCCTCTCCGACGAGATGGGACTCGGCAAGACGCTCCAGACCATTGCCCTGCTGCTGAAATATAAGGAGACGGCTTCGGCCTCGAAGCCTGTCAGCCAGCCCCAGCCGGGCATGCTGTTCTCCGATGAGGAAATGCAGGGCGCGGATCCCTCGCACCCCGGCTCCCCCGAACCCTCGCTCCCTTTTCCCTACCGTACCTCGCTCGTCGTAGCACCCGCCTCCGTGGTCCACAACTGGCGCAACGAGCTTCGCCGCTTTGCACCGTCGCTCTCCGTGCTGACCTATACCGGCGACGTCGCCCAGCGCTCGGACAAGCGGAAGGCGCTGATGCGGTGGGACGTGGCGCTGACCACCTATCGCACCCTGCTCAACGACATCAGCCTGCTCGCACCCAACGCGTTCGGCATCGTGGTGTTCGACGAAAGCCAGGCCTTCAAGACCCCCTCGTCGCAGATCCACCAGGCCGTCGCCCAGCTG
This sequence comes from uncultured bacterium, assembly GCA_946188155.1. Lineage (GTDB taxonomy): Bacteria > Bacteroidota > Bacteroidia > Bacteroidales > Bacteroidaceae > Prevotella. The sequence continues at coordinate 4,576 of CAMHUC010000042.1, read as the reverse complement.
CAAGCCCTCCACCGCATGGCCCTCAGCGGCACGCCCGTTGAGAACAACCTTCTGGAGCTGTGGAGCCTGATGAGCGTGCTCAATCCCTACCTGCTGGGCGACGCCCGCTCGTTCCGGAAGTCGTTCGTGGAGCCCATCGCCCGGCAGATGGAGGAGAGCCGCCGTTGCCTGCTGCGCCGGCTGATAGCCCCCTATTTCCTGAAGCGCACCAAGGAGCAGGTACTCGCCGACCTGCCCGAACGCCAGGACGAGGTGGTGCTGTGCCCGATGACCGACTCCCAGACCAGCCGCTATGTCGAGGAACTGTCGAAGGCACGCAACGAGTGGCTCGACCCCGCCGCCGACAGCCAGCACCGCCAGATCCACCTGCTCGCAGCCATCGGGCGGCTGCGCCAGGCGGCCAATGGCGAAGGAAAGCTCCGCGTGGTGTTCGACCATCTGGACAGCCTCAGGCCTACGCACCACAAGGTGCTCATCTTCAGCGAGTACGTCAGCCTGCTCGAGCGCGTAGGCGCCGAGATGCAGCAGCGCGGGTGGCAGTACGCCCTGCTCACCGGCCAGACGCAGAACCGCGAGCAGGCGATCGAACGCTTCCAGCAGTCCGCCGACTGCCAGTTCTTCCTCATCTCGCTGAAAGCCGGCGGCGTGGGACTCAACCTGACCGCCGCCGACTACGTGTTCCTGCTCGACCCCTGGTGGAACCGTTCGGCCGAGGAGCAGGCCATCGCCCGCGCCCACCGCATCGGACAGCAGCGGGCAGTGTTCGTCTACCACTTCGTGTCCGCAGGCACCCTCGAGGAGCAAATCCTCACCCTACAGGACAGCAAGCAGTCGCTCATCGACAGCGTCATGTCTGAGGGATTCGATGTGCTGCTGGGTAGGAGGGTAGGAGGGTAGGAGGGTAGGAAGAAAATAGCCGGCCTTCACAGGCCAGCTATCGTCATAACTTCTTTAACTTCTCTAACTTCCGAACCATGTGCTGTGCTCATTGTGATTATGACGGAAATATCAAGTCAAATGCAGAGTTTATAACCCCCTCCGTACCATTAGGCACATAGCCGTTCTCATGCAGGGCAATAGCCCAGATGACCGACGCCCATAATTTTTTCGTTTCACGCTTGGGGCACGGCAGGAATACATCAGCCCCCAAGCCCACACTCCTCGACACATGGTCAACGTACGACTTCGTATGATTCTCCATCGCGGGAGCCCACCTCTCAATAATCTGCCTGATGGTCACTCGACGCTGTTCGTAGTAAGTCTTGCAGATGATGATAATCGCTGCACGGAACCCGTAGAACGGAGAAACAAACGTACAGAAATCCTTGTCCTTCTGTTCTGCTGACAGCCCTACCCATTTCGCCCCCCTGCGGATGCAGCACGGATTGTTCAGGCGCCAGCCTCGTGACTGATTACTTTTCATTTTCATATTGTCTGATTACTTTTTTCATTTTCATAATTTTACTTTCTCGTAATAAAACGTGTGGCTTCCCTTTTTACCCACACCGCGTATTAAGCCTTCTGCTTCCATTTTGTCCAATACTCTGCCAGCTGTCGATCTTGTAAAACTGTACGCTTTCTCCATATCCTTCCTGTTGAAAGCGTCGGGCACTTTCGACAGGAAAGCCTTCAGGTCGCTACGCTCGGATGTCACAGCCACCTCTGCATAGTCTGCATGGCGCTCCTTGAAATGATGAAACGAGTGGCAAAATACTTGCGTAAGTTGTTTGCAGAGAAAGAAGACCCAACCCAGATGACGAAGGAAGAATTCTTCGCCAAGATTTAGCGTGCGGAACAACAGATAGCCAGAGGTGAAGGAATGGAAATGCGTCCTGACGAAGACTTAACAACGTTCCTGAAGAGAAACGGATACAATGTATAAAGTTATCATCACACCTGAGGCGGCCTCCGATTTGGAGCGTCTTGCTTATAGTTGAGTCACATGGGGTCAGACCCCTTGTGAGCCGAGTATCTTGCTGCCGGGCACGATGCTCCATCCGGCATCCCGCAGCCGGGGGTCTATCTTGTTCAGTCGGGTCTGCGCTTCGTTCATATATATTGTTTTTTCAGTTTTTATTTTGTAGTTCCAAATATTATTTCTATTTTTGCAGCGTGATAGTTAAATAGTAGCGTATGAATACATCATTGTCTTTAGAAAGTATTCTTCAGATGCTGAGCGGGCTAAGTCTAAGCAACCGTCAGTGGCTGGCAGAACATTTGGTTGAGCCAGCAGAGCTGGAGAATGCCAAGCAGCGTAAAAGCGACGAAGAATGGCTGCGGGAATTTCAGGCTTTACCTCGCGGCAACGATATGACCGCTGACGATATGAAGAAAATGCTCCGCGACAGCCATACTTTCGGCCTTCGCCAGATAAATTACAAGTACGATGAAGAATAAGCAATATTTGCTCGACACCAACATACTCATAGAGCTTATGGACAATAATCCTTCCGTCATCAGTAAACTTTTGACGATTGGGTTTGAGAAGTGCTGTATGTCGGCCATTTCTTTGCATGAACTTTATTATGGAGCCTTCAATGCTAATAGAAAGAGCGAGAAGCACTATCTTCGTGAAGTGGTACGCATCAGAAAACTTGTTGAAAAGATTATAGTCCTTGACTTGTCTGGCGATGCTGCCGAATACTACGGCAATATCAAATATGCTCTTGAAAGAAAAGGCAAACGTGTTGACGAGTTTGACATGATCATTGCCGGTCATGCCCTCTGCGAGGGACTGACTGTTGTCACAGACAATATCAGGCATTTTGAAAACATTCCGAACATCAAGGTTGAGAACTGGATTCAGAGGTAGTTTTCCCTTCATCGCTATTCAAATACTTGTCGTAATATGGCTTGTTTCAGGGCGGCGCACTCCTGAGAAATCTTCTCGAAGTTCGATTGAAGAAGGTCAACCTTCGATTTGAGGGTATCGAGAGAGGCAACGATGCGTTGCTGCTCGGAGAGAGGGGGAACTCATAACAAGGGGACGGTTCTTTTGTTATCAGCCCGCAGATAACAAAAGAACCGTCCCCTTGTTATGAGGCTCACCGAGTTCAGCATATATCAGCGCATCCTCAACAGCGTCATCGCCAAGCAACTGGCGCAGCACATCAAAGTTGACCATTCGCTTAATCTTTCCCGTCTTGGGGTCTGCAGCCTCCGTAAAACAGGAGGGTGCAATCTGATAGAGCGCATCGAGGTTGAGCTGCGCTCCATCTACCGTTTGCTTGTCTAAATGTTCTATTTGCATCTTTTTATCTGTTTTGTTTGTTTATTCATTTATTTATTGTAAATTTGCAGCGGATAAAACGATTAGGTTATGACAACACTACAGTTAAATGCGGAATTATTCCGTGAATTAGATGTCATTGTAACTGACGAGGGCATGATGGAGAAAGCCATCAAGGCTCTTCGTCGCATCACAACTACGCATAAGCGTACAACCAAAGTAAAGACCAAAGATTCTGCTATCGACTGGAATAATCTGCCAGAACTTCCTGAAGAGTTTATGCAATTGCGCGGAATGGGGCATATTACCAAAGAAGATCTTGCCAATGATGAACGCTTAGCATATATTATGGGAAAATGAAAAACGTCTTTTTGGATACTAACATACTCATTGACTTTTACGACAACCGTCCTGGTGCTTTTGAAGCAGGATTGATACTTCGTGCCGCCAATGCCGGCGAGATAACGGTTTATGCATCTTTGCTGACCTTTGCCAATTTGGCTTATGTAGTAAGGCATAACCACACACGGGATGAAGTCTATGATGCTTTGGACAAATTTGAAAGACTTGTCAATACACTTCCAATGGACAGGAATCAACTTCGGGCAGCAATTAACAATCCCTGTAAAGATTTTGAAGACATGCTTCAATACCAATGTGCTCTTGCAGGCGGTTGCGATGTAATCATCACCAACAACATCAAGGACTTTGAGGAATACAGTCAACTGCCGTTGTACACTGCTGCTGAGTATATCAGGAGTTTGTAAGTTCACATTCATACGCTCAACTCCTTTAATTGTTCTTTGAGCCTCCCTACCTCCTTGCGCTTCTGGCGAACCTTCGCGCATAACAAGGGGACGGTTCTTTTGTTATCAGCCCGCTGATAACAAAAGAACCGTCCCCTTGTTATATCAAGGCTCACCGAGTTCAGCATATATCAGCGCATCCTCAACAGCGTCATCGCCAAGCAACTGGCGCAGCACATCAAAGTTGACCATTCGCTTATTTCTCCCGTCTTGGGGTCTGCAGCCTCCGTAAAACAGGAGGGCGCAATCTGATAGAGCGCATCGAGGTTGAGCTGCGCTCCATCTACCGTTTGTTTGTCTAAATGTTCTATTTGCATCTTTTTGAGTCACATGGGGTCAGACCCCTTGTGAGCCGAGTATCTTGCTGCCGGGCACGATGCTCCATCCGGCATCCCGCAGCCGGGGGTCTATCTTGTTCAGTCGGGTCTGCGCTTCGTTCATATATATTTTTTTTTCAGTTTTTATTTTGTAGTTTCAGAATTTATATCTATTTTTGCAGGCAGAATAGCAAACATATCATTATGAAAGCAATGACGTTATT
>CAMHUC010000041.1 GCA_946188155.1 uncultured bacterium | reverse complement strand
CGGCCAGCGGGGCCATCCAGCGGCTGTGGTCTGCCTTGGGCTTGTAGGCATCGGCAGCAGAGGGGGTGGATGTGCCGCCGCCCTGTCCCCACAGATGATTCAGATAGTCCGTCATCGTTTCGTCGGCGGCTGTCAGGCTGATCTCCTGGCCGTTCTGTCCGCTGGCGGTGATGCTGCCGTTGTCATAGTAGAGCGTGGCGCTTGTCGGCGCATTCTCTCTCCATGGCCATGTTTTGTCTTCAATGGGAGTCATGGCTATCTGGCCTTTCGCGATACCGTATTTCTCGTATGCAGGCGATTGTTCCAGTGTCGATGTGTAGTCGAAATGGATGATGTTGAAGGCCGTGGGCACCAGATTGCCGTCGGCGTAGTAGTAGCGTATCAGGGTGCCATACGACTCGTTCCCCAGGTCGCCGAAGTAGTAGCTGTCCATCACCTGGGTGTAGTCGATGGTGGTTTCCACCGTCATGTCATCCTTCTTCCACGCCTTTGTGGTGCCGGAGGCGCTATAGACGGCATACCAGTCGCCCTTGACCAGCTGACCCAGCGGATTCTGGCTTGCGGGTGTGGGTACAGCATTGTCGTCGTTGCCGACGCATGCTGTGAGCGACAGTCCCATGACCATCGCCACGAGGCAGGCGAGGATGCTGCTGATCCCCCTGCCGTTGGTTGATTTGTAGTTCACCATATTCATTTTACAATATTTCAATTTCACTCAGCCTCTCCAGAGGATGGAAAGAAATTACCGTAATACGCATTAACTTTGCGGTGAGCTTTACGCCCCTAAAAAGATTATGGTAATTATTCTAATTCCATTCCTAAATCCTAATTATGCTGATTACGGTAATTTCTTTCCAAATCCGAATCCTACAGTCCTTTCGGAACGGCCCTCAGCTTCTTGCACCCGGAGAACACCGTCTCGTCGATCTTAGAGTAGAACTGTCCGGGCGTCACGGTGAGCAGACTGGTGCAGTTGGCAAAGGCATACTTGCCGAACTTCAGGTTGTCGTTATGACAGGTCAGCGTGATCAGGCTGGTGCAGCCCTCGAAGGCATAGTCGCCCACGCTTGCCAGCTTCTTGGGCAGGATCAGCGGGTTGAATCCCGCACAGCCCCGGAAGGCCTCGGCCTCGATGTCGACCACGCAGTCGGGAATCTCTAACGACATCAGCCCTCGGCAGCCGTAGAAGGCGCGACGGGGGATGGTCACCAGACCCTCGCGGCTGAGCGACACCGTGGTCATGCTGGAGCAGTTTTCAAAGCATCCCTCGCCCATCTCGTTCACACCAGGCATGTTGGCCGTCTTCAGGTTGGTGCAGTCCATGTAGGCCTCCTTGCCCAGGACGGTGCAGCTGGCAGGGATGGTGGCCGTCACCAGACTCTTGCAGCCCTTGAAGGCCTCGGCGCCGATTTCCTGTATGCCACTGTCTGCCATATTGATGCTGCGCAGATGCTTCAAGCCCCGTAAGGCTCCCGGGCCGATCCTGCTGATGTGGTACACTTGAGCGGTGCTGATATACGACATGTTGCGATAGCTATCCACCGTGATGTCAGTGATGCTATAGTCGGTGACGCCGATGATGGCTGCCTGCTTGTTGGGCTCCAAGAGGTAGAACAGACCGTGCCAGTCGAGGGTGGCGATGCCTTCGAGGCTGATGATGCCGGCTCCGGCGGCAGCAGCGGCAGCGGCGTTGCCGTCGCTGATACCGCTCCAGCCGTCGATGGCATTGCTCATCTCTTCGTTGGCAGGCAGCATCACCACCTGCTTGCCGCCGATACCTGTGGCCGTCAGGTTATCGTCATCGTAGGTCAGCGTGCCGCTGGCTGTGAAGCTGTCGCGCCAAGTGCCGTCGCTGAATGTCACGCTGACGCGCCCGCTGCCCAGGTCTTGGCCCTCCACCAGTGGTCGCTCGATGGTGGAGGTGTACTTAAACTGAGCCAGGCCCTGCATGCCCAGCGGCTTAAACTCCTTGTCGCCAAAGAAGAGCCGACGGACGAATCCTTCGCCGTTATCATCGAAGTCATAGACCTCCAGCACGTGCGAATAGTCTACTGTCACAGTAGCCTTGGTGTCCGGGTTCTGGGCCGTCGTCGTGCCGCTGGCCTCATAAAAGGCGTACCACGTGCCCGTCAGCTGCTGGTTCAGCGTGCCGTTGCCCGGCTCTGTTGCTGTCGTGTCATTGTCATCACTGTCGTCACTGCTGCACGCGGTGAGCGCAGTCACTGAGCCGCAGAGTGTAAGGATGGCGGCCAGCATCGATAAGAATGTCCTTTTCATACTTTCCTGTTTTCGTTTGTATAAAAACCGAAAGTGCAAAGACTTTCGGCTTTTTATCGCATTTTACTGATTCAGCGGGGTTCACCGTCGGTGACGGCTACCGCCTATCACAGCTTAATTAATAGCATTTGGGTAGATGAGTTTCATCTTGTCCAGCATGCGCTGCTTGTGGAGTTCGTATGTGGGATTGTAGTCAGGGTATTTCTGGTAATAACTGGGGCCAGTCTTCACCCGGTTCCACAGCGCTACCCATTCGTCGGCTTTCAACTGCCATGGCAGGAACTCGATTTCGGGCAGGAACTCGCCGCTGTACATGAACTTCTTGCCGTTGCTCTTGAGTTTGACGGTGACAACGACATTGACCACGACAGGTGGAGCAGTGCAGCATTTGCTCTCGTCTTTGGTGGACATCATCGGCTCGATGATGAATTTTGGCGTGCCGAATATTGACAAGTTATCGGTCATACCAGCTCCCCATATGCCCATATTCAGGTCTTCATTGCTTGACTTGTGCATTATCGAAATCGGGAAACAGACGTCCTCAGGCATACGATCGTAGAGATTCTCCCTAGAGTAGAAGTTTCCAATTGTATTCCAAGCCTGAAGGTCGGAAAGATCGATCTTCGTCTGGATATTGCTATTTGTGTAGTTGCTCTGGTAAATCTTACGGTCCTTCAGTCCCAGGGCCGAGCGGTACTTGTCAATGCTTGACCACGAAGTGCCGTCACGTACCAGACAGACGGCATCGACCCGCAACGAGTCCACATCGTCGCCGAACACTTCGGGGTTCAAATCCACTTCAATGCTGCTGGGGTCGAAGAACCATACGCATCCATAGGGGCGGGTTGCGAGAGATTCTGTTGTCATGACGTTGGTCATATAGATCTTGGGGCTGGACTTGAGGCTCCATACGCCCTTGCCGAGACCGGTGCCCTTCAGTTTGAAATTCTTGCCGATGCTCATCTCGGACGATACGATTTCATCGACTTTGGTGTACGCCTTGATGGTGCCTTCGGTAGAGGCATTGGCAGTGAGTGCCAGATTGATGGTGGCGTTCATGGTGCCTTTGAAACCCGTCAGTTTGTCTTGTCCGTATTCGGTGCAGATGTCGCCAATGGTACCCAAAGCATTACCGATGTTGGCTATGCCGCCAGCGGGATCTTTCCCGATAAAACTGGCTATGCCGGCCCCAATGTCGGCGGCGCCCTTGAGGGCCTTGAAGACGGTGCCGCATACCTTGGCGGCCTTATTGCCCTTCTGGAATTGTGCCTGTAGGTTGATATCGCCTTTCAGTGAACCGTCGAGTGAGCCTTGCAGGGCGGTGACCAGCGAAACGTTGGACGTCGTGGTCTCGTCGACCCACATCTTGATTAAATTGTCGGTGAGGTCGACGTCGGGGCGGTAGGTCGACAAGTCCAGGTCGAAGGCCCACCATCCCTGCCTGGGAACGATGCCGTCGGTGGTGAGGTCGATCTCCGTCCATGGTGTGATATTCATGTAGAGCTGGTCGCTCTGCGACACACCTTCCAGTCCGAATGTCTCAGGCTTGACAATCTTCATGTCCTGCGGCATGGAGTATATCATGGGCGAGCGGTACACCATGTCGCCATTTAAGCGTACGCACCAGTAGTGGTCGTTGCCATCGCCACTTTTTGCCGGCATGTAGTAGAACATGCGCAGGATGCCTAAGTACTTGTTGTACAGGGCAAAAAAGTTCTCATTGGCAATAGCACTGTTGCCACAGCGGTTCATCACCAGTTCCCAGCCGTTCTCTGGGGTGATGTCGTCGCAGAAATTCATGGGGAGGTTGCTCTGTCTGTCGCTATCGTTCCAGGGCAGGGGCACCTTAATATATCCACGGTATATGACATCGGCTACGTCATAGTCCTTGCCGGTGTAGAGAAAGATGTCCTGCTTCGCGCGCCAGGACGAGGCGTTGAAGCCTGTTAAGCCTAAACCATTGTTGGGGTTTAAGCCATTGGCTCCGTCGGGCAACCATGCTTCCAGTTGGGCCTTCTGTGCATCGGTGGCCGGCGACAGGCTGAGGTCGGCATTGCTCGTGACGAGCTTGCCGTCCTGGTATCTGAACTCCCTGACCAGGTCGGCGGTTGCATCGTTGAGGATGTCCTTGCGCGTGGTGCGGATTACGCCGTCGTTGTTGGTGTAGGTGAACTCTATGCCCAGCAGACCGTCGGCATCGTCACAGACTTCATTGTCGGCATCGACATAGAACGAGTACTCCCGTCCGGTACCGTTCTCGCTGAAGTTGAGTACGGTGACCTGCTTCAGCTGCTCCTGTCTGCCGTCGGCGAAGGTGTAGTTCTTTGTGGCCTCTGCGTACCACATCTTGTTGAGTTGTTCGGCACTAATGGGCATGCCCTGAGGGCCGTCGTCGCTGTCGCTGCATGAGGTGAGCGCAGTGGTGAGGCCGCAGAGTGTCAGGATGGCGGCCATCATCCATAAGAATGTCCTTTTCATACTTTATTTCTATTTGTTTATAGTTTAAGGTTTATAGTTTATAGATGATTCTCGGACGAGCCAAGCGGCAGAGCCGAGTCCCCTGCAAGCCCTCCCACCTATAGAGGTAATCAACTATAAACTATAAACTTTAAACTTTAAACAATTTCATTGTCCTATATATAATAATGTGTAATTGCGAAATTAGCGTCCGATGGTCAGCACCGTGTTGAGGTCGTCAGTCCTACTGCTCCTCAACGGCTCATTCATCTGGTTGATATCGGAAAGCATACTCCTGAGTCCGGGTTTAAGATGATTGTCGAACACGGTTCCTACGAGCGATTCGAGGAATGCTGTTGTGAGTTCCCACTGCTCTACATATTCCGACCGTTCGCGGAACATCTTCTGCAGGTTGGTCTTCAGCCGTTCTATCAGTGCTTCGGGGTCCTCATGTTGCCACTCATTACCCTCGTTGTGAATCATATACACCTTGGTGAGGTCGTCGATGAGGTAATCGGTTATAAGCTTAGTCAGATCTGCAGGATTGTCGGGTAGGAACTGATCATTGCAGCCCAACGCTGTCAGATAGGGTTTTTTCTTGTAAATTTCATCCCATGCGTATTCGATGTGCCACTTCAGTCCGCCGCTGATATTGTCGGCGAGACGCTTGTAGCACGTTCCCTGCACGTCGGCCAGCGAGGGTATCGACTTAATATATTCCGTGGCAATCTCCCACTTGGTGAAGTCGCCCGAGACCCTGATGGTGCGCCAGGGGTTGGGATAGGAGATGGTGGATCCCGTCGACACGTCGACGATACTGTCATTCTTCACCTTCAGGGCGTCGTAGTAATGGTAGGCGGCAATATCCTGCAGGTGGGTATGTCCGGTGAAGGCCAGGTGAACGCCGTGCCTAGCCATCTGTTGACTCACGCTCGTATGGTTCTCAATGATGTATTCGCTCTGTATCTGGGCCTGGGCATCGTGGTGCTGCACGATGTTGTGGTGCTCCATCAGTATTACCTGCTTGCCTTTGGCGCGAGCCTTGTCGGCCTCAGCCAGGGCCCAGGTGATTGTGGCGGGGCGTAAGCGGCCGGCAGTCTGGTTGTAGTCTCTCTTGCCACCCCTGTCTAAGTACTCATTGAACTCATACATGTTTGTGTCGAGGCACAGCAGCACCAGTCCTTCGAGCGGTTCGCAGACGAACGACAGCGAGGCAGGATCGGTGGCGTAGGCCTGGTTATAGCCGAAGTCGGCATACAGCTGCTTGAACTGATCGGGCGATGTGCGCTCCGCGGAGCGTTTCTCGTCTCCGTCGAAGTAATAGCCCTCAGGATTGTCGATGTCGTGATTGCCCGGCACTACGATCACCGGTATGCCTGCAGTGCGCAGAGGGGTGAGGATGCTCACTACCAGCTGGTGGCTCACCAGCTCGCCGTCTTTGGTCAGGTCGCCGGGTATGAGTACGAGGTCGGGCTTGCGCTTCACGGCCTCGGCGACAAGCTGTTCCAGCACCTCACCACTGTATTCCAGCAACTTGGGGTCTGAATTCAGATAACTGCTGAAGGCCGAACCCTCTTTCACCAGCAGCTGCGGCGACATCACGTGGATGTCGCTCATCACGAGGATGTTCTTGTAGTCCGTATTCGCGTTGCCACCTTCGGGCAGCCACGCTTCCAACTAGGCCTTCTGGGCATCCGTAGCAGGCAGCAGGCTGACGTTGTCGCCGCTGACAACGAGCGTGCCGCCCTGGTACTTCGCCTCGCGCACAAGATTCCGCATGGCATCGGTGCCCAGCAGGTCCTTGCGCGAAATGTGGATGATGCCCGACAGGTTCGTATAGACGAAGTCGGCTCCTAACAGCTTGGGCATATCCTCTCTCATTTTGTTGTCGGCATCAACATAGAAGAAATACTCCTTGCCTTCGCCGTCATCGTCGAAGTCGAAGGCAGTGACCTGCTTCAGCGTCTCCTTGGTACCGTCGTCGAAGGTGTAGTCCACCGTGGTTTCGTTGTACCACAACTTGCTGAGTAGCTCAGCGCTAATTGGCGTGGCCTGAACGATGTCGTCGTCGCTGCTGCACGAGGTGAGCGCAGTGGTGAGGCCGCAGAGTGTCAGAATGGCGGCCAGCATCCATAGATTTAATTTTTTCATTGTCTAATTTGTTTAATTAATATAATAATGTGTATTTACTTTCTTCAATTCTTCAAATAGGTGATGAACTCGCCGGGGTTGGCCGCCGAGAGGTTGCCGAAGTGGTTGGCATTGACAATCCTGGCGTGCGAGGCGATGGTGTGCTCGGCCAGATAGAGGAACAGGTCATGGTAGTTCGTCTGGGGATTGTCGGAGAGGCAGTTGTAGAAGTTCAGCGTGAAGCGGTCGCAGAGGTATCCCTCCGTCGGGCTCCAGTTGTCACCAAACGACTGCTCGTAGCGGTTGGCGCCGCTCATGCCCAGGGCGCCGTTGATACCTTCGAGTGCGCTGATGACGCTCTCGCCGAAGCACGGCTCTGCCACCACGAGCAGTTTGCGGCAGGTGGGGGCATCGCTGCTGAGCATGGTCTGGGCGGTGCTCTGCATCAGCGTGGTGGTGAACCCGTTGAAAAATGGCGCGTCGCGCCATTCAAACGAACTGGAAGTACCGTGTCCGCTCCAGAAGAGGAGCACGTTCTGTCCGGCATCGCGGGGCAGCACCGTGGGGGTGCGGCTGGTCTGGATGCCCAGGAGGATGTTGCTGATGTCGGCGGCGCTCAGGTCGGCATTGTCGTAGTCGATGACGGCGGCGGGCAGCTGGTCGGTGCCGCCCATCAGGTCGGGGCCGTCAGGGTCGGCACGTATGATGTATTTCTTGTCGGAAGCCCAGGCCTTGTCGACGACGAGGATGATGTGGTCGTCGTCGAACCCGCCCTTACGCAACAGTTGGTACATCATCATCACATCGCCCATGTGGCGCTGGTTCTTCGCCTCATAGCTGCCTTGCACGAGCACGGCATACTGGTCAGTGAGCGCGGGGTAAGTGATGTTGGCACCCTGGCCCGACTGCTTGGCGAAGTCGGCCTCGGCCTGATTCTGGTCGTAGAGGTATTTCCATGCCTGCAGGTTGTTGACAAGGCGCTGGCTGCCGCTGTCGTCGAAATAGCCCAGGGGGATGAAACGTCCCCCTTGACCCTCACCATACTTGCGAATCTGCCATTGCAGGTAAGTGGTGTGCGACGCGGGGGCGAAGGATGCCGGGTCGAAGGCGATGTCGCCGGAGGCTCCCCTGAAGGCTGGCAGCTGGCCGTCCTCCATGCTCTTGAGGTAGCTGGCCATCTCGATGTCATCCCACACGGCAGCGTCGAGATTGCTGCCGTTGCCCTTGGTGATGGCGATGATGGCATCGTTGATGCTGCCCACAGCGGGATAGTGCGCCTGGTAGCAGGCGGCGAAGGCGGCCAGCAGCAGCCCGTCGTAGAACTTACTCTCGGCAAAGGTGGGCAGATTAGTGAAACGCCGCTGGAAACTCTCCCCGAAACCGGTGGTGGGGTCGGCGTACGGCGAGTAGCCGATGAGGTTGTTCAGCACATACTTTCCGTTGTCGTCAAAGGCATAGAGTTCCTGTTCGTTGATGTTGGGAACGGCGAAAAAGGTGTTGGCGGCTATGAGCGCGGTCTGCCAGTAGCCATCATTCTCATCAAAGAAGTCAGCATGGTCGGGATCAATCTGCTGGCGGAGCAGGGGAATCAGATCGTGCAGCTGCTGAAGGCTCTCCACCACGCAGAACATGGCCTTCCCATAATATTGATTGTAGCCTCGGTCTTTGATGATCTTGGCCATCGCCGAGGCCAGCTCGTCATTGCTCTGGTACTGCGTGTTGGCCAGCAAGTCGATGCCGTAGTTCTCGGCGAAGAAGGGTGCCCAGTATTCAAAGGTCTGCCCGTAGGTGCCGGCAGGCGAGAAGAAGTAGCATGACTTGTTGTTGGTTATGTCCAGGATAGAACTCCAGTGTTGGCTGAAGGCGGCAAACGAACCCATCATGGTCTCCACGAACGTGGCATCGCTCTCGGTGAGCGCCCAGAGGAAGGGGTCGTCGCTCTTGTTGCCTTTCACTTTCTTGACAGCGTAGAGGCGCTGTAGCTCCTCGTTGGTGGCGGTGGGCACGATGAGCGGCTTCCGGGCCTCTTGGCAGGCCGGGGCGAAGGCTGCCACGGCATCGTCGGCGAAGGGGCCGATGATGGCCGTGATGTCGTCGCGCCCTGCCAGCGTCTTACTCAGGGCGGTGAGGTCTTCCGTGTCCTCGTTGTACCACTCTATCTTCAGCCTGATGGCCAGCGTGTCCTGGCGCTGGGCTTCGGTCAGGTTCTCCGTGAACCAGCCCGCTATGATCTCCAGTTGTCCCTTCTTGGCAGCATCGCTCAGGGGAGCCACCACGGCCACGGTCTTCTCCACCCAGTGGCGGGCGGGCACTATCTCCGTCACAGGGTCGCTGTCCCCTTTGCAGGAAGTGAATAGTGAACAGTGAATAGTGAATAGTGCTGCGCACAGTATCGCCATCCAGTCTATTCTCTTACCTCTCACCTCTTCCCTCTTACCTCTGAATTCACTTCTCATATTCCGCCTCCTTTCTTATTGCTTCTTCACGTATCTGCCGGAGCAGCTCTGCACTCGGCTCCCCACTTGTTGAGGAAGGTACGAACCAGTAGGGATGGGCATTGACTATCAAGTCGGTGTAGCCAGAGGCCAGGCCCAGCGATTGGTGCTTGGGAATGCCCTCGCCGTTGAGCCACTGGCGGATGCTCGTCTCAACGGCCATGTCGATGCGCTTTACGACAGAGTACTGGCAGTTGGCTGCGGTATTCATGACATCGATGCCCATAACGATGAACTGGTTGAGAACTGTGGACAGACGCAGGAACACAGCACTTGCACCGCCACAGACGGGTATGATTGCCGATGACTTGCCGAGCCAGTCTTCGCTCTGCTCCCAATAATCCCGCATCATTTTCAGTGCCAGCGTGTCGGCAATGCTGTACCCCTGGCCCGCGTGCTGGCCGATGTACATGGTCGTGAGACTTTTCTCCTCGCTTGTGGCTACCCAGTCGGTGGCAAAGCCGTCCTTGAAGCCCTGCATGGCCTCGCTGACGTACTCGTCCTCTGGATTGGCGCCTATCAGCAGGGCTTTCGGCTGGAAGAAGGGTGCGATGGCACCCGCCTCGTACATGGCGCCATAGTAGGGCATGAAGAGCGTCGAGCCCTTGCCGTCGAGCGGCGTAGAGGTCTCGAAGTAGAGCAGGTCGGCGCGGGGGTTGCCCTCCAGCCGCTTGTTGTTCTGGCGAAGCCACGTGTCGTAGTCCGAGCTGGCCACGATGAGCAGGCGGCGAATGGTGTCGCCCGCCGTTTCCGTCTGCCGGAAGATGTCCTCCAAGTAGGCCAGCCCCTCCTCTCGCGTTGCCGGCGACAGGTGCAGGGAGCGCAGGCCGTTCCTGCTTGAGATATTCTCTACGCTTGAGTAGATCAGGTCGTTGAACGACTGGTCGCCCAAGGCATCGGGGCTATATACCACCGTCACCAGCGGACTGGTGCGGGGTGCGTCGGTCGGGTCGGGCACGTAAATCGTCTCGTCCTTGCTACACGATGTCAGCACCGTCATCGAGCCGCACAATACTAGGATGACGGCCATCGAGAGTAGTGTAGCACGGCTGACACCCTGCTGCACGGCGCGGTCGATGAGCGACTGGTTGCGGCGCACCTCGCGCACTATAACGTCGTTCTTTTCCTTCAGCTCGTCGTTCTTGTGGAACAGTTGCACCACCAGTACACCCACCACGACGGCCAGCACCAACAAGGCAACGGCCAGCAGAACGATCAAAGTTGTTGTTTCCACCATAGCAATTTTCGATTTTACAAATTACAATTTATCCGCTATTCTACAATTTACGTTTTCTCCCCTACTCTATTCAGAGTAATTCGGTTACAAAGTTACAAAAAAAGTCCGTACTCACCAGCGCACAGACAAATAGTCGGATGGTTTCAGACAAATTATCGGATGGTTTCAGCCGTGTATCGCCGAAAACGACAATCCGTCGGGCATAAAAAGACAGGACGTCACTGGGGATTAATTCTCAACTCTTAATTCTTAATTGAAGTTGTAACTACTCAGTACCCCCTCATAATATGGTCGCTTCGCTCAAAATTATAAGAAAATTTATTTTAAAATTATAAGAATAATGGGCATGCATAGCCTATTTTGATAATTTTCTATCCCGCTCGGCATCCCGTCAGGGTGACGCTTGCCTAAGCAAGAATTTTCTTATAATTTTGAGGCCACAGGCCGACCCAACAATAGAGGTGCTGAGTAGATACTTGAAGTTTCCCATCCCTTATTCTTCCTAAAAACAACGAATTAAAAAGGTGGGAAACTTGAGTTCTTAATTCATCAGTGCTATGCTTTCGACTGCTTGTAGGCGGTGGGTGTCATGCCGTACTTGGCGCGGAAGTTACGGGTGAAGGTGTCGGCACTGGTGAAGCCGCTGGCCTGGCATACCTGCTCGATGGAGAGGTAGGGCTGGTCGTTCATCAAGCGGACGGCATAGTCGAGGCGCAGTTCGCGGACGTATGCCGGCAGGGAGGCACTGTCGCTGCCCTGTGCGAAGGCGGCACCGATGCGTTCCTTCGAGAGTCCGGTGCGGTCGATAAGCGTCTGGCGACCGAAGTCGGGCTGGAGGAACAGCCGCTCGTTCTCTATCAGGTCACGGAGGCAGAGGAAGAGTTGCTCGTCGGAGAGTTCGGTGAAATCGGAGATTGTCAACTCGGGTTTAGCCGAATTAACTGTTGGTTTAGTTGAATTTGCTTTTCGATATTTTTCCTTATACTCCACCGCCTCGGTGATCTGCTGGGCAAGAATGCGATTGCGTTGCTGAGTGATGCGCCACTGACGAAAGGCATACAGGGCAAAGACAAGAATCAGCAGGGCGAGGCTGCCCGTGGCAATGCTGATGGTATCGGCGATGCGCCTGCTGGCACGCTGTTGCTCTATCTCGCGTTGCTGTTCCTGGGCGTGGTAGCGGGCGGCAAAGAGGTGGGCCTTACCCTTGAGGAGCGAATCGCTCAATAGCTGGCTCAGGTCGGCATAGCGCCGCCAGTAACCGTTGGCGGCGATGGCATGCCCCTGTGACTCGGCTGCTTCAGCCCTGCCGCGCAGGATGTCGGCGTAGTTGGCGTTCAGCGTGTCGTCGGCCATCGACTGCTCCACCTCGTCATAGATAGCCAGCATACGGTCGTAGCGTCCCAGTCGACAGAGTGTCGGTGTCGTCACATAGCGCCCATGAAGGGTCTGGCTCGCATCCGTCTGTCCGTAGAGGTCGAGATAGTGGATGGCCTGCTGCGGCTGATGTTGTGATGCCGCTGCCAAGGCGAGGAATGAGTATGCCCGGCTACGGTAGAAGTCGATGTAGCGCGGACGTTCCTCGACGGTGATGCCGCTGTAGCCATTGCCCTGGTCATAGTAGTCGGCAGGGTGCTGCTCGAAGTCGTCCAGCATGGCGAGCATCTGCTGTGAGGCATCTGTCGTCGCCTGGTAGCGCCCTGTCTCTGCGGCGACGTCCGCCTTGCGCTTCAATGCAAGCAGGGCGAGGTTCATCTCTGTGTAGTGCCGATGCCCCGCCAGCTGCTGTACCGCGCTGTCGATGCGGGCCAGTCCCTCCTGCTGCTGCCCGATGCGAACCATCAGGGCGCCGATCTCGGCATTGCTGTATGACTGCAGGTGGCGCATGTCGTGCTCGCGATAGACGTCGCTCAGCCGGGTGGCCCAGTACAGGGCCTGCTCATAGTCCCTTTCTAATCGGTAAGCATCGAGCAGGATTTCAATCACGTCAAGCTGAAGGTCGTAGTCGGCCTTGACAGAGTCGTGGAGCATGAGACGCTCGCCAATCAAGATGGCAGAGTCGGTTCTGATTTCCGCATGCGACCGTCCGTAGACTCTTGCCCGCTGAATATCGGCACGGACATCCGACAGGTTGCCCACCAACCGGGCTGAGTCAATGAGCTGTAGTGCCCGTTCCGGCTCTGTGTCTGCAAACGTCATTGCATACGCTGCCGTGTAGAGTGAATCCGCGGCCTGCGGCGCACGCTTATGATCCTCGTCACCACTCTTGCAGCCTGCCGACGCCAGCAGGATGGCTGCTACCATTATTATATATCTCAACACGTGATGTTTCATAACCTTGTTCTCAATAACATCTTCTATATAACTAACCTCTGCAAGGTGTTATAAAACGCCTCTGCTTTCGGTCAGCCGAAAAGTTTGCTGCAAAGGTAGTCAAAAATTGTCGAAGAACCGCTCTTCTTCCTCATTTTTAACCTCTTTTGATGACATTTTTTCTTGTAATGCAGCTGAAGGATGTCTTAGTCAACCAAATGACTTATACTGAATGTTCTCTGAATGTTCTCTGAATGTACTCCGAATGTTCTCTAATTTCTGTCCACTATTACTCCACTCTACCCAAGGCCTACCGCCGCATACGGCACGGGCAAATACGCGCTGGGCGACAACTGCTTCACGTTCGTCTATCCAAACAGTGAGCCGACCCTGACCTACAACATGACGAACTGCTACTACACCAGCATCCTCGGCAACAGGCAGGGACGCCCCGCAGCCACGGCGACCGTCGCGCCCGCCAACCTCGGCAATGCGACCACCGACCACGGAATGGTGGATGGCTACAAGAACGGCTTCCTCTACGACGGCAACTACTACACGCCGAAGTACGGCGACGCAGTGGTTGAATACCGCTTCAATGAGTGGAATGAGAGGGCCGACGTGACCATCAACGGCACAAACAATCAGGGAACAGGCGTCAACGTCGTGGGCGTGAACATCACGGAGGAGGTAGGCAATATCAAGAGCGTGACCTACAACCGCCCGTTCAACACAGCACAGGCCGCGACGGTGATACTGCCGTTCAACTATATCTGCAACGGCAGCGAGGGCGGCAAGTTCTATGGCTTCAAAGGAGTGGTGTACGACGAAGACTTGCACAAGTGGGTCTGCACGATGCAGGAGCCGGGCGAAGAAGGCACAAATAACGTGACCTCGCTGACTGCCAACACGCCGTATCTGTTCATGCCGAGCTAAACGACGATGACGTTCCCGAACATCGTGAGCATGACGGGCGGAGTCGTAACGCTGCAGCCCACGACGGCTAACGATGGTCTCTATGGCGTTGCCACGACGGATGCAGCCTGGAATTTCCACGGCACGTATAAAGGGAAGAGTTGGGCAGTTGCCGGCAATGACTACGGCTTTGCAGCCCAAAGTGGCACCGAGGCTGGCGGCGCGGCAACAGTTGAGGCCGGGCAGTTCGTCCGCTTCACCCTTGGCGCATTCATCAAGCCCATGCGCTGCTATCTGTCGTACGTCGGCACATCAACCCCGGCCCCGGCACGTGGCTTGACACGCTCAGCCGCTGCCACCGACGACCTGCCCCAGAGCATCACCGTGCGCCTCGTCAGCCGCAACGGCGAAACAACCGCCATCGGCGAGATTGACACCAAGACGGGCAAGATGACCTTCGATAGCAAGGCATGGTACACGCTCGACGGTGTGCGCCTGAGCAGCAAGCCCAGCACCAAGGGCATCTATATCAACAACGGTAAGAAGATTGTAATCAAGTAAGGAGGACACAGCAATGAAAAAGAAATATATGAAGCCATCATTCAGAGTAGTGGAACTGCAACACAAGTGCCAGTTTCTGGTTGGCAGCGGCGACCCCACAAGGAATGTACCCTGGTGGGACGGTGAGGGCGATTAAACCTGATGGCCTATGTGTATAATTCAGGTAGTTGCATTTATTGTCTTGATTGCTCTGGTTGGCTTTGTCATCTTTGGTCTATGGCTACAGTTCCGCATCAGGAAATACCAAGACGAAAATGATACAGAGCACGTCAAAAGACTGCGCAAGTGGATCAAGGAGAATCCAGAACGTGCAGAGGAATTAGGATATATCCGTAAAGAAAGGAACGATGCGACTGAATGAGTAAAGGTATTGAAACCATCCGTCTCGATGACGATTTCTACAAGCTCCTGCGCCTGTCACTTAGACTGACGCAGGAGTTTCCCGTTGATGTAAGTGCCGAGGCATGGCGACATCTTCCTGCTTGACGAAATCAGCAGTTCCCTCGACGAGCCCACAGAGTACGAACTATATCGCCGCCTTTTCAAGACATATCCACAAAAGACCATGCTTTTCATCACCCACCGAAAGACAGTCAGTGAATTATGCGACGATATGGTGACTCTTCCTGCCGGATAACTCTGCCATCCATAAGTACCATAAGGCTCCCGCAACCAAAGAGATGACCTAACATCATCTTTTATGGTACGACTTGCTTGTTTACTCATTACCTTCTTCGTTATTTGATTTATCGATGCAAAGGTATCTTACCGTCATCGAATGTCCTCGGTATTCAGTACAGGTTCCCCAAAATCTTCCTTTCCCTTTGGTAAAGAGTATTTTGAGAAACTTGTGCTGCACCTTCCGACTGCCTATCGCTGAGCGGCAACCTTTTGATGGCATCGTAAAAGTAAAATCCCGAAGACGGCAAGGAGCAAAAGCTCCAAACCAAAGGGAAAAAATTAAAGTCAAACCATCAAAAGAAAGGCATTATGAGTATTTTCACAGACAACGCAGACTTCTACCCTACACCAAGGGAAGTGATTGAACAGATGATGTTGGGCGAGAACATCTTGGACAAGACCGTATTAGAACCATCGGCTGGTAAGGGCGACATCGTGGACTGGCTGAAAGAGAACGGAGCAGCAAAGGTTATTGCTTGCGAGAAAGACCCGAACATCCGCAGACTCCTTAATGGCAAGTGTGATATTATTGCCAACGACTTTATGACCGTGACCTCGGAACAGGTGAGCCATGTGGACTACATCGTAATGAACCCACCTTTCAGCGAAGGTGCCAGGCATATTCTCCATGCCTTTGAGATTGCACCTGCCGGTTGTACCATCATAGCACTTTGCAATGAGGACAATCTTGAAAGAGGCTGGAACTATGAGAAAAACAAACAACTCATAGAAACCGTTGAATTATTCGGCAGACATGAATATCTGGGGGAGGTGTTCAAGAATGCAGAGCGTCAGACACGTGTTCACGTGGCACTTATCAAACTCTACAAAGAGGGCGAGGGAGAGAAAGAGTTTGACGGCTACTATTTCTCACAGATTGACGAAGATGAAGCCAATATGAACCAACGGGAAGGAATTATGCAATACAACATCGTGCGTGACCTTGTAAACCGTTATGTCTCTGCCGTTAAACTCTTTGATGAGACACTGGAAGCAGCCAATAAAATCAATGAACTGGCACAATATCCCGAAGCTGGAGAATATGAGTATATCCCCATCAGATTCGGAACTATCAAAGGCGGCTATGGCGGTGATGCCATCAACGTTACCCATCAGCAATACAAGAAAGAGTTGCAGAAATACTACTGGCACATCATTTTCAAGAAACTGAACATGGAGAAATATGCTACCAAGCATTTGCGTGAGCAGATTAACAAGTTCATAGAACAGCAGACCAATGTACCTTTCACGATGGGTAATATCTACAGGGTCATCGATATGGTAATTCAGACCAACGGCCAACGCATGCAAAAGGCACTTGTAGAAGCCTTTGACCTGATTTGTTCCTTCTCGGCAGAGAACAATACGGCAGGGGAGAAATGGAAAACCAATGCAAATTATATGGTCAATAAGAAGTTCATAGTACCCTATATGTGCCAAGGCTATCACGACCGATATGTCTGTCATGGCAGTTACTATTGTTCAAAGAACGGCAAGGAGGCATATCCCACCGTACAGTTACAGGGGTATAATGTAGAGCAGCTTGAAGATGTCTGCAAGGCACTTTGCTACATCACTGGCACCAATTATGATCATGTGGCAGGACTTCATTGGCACCATGACCGTGAACAGTGGGGAGAGTGGTTCATCTGGGGGTTCTTCAAATGCAAGGCATACAAGAAAGGTACTATGCACTTTGAGTTCCTTGATGAAGATGTTTGGTACAAATTCAATTATGAGGTTGCAAAACTCAAAGGATGGGCATTGCCTAAGGAATCAGACAAGAAATAAGTTACATAATTGCAGAAAATGTATATTTCAGATACGAATATTGACTAATTTGATGAAATTAAGAATTTATAAAATATCAATATTATAAATTTCTGACTAATTGTTTGGCGGTTTCGTGAAATATATGTAACTTTGCACCCGAAAATGGTTGACCACCCGATAATGACGGGTGTGTGATGACTGGTACATCGTCAGCGAATACTTGTTCTGGGGCCCAACTCCAAGTTATAAATGGCCTACCAAAAAGGAGTCTGTTTTTGTCTTTTCCCTTTGGGATGGACATCGAGAGTTAAGAACAAGTATTTGTAAATCTTTAAATTGAAAAAGAAATGAACGAAGCAACTATCATCACGTTTGCCAACCAAAAAGGCGGCGTAGGCAAGACAACTCTGTGTACCCTGTTTGCCAACTATCTTGTTGCAAGGGGACAGCGCACCATCGTAATTGACTGCGATGGGCAGCAGACCATCTTCGAGAAACGCAAGGCTGACCACAAGAAATACAGCGACCTCAAAGAGCCGTATAAGGTACAGGCTTTCAACATTGCCGACCCTGAGAATGTGAAAAACCTGATGCAGAACCTGCGTCAGTTGAACGGCACTGTGTTGATAGATGCACCGGGAAACCTTGCTCAGCAGGGACTTATTCCCCTCTTTGTTCACTCTGACTACATCGTCTGTCCCTATCAGTACGAGACTACAAGCATCAACTCTACCGTGACTTTCCTCGGCTTCATTCTTCAGTTAAAGAAGCGTGTAAAGTCTATGGCAACACAGATATTCTTTGTTGTCAACAGACACGATAAGCGATATGGCACTGAGAGAGAAAGGAAACTATGGGCTGAGACGGATGAAGGATGGGCAAAGTACGGTATCGTCACCCCTAAAATAGAGCAGCGCGTGGAAATGCAGCGGTACAACACCGTCAGCCTTATGAACACCCAGGAGGGTATCGTGAAACCTGCTTTTGATTGTATCTACAACAAAATCTATGGAGAGTAACGCAATGGCAAAGAAGAACGAAATGACCCACGACGATCTGATGCAACTGCCCGACGACATTGCAGGGCTGGTGCTCGAAGTCCAAGGGCGACAGACACAGCCTGCTACTCCCATTGAGAACGGGCAAGGGGAACTTATACAAGAGCACCCCACCCCGGCACCTGCTACATCAGAACCTACCCCAGTGACAACAGCCCTGCCCAAAGAGGGCAACCTGATGTGGAACACCTTCTTGAAGTACGGAGAGACTTATGGCTATCGTGTCAGAAAGACCGGACGAAAGATGTACTGGATAGACGATGACATTGTTGAAGCCTTGAAAGCGTGTGATATAAACCGCATGTCTGCCACGGACATGGTCAATGCTATCCTTCGTGCATTTATCGAGTTGAACAAAGGAGAGTTTCGTGAGTGTTATAAGCATCGTGATAGTTTAATATAGGTATTATGAATACAAAGGAAGCAATAGAGTGG
This sequence comes from uncultured bacterium, assembly GCA_946188155.1. Classification (GTDB taxonomy): domain Bacteria; phylum Bacteroidota; class Bacteroidia; order Bacteroidales; family Bacteroidaceae; genus Prevotella. The sequence goes on along the minus strand of CAMHUC010000041.1, from coordinate 15,089 downwards.
ACAGAGGAACAGGTCAACCTCTTATGTCAGAACTATCAGATAGAGACCAACGAGCAATTAGCACAACGTTTGGGCATCAGCACAAGGACGCTACGACGTAAAGCCAAGAAACTCGGACTGGTAAAACGCGAGCCTGTCACCAAGACAAAACAGATTAAGGAACTGGTTAGGGAAATGTACCCTAACCACTCCCTCAAAGAGATTGCAGCCCAGACAAATATCTCTTGGCGGACAGTGCGCAGAATGGCCATTCAGTTGGGACTTACCCGTACTCCAGAAGAAGAAAGCCGGATGCGCTCAAGAATACGCACATCACTCATAAAGTCCGAACGTAGAAGAATCACCTTTGGATTAGAGCAGCGTACCAAGATGAAACTGGTATGCAATCTTGAACGTATTCAACTTCGTTCTATACTGAAGGGATATGGCTACATCGTTTTCAAAGGCAATAACACCATCTATTACCCTTTGGAACTGAAACGCCATCCTGTCAGAGAAGAACACGCCCGGAAGGTTGGAATAAAGTTTGCCCCCTGGTGTCCTCCTGCCGCCATCTAAAGAAGCAACGTGACTGAGCGGACAAGCCCAGTTCAAGTAATAAACATAAAAGTAATAAACAACATGGAAATCAAAGGAAAAATCATTGCAGTATTGCCACCCAAAAGCGGTACAACTGCACGTGGCCAATGGCAGAGCCAACAGTATGTGCTTGAAACAGAAGAGCAGTACCCCAAGCGGCTTTTGTTTGATGTGTTCGGCGAGGACAAGATCAAGCAGTTTGCCATCCAGCCGAACGAAAGTGTGAAGGTCAGCTTTGACCCGAGAGCAGAACAGAAGAATGATCATTGGTATGGTAGCAACCGTGCATGGAATGTAGAACGTGAGAATGCCGCAGCAACTTCACCTAACCATCCACAAACAGCAGCAACAGCATGACATTCGGAGATTATCTAACGGTCATCTTCATCGGCTATATATGCTACTATCTTGGGATGATTGCCTATGACCAGTATTTTAAGAAGGATGACATTCCACTGGAAGCGGCTGTTGAAGAAGAGGAAATCGACATCAGTGACGAGGCAAAAGAGTTTCAGCCCGTGACCGTCGTTAAGGATAACACAAGGAAAGACCTCTCCAAAGAGGAAGAAAGCGAACAAGAAGTTATGAGCGGAAGAATAGAAATCGAAGATCTGATTCCCAAGATTAACGAACTCGCAGAGAAGGGTAAGGATAGCATCCTGGGAAAGATTGCAGCCGGATGGAATGAGATTCCAGAAGCTGCCTGAACATAAGCCTTTAATATTGTACTTTAACTTTTGGCGGCTAACAGAGGGAGCGAAGCCGCAGTACCCGCGAGAGGCGGATGCTTTGGAGTCCCGTTAAGACTTCTCTCCCCACCACTTGGTTCTTTAAATTGTAACATAGATTTCAAATTTAAAAGATTTACAAACTATTATGTTACAAGTAATTAACCCTATTAAGAATGCCCTTCAGCAGGGCTGGAAGAAACTCCCCAAGAAGCGCATCGCCTCCTTTGTAGGCATGTTCATCTTCTGTGCCATGGCAACCTATGCCAGCAGTAAGGGCGCAGGAGGCTTCACCAAGGCAACCACCGAGATTTCATCGTATCAGACCCCTGTGGCCAATCTGATGAAAGCCATCGCTGCCGTCATCGTGCTTGTCGGCTCGTTCAATGTCTATTTCAAGATGCAGAACGGAGACCAGGACGTGAAGAAGACGATTATGATGACTATCGGTGGCTGTGTGGCATTCATCGCCATGTCGGAGGCACTTCCCATGTTCTTCAAGTAAGAGCCAACGGTGACAAAAGGAGATGCCCGTGCCATCGTCTGATGACTGTAGGGCATTTCCTTTTCTGTTTTTCAAAAGAGACTGATATGCAAAACTATAATGGCTATCCCGTATTCAAAGGGCTACAGCGTCCTTTGGAGTTCATGGGAATCAGAGGCAGGTTCCTCACCTACGCAGCCGGAGCCATCGGTGTATCGTTCATCGGCTTCATCGTATTCTCTATCGTGATGGGCAAACTGGCTGGCTTCATTGCTATGATAGCACTGGCCATCGCAGGACTGATCACGATTTACGTCAAGCAGCGAAGCGGACTCCATGCCAAGCGGCATGACAGGGGAATCTTTGTCTATCAAGGTCTGTACAATCATTAAAGGATAGAGAATGAGCACAAAGAAAAGACCGTTTGACAGACTCTTTGCCCAGCTTCAAGACATCAAGGACGAGCGCGGCAGACTTCTGAACACCGTACTCTGGTCGAAGCAGGGCGATTGTTCCGTCATCCTTGAAATAAAGAATCCAGTGCCTCGCTTCAGCACTGATGCCGAGCTGTATATGCAGTTCTGTGACGTGCTGAGCAACATCGTGCAGACACTGGGTGAAGGCTATGCCCTTCAGAAGCAGGACATTTTCTGCAAGAAAGGCTATCATCATGACATTTCGCCCGGCATGGAATTTCTCTCTCAGAGTTACTTCCGCTACTTTGAGGGCAGGGAATATACCGACATCCGCACCTTCCTCGTCATCACGCAGGAGGCTAACAAGAACATGTTCATCAAGTACGACCCCAAAAAATGGATGGACTTCCATGCCAAGGTGGCGAAGGTGTGCGATATTCTCTCTGACAAGAACATCTGGTACTACAAACTGAACAAGAATGATGTGAGCGACTACCTGCACCGCTTCATGACCATCCGTTTCAAGGATGATGCCTACAGCGTCAACAACTTCAAGGCCAGCGACGAGTACCTGACCATCGGTGACCGTGCCGTTCGCTCCTTCTCGTTGGTGGATGTGGACGTGATCGACATGCCGACAGTCGTAAAGCCGTATCTGCCTGTACCCGTCAACGGTTATCGCATTGCCACAGACTTGTTCGGTTTCCTGACCAATGTTCCTTTTGCCGACTGTATCATCTACAATCAGGTTATCCAGATTCCCGCCCAGCAGAAGTTGAAGCGCAAACTGGAAAGCAAGTCGAAGCGTCACGGCTCCATGCCTGACCCGTCGAACAAGATTGCCAAGGCTGATATTGATGCTGTCCTGGATATGCTGGCAGCAGACAATAAACTGTTGGTCAATACCAATTTCAATATCATCGTGTGCTGTCCGCTGAACAAGGTTACGCCAGTTTCATCGTTCATCGAGACGAAACTCTACGGCTGTGGCATCATGCCGTCGCGTACTGCCTATAACCAGTTGGAGTTGTTTCAGGCATCCTTCCCCGGCAATGCCTATACGTTTAATCCCGACTACGACCTGTTCCTGACGCTATCGGATGCTGCCGTATGTCTTTTCTTCAAGGAGCATACCAAGCAGACGGAGCTTTCGCCACTATTGGTGTATTATACTGACCGTGACGGACTGCCCATCGGCATTGACTTCACTGGCAAGGAGGGCAAGATCAAGCATACCAATAATGCAAACTTCCTGTGCATCGGGCCAAGTGGCAGCGGCAAGTCGTTTCATATGAACAGCGTAGTCCGCCAGTTGCTCATTCAGGACACGGATATTGTTCTGGTTGATACGGGTGACTCCTACGAAGGTATCTGCCGTTACTATCATGGCACCTATATCACCTACTCCAAAGAGCGGCCTATCTCCATGAACCCCTTCAAGATTACCCGTGAGGAGTATGAGGATAACTTCGGCGAGAAGAAGAACTTCCTCAAAACACTTGTCTTCCTTATCTACATCGGAGAGAAAGCACCCGATGATGTGGAGGAATTGGTGGTCAATCAGGTCATCGTGGAATACTACGAGGCATACTTCCATCCCTTTGAGAAGTTCACGGAACAGGAGCGTAAGGACATCATCCGTCTGCTGACCCTGAAGGACAAGATGAATGGCAACTATGACAAGTTTGAGGAAGAACTGGAAAAGAAGTATGCCGAGCAGGAACAACAGACATCTGAGCCTTCCGATGAACCTGAAGCCGCTATCACTGATGAGGAAAAAGAGCGCATGGAGAAGGAGAAAAAACGTCGCTGGGCTGAAAAACTGAGGAACCTCGCCAACGACAGTGCCGCATCTGAAGGTGAGATTGCCGCTGCCGAGAACCAGCTTTCCCGTCTGACTCCCGAACTGATGGAGGGCACCTATCTGATGAAACTCAATGAGGAGGTGGACAAGATGGAGGAACGCCGTCGTAAACTGAAGGTAAAAGAACTGTCTTTCAACTCCTTCTATGAGTTTGCCTTGGAGCGCATCCCGCAGATATGCAAGGATAAGAGTGTCAGCTTCCGTATTGCCGACTTCTCCGCTTTGTTAGGTCGATTCTACAAGGGCGGAGAGCTGGAGTACACGCTGAACAACGATGCCGATGCCTCACTGTTTGAACAGAAGTTCGTGGTGTTCGAGATTGACAAGATTAAGGAAGACCCTGTTCTTTTCCCTATTGTCGTCTTGATTATCATGGACGTGTTCCTACAAAAGATGCGCCTGAAGAAAGGACGCAAGGCCATCATCATCGAAGAGGCATGGAAAGCCGTAGCCACGCCCCGTATGGCTGCATACCTCCAGTTCCTTTTCAAGACCGTGCGTAAGTTCAATGGTATTGCCGGAGTGGTCACGCAGGAACTTGAAGACCTGCTATCGTCTGACATCCTGAAGAAAGCCGTCGTAGCCAATGCCGATGTTACCATCCTGCTTGACCAGTCGAAGTTCAAGGATAACTATCAGAACGTGGCAGAACAGTTGGGGCTCACGCAGGTGCAACTCCAGCAGATCTTCACTATCAACAGTCTGAAGAATAAAGAGGGGCGTGCCTATTTCCGTGAGGTCTGGATTCGACGTGGTGATACCTGGGATGTGTTTGGAGTGGAGGAACCGCCCGAATGCTATTGGGCATATACCACTGAGCGACTGGAGAAGGAAGCCCTGAAAATCTATGAGCGTCACTTTGGGAACATCCAGACTGCCATCATAGAGATAGAGCGAGACCGCAAGCAGGCCAAGGTAGCCAAATACCTCGACTTTGCCCGACAAGTAAACAATCATCAAAATGTCATGTCACTATGGTAAGAGCAAAAATCATCATCCTATTGGCTGCAGTCCTGCTGACTGTCAGGGCAAATGCTGCTTGGAGAGTAGTCTTCGACCCGTGGACTACTGGGGCTGTCACTACCAATGCCGCCTCTCAGGAGCTTATCGAGAGTCAGCACAACAGCCGTCTGGACTCCATCAGCAGCAAGCAGCAGAAGCTCATGCAGTACACCGCGACGATGGCCACCATCAAGGAACTCTATAAGATGTCGATGGAGAACGTCAGCGGTTTCGGTGCCGAGTCTCAATATTATGTGGAGATTGGCGCTTGTGTGGCTGAGATTTTCAAGGATGTGCCTGTCGTATTGAAGTACATGAGCAAGTCACCTGCCAAGAACTATGTCATCTGCCTCAATGAGATCATGGACATTGTGCTGGAAACAGAGTCGCTGGTGAAGGACTTCGTGGATATTGTCAACAACGGCAAGGTGCAGAACCCTATCAAGAAGAGCAAGGATGTTCCCAATGTCGGCACACCTGCCAGTGGCGGAGGTGACGGATATAACTTCATCGACCGCTACGAGCGTCTGACACTGGCCAACCGCATCTATACCCACCTGCTGGAGATACGCTACAAGATGGAGGCTATCACGATGATGTGCCAGTATTGCAGCGACATGAACAATCTTCTATTGGCTATCGATGTGGACTCCTGGGCAGCATACTTCACTGGCAAGAACATCGTGGAAGGACTGATTAACGATTGGGAGGGACTTGGAGTATGAAAAGACTATCCGTCATTCTTATGTTTTCAGTTCTGGGTATCGCCAACAGTTCTGCCATCATTCTGCCAGAGGACTTCCCGACTATCGAGGCACTGATTGACCTTCACAAGATGATCAAGGGTCAGGAGGATGCTGCCCGTGACAGAATTGCCGTCAGTTTCGGTGAGCAGTCTATGGTGACAAAGGGAGCCGACAAGTTCAATGATGTGCGCACTACCTTAAACACCAAACTGTCAAATGCCTACTCGTATGTCCTGCTTGCCGCCTGTCTCAGTTCCACGGCTAACAGCATGTACCGGCTTATTCAGGAGTATTCCGAGTTTGCCCAGTTGTCGGTGAAGTACACGACAAAGAAACCGATGGTTGCCTGGTATTTTGCCGAGGCGAATCTGGCCTGTTCCCGTGAGATCAAGAACATCAGGGCGATGTATGCCACCATGACGGCAAGCGGGCTGAACGTGATGAAGGCTTCGATGGACGAGAAGCTGAATCTGGTCAACGCTCTCAAAACGAGCATTGACACGATGCGGGGTATTATAGACAATGCCTATTGTTGGGCGAGTGTCGTAGCCATCGGTGGCTTTCACTATGACTATATCTGGGACATCCTGAACAGCGAGGTCACGGATGAGATTGCAAAAGGACTAATCAATCAATGGAACCTTTCGAGTTAGCGAGAACAGAGGGAGCTTGCTCACTTTGTCGAGCGTGAGAAAGGTCGAATGTAAATTCAATAAAGTATAAATTATGAAGAAGAAAGCAATTATCTTTTCCCTTTTGGCACTATTGCCATTAGGAGCGTCCGCACAGTGGGCGCAGATTCAGCACGACGACCAGAAAGAGAAGCAATGGAGGTCGATGGAAAACGGCCCTTGGGACTTTGCACCCGACTGGTACTATTATCTGTTTCATAACAGCTACAGCGGTGCCTCGCTTCATTGGCGTTGGCGTGGCTTCCACAGTGGCCTGTATGTGGAGTTCGATGAGGATGACTCCAACGTGAAGCGTATTATGCCTGTCCGTGTCGTGTCGGAAGAGACTCAACGGCAAAAGGTGAAGAAGGTGGAGGACGAACGGAAGTACATCGAGGAGCTTCACAAAGAAGAGGTGCTTCGTCAGGCTGACCGCAGTGTTGATCTGGTCTTTTCCTCTTTCAAGGATGACTTCAACCGTATGCAGAACAGCATTTCCGAGGGTCTGCTATTCTGCATGACCAGGAGCAAGGGCAAGATGAAGTTTCAGGTCGATGAACTGTCACGGCAGAATGACATCATCTGCCAGAACATTGCTTATCTCCACAAAACGGGTATAGGCTATGAGTTGGAGAATGCCAAACGGCAGAAGGGTTACATCGATGCCAAGAAGCAGATGGAGGGACTGGTGAGCCGTACCGCCCATCTGGTAGGCATGGCTCAGAGCTATTACAAGTAAGGAGGAACGGACTATGACAACGGATATTTTACTCAGCATCCCCGACCTGTTCCTGACGATGGGACTGCCCAGCATCGACGAGAGCCTTGACAAGCTGTTAGTGGCGATGGAGTCTTTTCCGAAAGCCGCCATTCTCGGTGATACTGTCGGCTATGCCCGTGTCCTCGGCTTGCTGTTGGCTCTGTGTGTCGGCTCCTATGAGTGCTGGATGATGATGCTTGGACGCAGGGCGATGGATGTCATGAAACTGGCTCGTATCATTGCCCTTTCGATGTGTATCACTTCGAGTGGCTGGATATGTTCTGAACTTCAGGTGCCAGGCAAGGCTCTGGAGGCTACTACCAAGGCTATGGCCAAGGCGAAGAACAAGGAGGTGGCAGCGATGGAGCGCAAGGTGGCACAGAAACAGGCCGACTATCTGAAACGGCTTCGTCAGGTGCAGGACAGTGTTGAGACGGCCAAGCAGATTCAGGCTATCGGTGAGGATGCCCACTGGTGGGACAAGCTTATCTACAGTATGGAGAACCTTGGTTCCACCATCAACAACTATGCGCAACAGGCAGCGGTGGCAGCAGAAACCAAGGTTTCGGAATGGATCAATGATGTCATCCGCTTCATCGGTGAACTGATTTTCCAGATGACTTATTATGGTATCTTGGTGGCGCAGCGTATCTTCATGACCATCCTCGCCATGTTTGCACCGATTATGTTTGCCCTGTCCATCGTACCGCCCTGGAGCAATGCCTGGTCTCAATGGATGTCAAAGTATCTGTCTCTTTCCCTATGGGGATTCGTGACTTATATGTGTCTGTACTACATTGACTTCATCCTGCTCTACAACTTACAGGAGGACATCACTGCCTATAGTAAACTGCTTCAGGGGCAGGTGAACACATGGAGTCAGATTGGTACACTCGGACTTCAGGGCATCGGCTCAAACTGTATGTATGCAATGGGAATGCTCGTTGGTGCCTTTATCCTTCGCTTTGTGCCGGAGGTGGCTTCATGGCTGATTCCCGGTGGTGTCAGTTCCAGTGTAGGTAGTGCATCAGGAGCAGTAGCAACGGCAGGTGTGGCAGCAGGTGTCTATGGCAGTATAGGAGCGACCAAGGCCGTTGCTTCTGGCGGAATATCTGCTGCAACCGCTGTAGGTAAGGCAGTTCTATAAGTGAACAATTTAATTGTAAGCAATATGTTAATACAGAGTTTAGAACAAAAGACCAGACTGGCACTGATGACGGTCTTTGCGACTATCGCAGGATGCACGGTGATATGTGCCTTCACCGTATTCTACTGTGCCAAACTGGTCACTGACGAACGGGAACAGATTTACGTCATCGACGGCGACATCCCGTTTCTGGCCGAGCGCAGCAAGCAGGAGGCTAACTTTGTGATGGAGGCCAAGGCACATATCCAGCTCTTCCATCAGTATTTCTTCAACCTTCCACCAGATGACGACTACATCAAGTGGACAGTGGGCAAGGCTCTCTACATGGCTGATGGTACGGCAATGAAGCAGAAGCAGGCTATGGACGAGAATGGTTTTTACTCCGACATCATTTCTTCTTCGGCTGTCTGCACCATCATCTGTGACTCCATCGATCTGGACGAACACAGCCGCAAGTTCAAGTATTACGGTACGCAGATTATCAAGCGCCGTACCCGTGATGTGAAACGCTCCATCGTAACTGTCGGCGACATTGAGAATGTGCCGCGCACGGAGAACAATCCTCACGGACTGTTGGTGACCAACTGGCGCACACTGGAGAATAAGGATCTTGACTATTAGGTTATGAGGATATTTGGAAAGAAAAAGATGGTAGCCCGTAAGGAGTCCAAGGTCACTCGCTGGTTCAGGATTATTCTCTGGAGGCTCTTTGTGAGGTGGAAGATTCGTGAGCGCATTGCACTTGCCAACAAGTGGGCTGATGAACACCGGGGCGATACAATGCTGATAACAGTAGGATGCCTGCTCTTTTCCCTTATAGTCGGGGCATTCCTGGCTTTAGGAACAGAGAATGAAGGCAATGACAACTTCATGAGTGGGGTGGAACCTGTGGAGTCTCTGTTTCAGGGGATGCAGCAGATTCAGAACGCCAAAGCATACCAGGTTGCACAACTCAATGAGATGGCCCGGAAAGGACAGGTGCTGAAGCATGAACTGGACTCTCTGGTGAACCTGTCACCCAAGACACATGAGGATTCCCTGATGATTGTCAGCAAATACAAGCAACTGGAACTGATAGTAAACAACTTAGAAAAAGGACAATAAAGATGAAGAAACTGAATTTGAAACAGCCTAAGTACATCTTCCCGCTGGTCATCCTGCTTCCCATCGTATTCCTGGCATACGAAATATCCAAGTTTACGGATAGCAGTGATGAACCTCAGACGGGTGTGGTGACAGACAACATCAACATGTCGCTGCCTGATGCCAGGAATGAGGGTGTCGGCAGTAAGTTGGAGGAAATGAACAAGCATTTCTCCGAGGATGGTGCCTATACCGCCATTGGTGCGTTGGGCGATGACAAGGAAGCAGCCGACAGTACGATGTCCGGCTATTCCGAGAGTGAACTCAACGACATTGACGCAGAGAACGCCAAACGCATGAAGAAACAGAAGGAGCAGGAGGACTTGGAGCGCAGCCTTGCTGAAGCACGGAGGCACATCAATTCCTATGGCTTTGATGATGGTGACAGCTATGGCAATCGTTCAGGTCGTGGCTCTGCCAGTCGTGGCGGGCGACAGTCGGACATGGAGGACTATGCCCGTGAACTGGAGGAAATCCAACAGCGCAGCCTCGAACGCCAGAAAGTCCTGGAGCGTACCTTTGGAGGTGCTGATGAAGAGAAGGAACGTAAGGCTGAGGAAGAACGTAAGCGACTTGCTGAAGAACGCAAGAAGAAAGAGGTGAAGCCTGAACTGGTCATGAAGGCAGAGGATAAGAACGCAGGGATGTTCAATACCATCAATGAGCAGCAGGAGGCTGATGCACCTTTGATCAAGGCGATGATTGACAAGACCACCAAGGCGCATGAGGGCACGAGACTCCGTTTCAAGTTGCTCGATGATGTCATCATCAAGGACGTTCGCCTGAAGAAAGGCACGTACCTCTATGGCATCGTCACTGGCTTTGGGCAGCAGCGTGTCATGGCAAGCATCACCAGTATTCTCGTGGGTGACAAGTTCATCAAGGTCTCGCTGTCTGTCTTTGACAACGACGGCATGGAGGGCTTCTATGTTCCTGAGTCGGCTTTCCGGGACATGATGAAGGATGCAGGCGCACAGGCTATGCAGAGCAATATCAGCTTTGATGGTGGCTATGGTGGTGGACTGAGCGGCGAGGCTGTTGCACTGCAGGCTCTCCAGAATATGTACCAGTCCGCTTCGACTGCTATATCCGGGAACATCCGTAAGAACAAGGCTCGAATTAAGTATAACACCATCGTCTATCTCATTAACAAGGACGCAGTAAACCAATAAACACTTTATAGAAGAATGAAAAAGGTATTATTAGCCGTGATGGCCATAGTGGCTACAACGGCAGGGGCTTTTGCCCAGGAGAACAATAGTGTGGAACCGCAGAAGGATTCCGTCAAGGTCAGATACATTTACACCATGCAGTCCGCTGAGAACTGTATGCCCGGTATCGATCGTAACCATGTCATCTTCGTCAATGAGGACGTGACCACTCATGTCATCATGCCGGAGAATATCAAGCTGGTGGATATGTCAACGGACAAGATTGTGGGCAACCAGTGTGCGGAGAACATTGTGCGCATAAAACCATCAGGAAGGATGCGTGACCATGAGTTGGTAGGTACGATTACTGTTATTGGCGAGCGTCATCTGGCACAGTACGATATTGTCTATACCATAGGGCCAGCCTGTGCCAACAGCATCTACAGGATTCCGTTGGACGAACTGAAACGCTATAAGAATCCTGATGTGCTGATGCCTGAAAGTCAGATGGCCGCATACGCCTGGGCCATCTATGGGAGCCATCCGAACTACAACAATATCCATTATTCAGCCAACGGCATCCGTGCCGTGGTGAACAACATCTATACGGTGAACGACTATTTCTTCATAGACTATTCGCTTTATAACAGGACAAAGATCAAGTACGACATTGATGAGGTACGTATCAAACTGTCGGACAAGAAGGAGGCCAAGGCCACCAACTCACAGACTATTGAACTGACTCCGACATACTCTTTGAACGCTGCCCGCAGTTTCAGGAAGGCATACCGCAACGTCATCGTACTGCCTAAGCTGACTTTCCCAGACGAGAAGGTGCTTCGCATTGAGATTTCTGAAAGGCAGATCTCTGGGCGTGTCATCTATATCCCCATCGAGTATGAGGACATTCTCAATGCCGATGGCTTTGACAAGTGCATGCTTAACCGTCTTCCGTTTAACATCAACAGATAAAGACCATGAAGAAGTTATCAGTTATCATGCTGTCGCTCCTGGTAAGTATCGGAGCGATGGCTGGAGAGAAGGATGAATACTTTACGCTCAATGCCGGGTTCCTGTTCAACAATACGCTCAATGCCACCTTTGGCTATGAACGGGAATTGAACTATGGCAATGCCGTGGAGTTGTTTGGTGAGGTAGGCAACAAATGGCAGCGAGACCCTGTTTGCGGCAAGGTCTGCAACGAGTCTTTTTGGAAGGGCTACTATTGGGATGGTGGCTTGCTATACAAGCATAGTCTGAAAAAGTTCAAGAACGGCAACTTCCGTTTGCGCATCGGGCCACAGTTTGGAGCGCATACGGGTGATTATTTCTTTGCCGTCGAAGGAGGATTTGAATACAACTACGTCTTCCGTTCCGGCATCCAGTTTTCATTGATTCAGAAGAACCAGGTGAACTTCCTTCATGGCGACTCTTTCCGTAATGGTCTTCTGATAGGTTTAAAGATTCCATTCTGATTATGAATAAGACATTTGACTTTATCAAGAGAAAGACGGTCATGCTGGGTTTGGCAGTAGCCGTAATAGGAGGTCTTGCCTCCTGTGAGGAACATACAGATGAGTATGATGGTAGCCTGAGAGTGGGCAATATCCTGTTGGCAGACAATTCCGTTGTCTCACCACTGGGCTTTGACAGTAACTGTCACAAGGCTGTCGGTGTGATTTTCTATACTAACCGTGACACGGCATTAGTGGTTTCTACGCATGAGTTGGGTGATTATGCCTATGCCGACTCCTTGGGAACTGTCGGCAGTGTGGATAATGACAGCCATACCATGTGCGGTGCCGAGAACACAGCCGCTTTACTGGTATCTGAGATTAGCACTCCCGCAGCAGAAGCGGTGGCTGGGTATCTTACGCCTCAGACAAGCTGGGCTTTGCCGTCGGCTGGCGAGTTAAGGGCTTTGTCTGCTATGCTGCCTGTCGTGGAGCGGAGTATGGAGATTGTTGGTGGTGAGCCGTTTGCCGATGGGCAGTACGTCAGTTCCACTCAGGACGGCAGCACCTCGGAGAGTGAACAGATGTACTATCTGAGCGTGGCTGTCCGCAGCGGCTTTGTCACCTCAACGATCAAGACAACCCCTGGCAGGGTTCGTCCTGTATTAAGAATCAGATAAATTTTTCTTTCATTGCTGGTGGAGGGCAAGCCTGTATATATAATAATAAGGTGTTGCCCTCCTTTCAATCATTTCAAATCATGGGAACAGAAGAGACAAGAGAACAGCAGCAGATGTATAACTACTTCAGGAGTTGCATCTATATCTTTTTGATTATCGAACTGGTGATGAACCTGCCCATCACATCGGAAAGCCGGGCAACACTGTTTGTCTTGGAATTGATTGGCCGCTTCCAGATATTCAACAGTGTGCCTTCGTGCAAGTTCATTGAACTGGTGTGTATCGGCATTACCTGCATCGGTACGAGAGCGAAGAAAAGCCTTCGCTTCAATGTCAGGACAATGGTGCTCTATCCCATTATTGTGGGATTCTCGCTTATTGTCATCTGTATGGTGCTTCATCACGGCCTGTGGGGTGGCGAACTTTGCGGTTTCTCTACAAACAGGGTGCTCTATGCACTGTCGAGTATCGTTGGTACGATGCTGGTTCATCAGGGAGGTGATGGCATAGCCCGCTACTACAATTACAAGCTTGGAGAGGACAGGTTTAATTTCGAGAACGAATCCTTTGAACAGTCGGAGGAACTGAATGCAAACGAGTATTCTGTGAACATCCCAATGGTGTACTACCTGAACAAGAGGATGCACAAGGGATGGATCAATATCATCAACCCCTTTCGTGGTACCATCGTGCTGGGTACTCCTGGATCTGGTAAGTCATTCGGTATCATTGACCCGTTCATCAGACAACATGCCGCCAAAGGCTTTGCCATTATGTGCTATGACTACAAATTTCCGACTCTGGGGAAGACACTTTTCTACCAGTATTGCAAGAATAAAAGATACGGCCATTTACCAAAGAATTGTGGTTTCCATATCGTCAACTTCTCCGATGTGGAATATTCCAATCGTGTAAATCCTATCCAGCGGAAATACATTCCTGATTTGGCCGGTGCTTCAGAAACTGCCGCCACTTTGTTGGAGGCATTGAATAAGGGTAGCGAGAAGAAAGGCGGTTCAGAATCGTTCTTCCAGAACTCTGCAGAAAACTTCTTGGCCAGTATCATCTACTTCTTCATCAACTTCCATCCGACGGGATGGAAAAATGGCAAGAAACTGACCCGGTACATTCTCTATAATGGACAGCGGCTGAAACTGATTACTCGTTATTGGGTGGATTACAATGCTGTTGATGACAATGGAAAAGTTGTGCTCGATTTCCTTGATCAGCACAGCAGAAATGTGTCAACTGATGAGGATGGCATGTTTGTGGACTTGAATGGCTTCTCATATAGGGATATGGATGGGAACCTGGTTATCATCAACAAGTCTTGGTATGAGGATGATGAAGGTAACATCGTCGAGCCGGACACCATCACTGGCGAATTCTCCGATATGCCCCATGTACTGTCATTCCTTGGCAGACCCTATAGTGAGATTTTCGATATACTGATGCAGGACGAAAAGATTATGTCTCTGATGGCTCCTTTCCAATCAGCATGGAAGAACAAGGCAATGGATCAGCTTGAAGGCATGGTTGGAACTCTCCGTGTCAATGCAGCACGCCTTGTATCGCCGGAAGCCTACTGGGTGTTTACTGGTGATGACTTTGATCTGAAGATTTCCGACCCTGCCCATCCGTCCTACCTTGTTATTGCTAACGACCCTGACAAGGAACAGGTAATTGGTTCGTTGAATGCCTTGATTCTAAATCGTCTTGTAATCCGCGTAAACAGTAAAGGTAATATTCCTGTGTCTATCATCGTCGATGAGTTACCTACGCTTTACTTCCATAAGATTGACCGATTGATTGGTACGGCTCGATCCAACAAGGTTGCCGTTACATTGGGCTTTCAGGAATTGCCACAACTAGAAGCTGACTATGGCAAAGTCGGGATGCAGAAGATATTGACTACTTGCGGAAACATCTTCATGGGTGCAGCCCGTAACAAGGAAACGCTGGAATGGGCACAGAATGACGTATTCGGCAAGGCCAAGCAGACCCAGAAATCCATTACCATCAATGACCAGCGTGTTTCTACGTCTATCCAGGAGAAAATGGACTTCCTTGTTCCAGCTGCCAAGATAGCGGATATGGCGACTGGATGGCTGGCAGGGCAGGCAGCCCGTGACTTCACGCCTACGGATGATGCCTCACTAAACAACTTTGACATAGAGGAATCAGAGGAATTTAAGACTACAAAATACTTTTGCAAGAGAGTTTTTAGGGAATTTCTTGTGCCTTGTAAATCAACAACTTACGCG
>CAMHUC010000040.1 GCA_946188155.1 uncultured bacterium | reverse complement strand
AAATTTTCGCCGCAGGCGGCGATTGCCTGCGCGTAGCAAATTCTTGCGTCCCTTCGGTAGCAAGCGGCGAGCCGAGCGCGTGTAATTCGTAAAACTTGTTTTCATTTGTGTAATTCGTAAAATTCGTCTTAATTCGTTGTTCTTAAAAGTTTTTAGGGGTGGGTAACTGAGTCGTTTACTATATATGTTACTTCGGCGGCAGCAAATTCCATTCCCGCTGACGCGCCTACCCGTAGCCTTTCACTCATCACTTAGAATCGCTCGTGCGATACCCTCGGCGTCGATGCCCACGATGTGCTGTAGCTCGGCCACCGTGCCATGCTCCACGAACTCGGTGTCGGGCAGGCCCAGGCGTGTCACCTGCGGGTGGTAGCCGTGGTCGTTCAGCCATTCCAGCACGGCAGAGCCGAGTCCGCCGTTCCTGACGCCATTCTCTACCGTGACGACGCGCTTGAACTTGCGGCCCACCTCATCGAGGATCGCCTCGTCGATGGGTTTCAGGAAGCGCATGTCGTAGTGAGCGACCTCGCGCCCTCGTGCCCCTGCGCCTTCGCGCCCGATTATCTCGATGGCCTGGGTGACATTGTTGCCGATGGGGCCGATGGAGAGCACGGCTATGTCGGTGCCTTCGCGCAGTTTGCGCCCCGTGCCCACCTTGATTTCTTCCAGCGGGCAGCGCCAGTCCTGTAGCACGCCGCCGCCACGGGGGTAGCGGATGACGAAGGGCCCCTTGTCGGGTAGCTGGGCGGTGTACATCATGCGTCGCAGCTCATGCTCGTCGAGGGGCGAGCAGATGGTCAGGTTGGGGATGGGGCGCAGTGCCGCCAGGTCGAAGGCCCCATGGTGTGTGGGCCCGTCCTCGCCCACCAGTCCGGCCCGGTCCAGACAGAACACCACGTTGAGCCTGAGCAGTGCCACGTCGTGTATGATGTTGTCGTAGGCCCTTTGGGCAAAGGCGCTGTAGATGTTGCAGAAGGGCAGTAGTCCGTCTTTGGCCATGCCGCCTGAGAAGGTGACGGCGTGCCCCTCGGCGATGCCCACGTCGAAGGTTCTCTCGGGCATCTTCTCCATCATGATGTTCATCGAGCAGCCCGTAGGCATGGCTGGGGTGACGCCGACGATCTTGGGATTCTGTTCGGCCAGCTCCAGCAGTGTATGCCCGAACACGTTCTGGTATTTCTGCGGTTTGTTCGGGTCGCGGTCCACGATGCGCTCACCGGTGTCGGGATTGAACTTGCCTGGTGCATGCCAGGTGGTGACGTCCTTTTCTGCCGGCGCATAGCCGTGCCCCTTCTGGGTGTGCAAGTGCAGTAGCTTGGGCCCCTTCATGTCCTTAATCTGGCGGAGTATGCGCACCAGCTCCTTCACGTCGTGGCCGTCGAAGGGCCCGAAGTAGCGTATGTTCATACCCTCGAAGATGTTCTGCTGCTGCGAGATGGCACTCTTCAGGGCGTTCGACAGGCGGATGATGCCCTTGCGGCGGTCGTCGTTGAGCACGCCCTTGCCGTAGAGCCACCGCGATGCCTTGAAGCGCAGGGCGTTGTAGGTCTCGTTGGTGCTCAGGTTGAGCAGGTATTGCTTCATGCCGCCCACCGAGCGGTCGATGGACATGTTGTTGTCATTGAGGATGATGAGCAGGTCGTTGGGACTCGACGACACGTTGTTCAGTCCCTCGAAGGCCAGGCCTCCGCTCATGGCTCCGTCGCCGATGACGGCCACCACCTTCCGCCCGCTGCCATTGGCGGCCACTGCCATGCCGAGCGCCGCCGACACCGAGTTGGAGGCATGGCCGCAGGCAAAGGTGTCGTACTCGCTCTCCAAAGGCGAGGGGAAGGGCCTGATGCCGCCCAGCTTGCGGTTGGTGCAGAACTGCTCGCGCCGCCCTGTCAGTATCTTATGGCCATAGGCCTGATGGCCCACGTCCCATACGATGCGGTCTTCGGGGGTGTTGTAGACATAGTGAAGGGCAACGGTAATCTCAGCAACACCGAGACTCGATGCCAGATGACCGGGATTGACCGCTACCTCTTGGACAATGTCCTGCCGCAGTTCGTCACACACCTGGGGGAGTTGGTCTACCTGCAGTTTGCGTAGGTCTTCCGGGTATTGTATCTTGTTTAATAGACTTAATTCCTTTTGTTCCACAGCATAAATGTTGTATAAACTCTGCAAAGATACGAATTATTTCACAATAGTTGATAACAAAGGGCGTGAAATTTGTGAAATTTGTGAAATTTGTGAGGTTTTGTATGGAAATATAGCCGTAATACGCAGGTGGAACGGTTCTCCCTTGTCGCGTAGGTGCCACCCATCAGTTATCACCTCATGTAGCCTTTTGAGACAATCGGACGCTTATGCGCTTTTATTCGTTCATCTTCTCAATAAAAGTTATCAATCACGTTAATCATGGCTGTTGCTCTGTCCTGTCTCATGTAGCCGATGCTATAATTATCGTTAAATATTTGCAATTTACATATTTTCTTCATATATTTGCAGCGCCAATTATTTGCTGCTGCCTAAAATATGAAGTACGTCATTTTGCCCGACTATGAAATACGCCCGCTGTCGTTCTATCTGGCGACGGAGGAGTATGTGGCGCGTCATGCCGCTGAGCCCGACAGCTTCTTCCTTTGGCAGGTGGAGCCGAGCGTCATTTTCGGCCGCAATCAGGTGGCAGAGAATGAGGTCAACCTCGACTACTGCCGCCAGCACGGCATCCGTGTGTACCGCCGTAAGAGTGGAGGCGGCTGTGTGTATGCCGACAGGGGCTGCCTGATGCTCTCTTTCGTCACTGCCGAGGAGAATGTGGGCCTGGCCTTCAACCGATTTGTGAGTATGGTGCTCCTGGTGCTGCGCAAGATGGGCATCGAGGCCGCGTGTACCAGTCATAACGACATCCTGATAGGTGACCGCAAGGTGTGCGGCACTGCCTGCCGGAAAATGCCAAGAGGCTGCATTGTACACTCGACCCTGCTCTACGACACCAATATGGAGCACATGCTCAACGCCATCACTCCCGGGCCGGAGAAGCTGGAGCAGAAGGGCATCCGGAGTGTCCGCCAGCGCATCACCTTATTAAAAGACTATACGCCGCTGAGCCTCGACGAGGTCAAGGCCCTCTTCCGCAACACTCTCTGCCGGGGCGAGTGGAAACTCACGCAGCAAGAAATAGAGGAAATCGAAAATAGTTAATCCGTAAATATAAATATCAAGATGGCAATCAGACAAGAACTGGAAAAGAAAAGTAAGCGCACGTGTCTCTACGACAGGCACGTGTCGCTGGGTGCCACGATGGTGGAGTTCGGCGGCTTCGACATGCCGCTGCTCTACCAGAGCGGCGGCATCGCGCCCGAGCATTTCGCCGTCCGTGAGCATGCCGGCCTCTTCGACGTGTCGCACATGGGCGAGGTCACGGTGCGCGGCCTGGATGCAGAGCGCTACGTGCAGCACATCTTCACCAACGACGTGGCCGGCGCTCCCGTGGGCAAGATATTCTATGGAATGATGTGCTACGAGGACGGAGGAACCGTCGACGACCTGCTCGTCTATAAGCTGGGCGACAACGACTTCTTCCTCGTCATCAACGCTGCTAACATCGACAAGGACTGGGCGTGGATGAAGGAGCATGCGGCCGGCTTCGACATCGACCTGCAGAACCGCAGCGACGTCTACGGACAGCTGGCCCTGCAGGGTCCGGAGAGCGAGGACATCATGGAGCGCGTGCTGGGCATCGGCTGTAGCGACCTCGCGTTCTACACCTGCAAGACTATCCTCTCACCTCTCCCCTCTCCCCACTCCCCTCTTGAAATTATCATCTCCCGCACCGGCTACACGGGCGAGGACGGCTTCGAGCTATACGGCCCCCACGACTTCATCCGCGACTGCTGGGATAAGCTCATCAAGGCCGGCGTGCAGGCCTGTGGCCTCGGATGCCGCGACACGCTGCGTTTCGAGGTGGGACTGCCTCTCTATGGCGACGAGCTCTCGGAGGATATCACTCCCGTCATGGCCGGTCTGACGATGTTCGTCAAGTTCGACAAACCTGAGTTCATAGGCCGTGAGGCACTTGCCAGGCAGAAGGCCGAAGGCCCTGCGCGGAAGCTTGTGGGCATAGAACTCATGGACAAGGCCATCCCCCGTCACGGCTATGCGGTGCTGAACATGGCGGGCGAGCCTATCGGCGAGGTGACCACCGGCTACCGCACGCTGTCGACCGACAAGAGCGTGTGCATGGCCCTCGTCGATGCTGCATATACAAAACTCGATACAGAGGTGCAGATTCAGATCCGCAAGAAGGTGTTCCCTGGCAAGGTGGTGAAGAAGCGCTTTTACGACAAACATTATAAGAAATAACAATTATGGCAAAAGTGATTGAAGGACTCTACTACTCGGAGTCGCACGAATTTGTAAGAGTAGAAGGCAACTATGGCTTCATCGGTATCACCGACTATGCCCAGAACGCCCTGGGCACGGTGGTGTATGTGGACATGCCCGAGGTGGGCGACGAGGTGGAGGCTGGCGAGGAGTTCGGTGCCGTGGAGAGCACCAAGGCTGCTTCAGACCTCATCTCCCCCGTCAGCGGTACGGTTGTCGAGGTTAATGAAGCCCTCGCAGACCAGCCCGAACTGATCAACGCGGATGCCTACGCTAACTGGATTATCAAGGTGCAGCTCTCTGACAAGGCCGATCTCGACAGCCTGATGGATGCCAAGGCCTACCTGGCTTTTTGTGAGAAGTAAATGATTGTTTACAGTTTGTGGTTTAAGGTCTATAGTTTATAGGTGATTACCCTGCAAGCCCTTCTGCCAGCAAATGTAATCATCTATAAACTATAAACCAAAAACTATAAACAACAAAAAGAAAATATGGACTACAAGTATTTCCCACATACCGATGATGACCTGCAGGCAATGCTCAGTAGGGTGGGGGCGAAGAGCCTCGACGACCTCTACGCGCAGATACCTGACAGTATCCGTTACCGGGGCGACTACGACCTGCCGCCGTCGCAGAGCGAGATGGAGATCAGGCAGGCCTACGACCAGCTGGGCCGCGAGAACCGCCAGCTCGTGTGCTTTGCCGGATTCGGTGTCTACGACCACTACACGCCCGCCGTCGTTCCCAGTCTCTGCGCCCGCTCGGAGTTCCTCACCTCCTATACCCCCTATCAGGCAGAAGTCTCGCAGGGCACGCTCCACTACATCTTCGAATACCAGTCGATGATGGCCTGTCTGACGGGGATGGATGTCAGCAATGCCTCGATGTACGACGGCTCGACGGCTGCTGCCGAGGCCATGATGATGGCCGTAGCCGCAGGCAAGAAGGCCGGCAAGCTGCTCGTGGCTGGCACCATCAACCCCCTGAAGTATCGGGTGCTGAAGGCTTACGCCCTCCATCATGGCATCCAGTTGGAGGTGCTCTCTATCCATAACGGCGTGACCA
Source organism: uncultured bacterium (assembly GCA_946188155.1). Classification (GTDB taxonomy): domain Bacteria; phylum Bacteroidota; class Bacteroidia; order Bacteroidales; family Bacteroidaceae; genus Prevotella. The sequence continues at coordinate 28,129 of CAMHUC010000040.1, read as the reverse complement.
GTCTCGACGAGGTGAATGCCCGCCTTGCCGAGGGCGGCTATGCTGGCGTGCTGGTGCAGCAGCCTAACGTCTATGGCATCGTCGAGGACTTCACGGGCTATGCCGAAGCCTGCCACGAGCAGAAGGCTCTCTTCATCGTCGACAGCGTCGCTGCCGACCTCGCCGTGCTGAAGACGCCGGGCGAGTGGGGGGCTGATATCGCCGTGGGCGATGGCCAGAGTCTTGGCATCCCGATGTCCTACGGCGGGCCTTACGTCGGCTATATGTGCTGCACGGAGAAACTCATCCGCAAGATGCCGGGCCGTATCGTGGGTATGACGCGCGACAGCCGCGGCCAGCGCGCCTTCGTGCTCACCCTTCAGGCCCGCGAGCAGCACATCCGTCGCCAGAAGGCCACCTCTAATATATGTAGCAACCAGTCGCTCATGGCCCTCTGGGTCACGGTCTACATGTCGCTCATGGGCCCCCGGGGACTTCGTGAGGCCGCCGAGCTCTCATACGCCGGTACACACTATCTCTGCGACGAACTCTTGAAGACCGGCCACTTCAGCCTTTGTTACGACCGGCCCTTCTTCAATGAGTTCTATGTCGTCTACGATGGCGATGCCGACGCGCTCTACAAGCGTTTCATCGATGCGGGCATCCTTGGAGGCATCCGCTTCGAGCAGGGCTTTCTCTTTGCCGTCACCGAGAAGCGTACGAAGGAAGAAATTGACAAACTCGTAAAGATAGCTGCCTTATGAACAACCGACTATACGGAAACCTGATTTTCGAACTCTCCCGTGAGGGACGCCGGGGCTACAGCCTGCCCCGCAACAACTTCGGCGAGTATGAGATACCCGAAGAACTATGCAGGAAGGAGGAGGCTGCGCTGCCCGAATGCGACGAGCTGACGGTGGTGCGCCACTACACCAACCTCTCTAACGATAACTTCGGCGTGGACACCGGCTTCTACCCCCTCGGCTCCTGTACGATGAAGTACAATCCGAAGATCAACGAGGAGATTGCCGCCCTGCCGGCTTTCCGCGACCTGCACCCCCTTCAGCCGGAGAAGACCGTGCTCGGGGCCAAGGCCCTCGTCATCATGCTCGACAAGGCTCTGTGCGCCCTGACGGGCATGGCCCACTTCACCTTCAAGCCCTATGCCGGGGCCCACGGCGAGCTGACGGGCCTGATGACCATCGACAACTACCACCGCTCCCGTGGCGACCTCAGCCGTAAGAAGGTCATCGTGCCCGACTCTGCCCACGGCACCAACCCTGCCTCGGCTGCCGTCTGCGGGCTGGAGATCGTCGAGGTGAAGTCTGGACCAGATGGCCTAGTCGATATAGCCGATCTAGAACGTATAGTAGAACTGGAAGGATCCACTGTCGCCGCCATGATGATGACCAATCCCAACACCCTCGGACTCTTCGAGGTGCATATCCCTGAGATAGCCCGAATAATCCACGACTGCGGCGGACTGATGTACTACGACGGTGCCAACCTCAACCCCATGCTCGGTGTCTGCCGTCCCGGCGACATGGGCTTCGACGTGATGCACATCAACCTGCACAAGACCTTCTCCACCCCTCATGGTGGCGGAGGCCCCGGCAGCGGCCCTGTCGGTGTCCGCGAGGGCTTGCAGCAGTTCTTCCCCTTCGTGTCGCCCTATCAGGGCAATTTCGCCGTGATGCTGCGTGCCTATACCTATATCCTCTCCTTAGGCCGCGACCAGATCAAGCATGTTGGCCCGCTGGCCACGCTGAATGCCAACTACGTCAAGGAGTCGCTCAAGGATGTCTACGAGTTGCCCATCGACGGGTTGTGCTGTCATGAGTTCGTGTTCGACGGGCTGAAGGATAAGAGCACGGGAGTCACCACGATGGACGTAGCCAAGCGGCTGCTCGACTACGGCTACCACGCCCCGACCATCTACTTCCCCCTGCTCTTCCACGAGTCGTTGATGATTGAGCCCACGGAGAACGAGTCGCGAGAGACGCTCGACGGCTTCATCGCCGTGATGCGCCGGATAGCCGAGGAGGCCAAAAGCAATCCCGAACTGGTGAAGTCGGCTCCCCACGCCACGCCCATCGGGCGTGTCGACGATGTTCTTGCTGCCCGTCACCCCGTGGTCACCTATCGTCAGCTCAAGGCGGAAACCCAGTCGTAAATCGTAAATATGTAAATCGTAAATGGCAACAGCTGATCTTATCGTTATCGGTGCAGGCCCGGGAGGCTACCGCGCCGCCGAATATGCCGCCCGACAGGGCCTGAAAGTCGTCGTGTTCGAGGGTGCCGACGTGGGAGGCACCTGCCTCAATGTGGGCTGCATCCCCACCAAGACCTACGTCCACTCAACCTCCTTCGCCGAGGCTCGCCAGCGCATGCCGCAGGTCGTAGCCCAGCTCCGTCAGGGCGTAGAGCAGGTCCTCTGCCATCCCAACATCACCCTCGTCCGTGCCCGCGCCGCTTTCGTCGATGCCCATACCGTCTGTCCGGTGGTCGGCGGCACTTCCTGTCCAGTGGTCGGCGGTATTTCCGCCGACACCTACACCGCCCCTGCCATCATCATCGCCACCGGCTCCGAGACCAAGTGGCTCCCCATCGAGGGCGCAAAGACCGACCCCCGCGTGGTCGATTCTACCGGCCTGCTCCGGCTCGACACGCTGCCCCGTCGTCTCTGTATCATCGGCGCTGGTGTCATCGGCATGGAGTTTGCCAGCGTGTTCCACCGTTTTGGCTCCGAGGTGACAGTCATTGAGTATCTGAAGGAGTGCCTCCCGGCTCTCGACAGTGACATTGCCAAGCGCCTGCGCAAACTCCTGGAGAAGCGCGGCATCACCTTCCGCATGAAAACCGCCGTGCAGTCGACTGCCGACATCGATGCCGACATCATCCTGATGGCCACGGGCCGCAAGCCGCGCACCGACGGTCTGAACCTCGCGGCAGCAGGCATCACCCTTGCCCCCGACGGCTCCATCCCCGTGGATGACAACTATCAAATAGTAAATTATAAATCCGTAAATAGCAAATTATATGCCATCGGCGACTGCAACGGCCGGCAGATGCTGGCCCACGCCGCAGAGATGCAGGCCATCCGTGCCGTCAACCAAATAGTAAATAGGCCTCGCTACGCGCTTAGCTCGTCTAAGAAATCCGTAAATAGTAAATCCCCCGATGGCATCCGCTTCGACATCATGCCCGCCGCCATCTTCACCGAGCCAGAGGCTGCCTGCGTAGGACCTACGGAGGATCAGCTGAAGGCGCAGGCCATACCTTACGTCTGCCGCAAGGCATTCTGGCGAGCCAACGGCAAGGCATTGGCGATGGGCGCGACGGAAGGCATGCTGAAGCTCTTTGCTACCCCCGACGACGGACTCATCCTGGGCTGTCACGCCTATGGAGCCCATGCTGCCGACATCGTGCAGGAGGTCTCTGTCCTGATGTGCAGGCACACCACGCTCAGCGAACTTGCCGACATGGTGCATATTCATCCCACGCTCTCCGAGATCCTCCGGACTGCCGCTGTCGCAGCTGGATAAAACGCTCTGCCACCTCGCCCGTCAGCAACAGGAATGCTTGTCGTCGGTAAATCACAACCGTTCCACCTCCTCAAGCTTTACCAGCTGGTAGCCGCGATACTGCGCCACTATGAGGTGCAGCTGCGTCGTGCCGCAGAGCAGGCGTAGCTTCTCGTCCTGGGCGTAGCGTGCGATCTGGCTCACGGCGGCCTCCGTCCACTGTGCCTCGGCCTCCCCGGCGGTGGCATCCTGCTTGAGGTACTTCAGCTCAAGGATGTAGGAGTGGGCCACCATGGGGTAGCGCCCCAGGTCGGGCAGCAGGAAGAAGTCGCAGTAGCCGTGGCTGAGTTCCAGTTCCGGGGCAGTGAGGTAGTAGTTGGCCATGTTGAGATAGGCCGTGAAGAAGCCCTGAAGATTTCTTTCGCCCTCGATGAGGCAGCGCACGGCGCACGTCTTCTCATACTCCTCGCTGACGGTTTTCAGCAGTGGCTGCCAGTCGCCAGTAAGGGCTGCTGCCTGGTATGCCTCATCGATACGCCAGTGGTCGGCGGGACGTATGCGGTCGTACTCCTCAAGCAGATAGCCGTAGTACTGCTTGCGCACGTTGTTGTTAGGAATGCCCAGACGCAGCATGAGGCCGTTGTTGCCCGTGATGGTGAGCATACCATAATAATACAGCAGGGAGACGAAGTTGTCGAACTTCACCATCTCCGATGCCGGGAAGTAGGGCACCAGTCGGCTGTAGATATATCCCTCCTCGGCTATCTTGTAGATGATGCTCTTGCGCTGCGGCTCTAGCCGGTCGAGCTGTATCAGGCGCTTCATCTTCTGATAGTCGGTGCGGGCGTTGGGGTCGGTCATCTCGTCGGGAGCATGTCCTTCGGCTATCCTCGTGCTCAGATAGTAAAGCACCATGTTGGAGTTGAACACACGACTCTCGCTGAGGCTTTCCTTGGCAAAGCAGTAGTTGTCGTACCACGGCTTCATCTCCTGTATCATGGCGTCGGTGTCGCCCTGCAGCAGCCCGGCCTCGCTGTAATAGCGGAACATCAGCCTGACCTCATCTTCGCTGAAGCCCAGCATGTGGTTAAACGAGCCGCGAGCGGTAATGTTGGTGGCAATATTGTAGCCGCTGGTCAGGTCGTCCATCGTCACGGGGCTCACGCCGAGCATCAGCACGCGATCGAAGTTGGGCTTGAAGAGCTTGAAGATGTCGCGGTAGAAGCCCTCGCCATACGTCAGGCCGGTATAGATGTCCTGGCCGTGCTGGTTGAGCACGGTGTTGGTAAAGTTGTCGTACTCGTCGATGATGAGGTAGAGCGGCACATCGTGCTGCTTGGCTTGCATACCTAAATAGCTAAGCTTCGCCCTCACATTGTTGTCGGCCTTTATAACGGCAGCAAAGTCTGCCCCAAACAGCTGTTGATACTTGTCTGCAAAGGTATTGAGCGCATAGTTGCAATAGCCGTAGAAATTTTCTTCCAGGGAATCGATAGTTCCCGTCACCTGCGAGAAGTCGAGGTGCAGCACGGCGTAGCGGTTGCGATACGGCGTGGGATGGCTGCCTATCCACAGCTGTCCGAAGTAGTCGTCGAAGCGACCCTTCTCATTGATGTCGTAGTAGCATTTCAGCATGCTCAGCAGCAGCGACTTGCCGAAGCGCCGCGGACGGACCAGGAACAGGTAGCTGCTCGCCATCTCCAAGCGGGGGATGAACATGGTCTTGTCTACATAATAGCAGCCCTGCTTAATTATAAGCCCGAAGTCGGAAATGCCAAGGGGCAGCTGCCTGACACTGTTTGCTGATGATGATATAGCCTCCATAAGTCAATACTACATTATTCTGCCTGCAAAGATAAACAAAAAAGCCGGAAGCACAAAACTTCCGGCTCACTCTTTAGGGAAAAAGTGCCGTTCAAACTGGGAGAAAAGTTACCTGCCCCCTATTTCTGATTGACCGAGAATCTCTTCAATCACCTTGGGGAAGTGTTCCATCTCCAGCTGGTGCTCCTTTGCGGCGATGTCGTCGACGGTGTCGTCGGGTGAGATGGCCACGCGATACTGGGCGATAATCTCGCCGCCGTCGCAGACGGGAGTCACCCAGTGTACGGTCATGCCCGTCTCCGATTCGCCTGCAGCCTTCACGGCCTCATGCACATGGTGGCCCCACATGCCTTTGCCGCCGTATTTGGGTAATAGGGCGGGGTGGATGTTGATGATCTTGTGCGGATAGGCCTCGATGAGGAAGTCGGGAATCAGCGGCAGCCAGCCGGCGAGGACGATGAAGCCGATGTCGTACTTCTTCAGCAATGGGAGCATGACGTCAGGATCATGCAGGTCGGCCTTGGGGGTGACGGCAGTGTGTACGCCTAATCGCTCCGCCCTGACGAGGGCGTAGGCATCAGCCTTGTTGCTGACCACGAGAGCGATGTGTACGCTCTCGGAGTCAGCGAAGTACTTGATGATGTTCTCGCAGTTCGTACCGCTTCCCGACACAAAGATTGCTATATTCATATTCTCTTTTTGTTGTTTATAGTTTATGGTTTATAGTTTATAGATGATTACATTTGCTGGCAGAAGGGCTTGCAGGGTAATCATCTATAAACTATAAACTTTAAACTATAAACTATAAACTTTAAACTATACCAGATGCTCAATGAGGTCGGCACGCTCGCCGGGCAGCATGTCGATGACGGGAATCTCAACCATCGTGTAGCAGCCGGGCTGCAGGCGCATCGATGCACGGGCCACGTTGACCAGCACCTGGCCAGTCAGTGCGGGGTTGTTGATCGACATGTTGAACTCCAGGCGCTGGTTCTGCGTCTTGCCGCTCACGCCCTTGCGCACCAGGTTGACGCCGTGGCCCATGTCGCGCACGTCGTCGACCGACTCCACCTGGAACACGTGCGTCTCGTCGCTGGCGAAGTAGGGGTCGGCCTTGATGGCTGCCGTCACCTCGTCGAGCTTGGCGCCGTCCTCCAGCTCCACGTATACCATACGGCGGTGGATGCCCTCACCCAGGGGGATGGTCATCGAGAGTGCATTCCTGACGCCGGCCTTCGAGCGCACGCATACGCTGTGGCCCATCGACATGCCGGGGCCGAAGTTGGTGTAGCTCAGACCCTTCGGGGCCAGGCTCTGCATGAGTGTGCGCACGATGGAGTCGCTGCCCGGATCCCATCCGGCGGCGATGACGCTGACGGTGCCCGTCTCCTGGTTCAGCTTCATCAGTCGCTCGCGGTAGCCGCGTATCTGGGTGTGGATGTCGAACGAGTCGACGGTGTTGATGCCCAGGGGCAGGATCTGCTTGGCATACTCCTCACAGCTGCGGGTGGGCGTGGCGAGGATGGCCACGTCTACGTCCTTCAGTTCACGGATGTCCTTCACCACGTCGTAGTCGGCCAGTTCTGCCGGCTTGTTCTCAGCGCCGTTGCGGCGCACGATGCCTGCCACCTCGAAGTCGGGGGCAGCCTCCAGTGCCTGGAGCGAATACTTTCCGATGTTGCCGTAGCCTACTACGGCTGCTCTGATTTTCTTCATAATCTTGTGTCTTTTGTTGGTCGTTTAATCGAAATCGGTTGCAAAAATACACTTTTCCCGCGAATTACGTGACTATTTGCCGGAAAAAATGTCTTTTTTCTGTCTTTTCGTGACCTATCGTAAGCTGCCAGTCCTTCTTGCCGTCAGCCGATGGGCAGTTCGATGACAAAGCGGCAGCCGTCGTGGTAGTTGGCGTCGAGGGTAAGGTTGCCGCCCAGGTTGAGGATGTGTCGGCGGCAGAGCGGCAGTCCGAGTCCGAGGCCTTCGGAGAGGTCGTTGACCTTGGTGAAGGGTGTGAACATCAGTTCCAGGTAGTCGCTGTCCATGCCCGGGCCGGTGTCCTCGACGGTGAAGCATACCTTTGAGCCGTCGCTGCCGACGCTGATGGCCACGTGCTGCTTGTCGGAGTACTTCACGGCATTGTTGAGCAGTTCTAATATGGTACGCGTGAGGTAGGTGCGGTTGGTGTGGATCACCAGGCTGTCGGGCGCGGTGGTGGTGCAGCCGACCTTCTGCCCTGGGAATCGCTGGCGGATCTGCTCGGCGCATTCTTGGGCCAGCAGGTTGCAGCTGACGGGGTCCTGCTTGTGGCTGGCCAGCTCCTGGGCCAGTCCGCTGTCGGAGCTGTCGTAGAGCATGAGCACCATGAGGTGGAGCGATGTGGCGTTGTGCTTCATCATGTCGGTGATGGCCCTCACCTCCTCCTGCGGCAGCTGCTCTCCGGCCTCGGAAGCAGTTCCGAAGCTGTTGCGCAGCACCTGTGCGAAGCCTGCGATGATGTTGAGCGGCGTGCGTATCTGGTGGGTCATGTTCTGGATGAAGAGCGTCTTCTGCCGTGCTGCCTCCTCGGCCTTGTAGGTGGCATCGGCCAGCTGGTCGTTGCGGCGTGCCGCCTCCTCGTTGGCCAGGTGGATGTCGTGGATATGTCGCTGGAGCGACTCCTGCATGGCGGCGAAGCTGTTCTGCAGTCGCCCCACGGCATCGCGGCGCTCGCTGCGGGGGATATGCTGGTCGTAGTGCCCCTCGGCAATCTGCTGCGACAGGCTGAGCAGCCGGTTGACGGGCCTGACGGCCAATGCCACGCCCCTGCGGCAGAGCAGCAGGATGACGACGAGCCCGATGATGACCAGCGGCAGCAGGATAAAGGTCAGGCGGTGGTAGGCTTGCAGTATGTCGCGGTCGGGGCATACCAGTGCCAGGCTCCACGAGGTGCCGCGCAGTGGCTGGTAGCTCACCAGGCACCTCTCCCCGTCGATGTTGACCCTCATGCTGCCCTCGTTGCCTTGGCTCATCTCGTAGCCCAGGGCTATGAGGTCTGACTGTCGCTGCGGGTCGGCTCCGCTGAAGATGGTGTGGTTGAAGAGTAGCGTGGAGTCGGGGTGTACGAAGAAGTTGCCTTCCTCTCCGATCATGATGAAGTAGGAGTGCGGGTATGGCTGTTCGCTGAAGATGGTTCTGGTAAGGCGGCGTAGCGACACGTCGGTGGCTATCACGCCTATGAACTGGCTGTCGGTCGGCAGGTAGAGGGGCCGGCAGTAGGAGGCGATGTAGTCGGGGGCCGATAGTGTGCCTTCGGTGTAGTCGTCGAAGGGCTCCACCCAGCAGGCGTGTCCCAGCTGTCGCGGTGTCTTGTACCATACCTTGTCGAAGTATTCGTAGGGTTTCTCTCGCTCGGTGACCACGCTGTCGCCCTGGCGCACGGAGTAGGCTGAGAAGTAGCGGCCGTACTGCGGGAACAGGTCGGGCTCGGTGGTGATGGAGCAGCCGTCGACGTTGCCGTTGAGCAGTGTGATGAACCGTGTGAGGGCCAGCAGCGAGTCGGGCTGCAGGTGCTCGGTGACGAGCCATGCGTTGACGTTGGTGGCCGTCTCGATGGTTTCCAGATGTCGGTAGAGTCGCTGCACGGTGGTGTTGAGCACGCTGGCGGCGCGCTGCTGCGCCTCCTGCCGCACGATGGCCCTCGACTGGGTGAACAGTATGCCGAGCGAGACGATGAATACGGGCACCGTCAGCAGCAGTATGCTCAGCGTGAGCTTCGAGGCGAGTGAGTGTCGGATGCTGTTCGTCATATCGTCTGTGAGGTGTTTAGGAGGTTGGTGAGTAGCTCGGTGATGGCCTCGCTCTGCTGTTCTAACTGGTCGGCCAGCCGGTCGGTCTCCTTGGGGCTGAGGCTGTCGGCATGGCTGTTCAGGCTGTCCACGCACTCGTAGATGATGGCGGCGGGTGCCAGCATCTGGTTGGTCATGTTGTGCAGCACGGCCATCTTCATGTTGTCGGCCTGCTTGGCCTTGCTGTAGGCCTCCTTCAGGCTCTCGCCGCGCTGCTGCAGGGTGTCGGTGAGCTGTTGCAGCTGTCCCACGTGGCTGGCCAGTGCTTGCTGCATCTGCTGGAAGTTGTCCTGCAGCCGGCCTATCTCGTCGTTCTGGTGGCTGTCGGGTATGCGCTCGTCGAAGCGTCCGTCGGCGATGCGCTGTGCCGTCCGGGTGAGCAGTCGCAGTGGCAGCAGCAGGTGGTGGGCGATGGTCTGCGTGAACACAAGCAGCAGCAGTAGTCCGGCGATGCCGATGGCCATCACGATGTATAGCAGCCGCTTGTAGGGCCCCAGTATGTCGTCCTCGGGGTAGATGATGCCGAGGCTCCATCCGAGGTTCTCGTTGGCGCGTCCCGGCACGTCGGCCCGTGTGAAGGGCTTGTAGAACACGTAGTAGTCTGCCCCCTTGGTGCTGAAGCGCTTGTAGCCCGTCTGCCCCGTCAGCATGGCCTGGGCGGCGTCGCGGAATGTCTGGTCGGTGTCCTGCTGCAGCACCTTGATGATGGTGGGGTGGCGCAGCTTGCTGGTGTCGGGGTGTACGATGTAGGAGCCGTCGCTGCCCAGCAGTGTGCAGTAGGAGTTGGGCGAGGGCTTGGCCTGGTGTATGATGTTCGAGAAGAGGCTCAGAGCCATGTCGGCAGCCAGCACGCCTACCCTGCGGCCCTGGCGGTCGTAGATGGGCAGGCTGAAGGTGCTGATGGCCTGCCCCTCGGCGTCGGTGTCCTTCAGCGGTCCTATCCAGGTGGGCCTGCCGCTGTCGATGGGCAGTGCGTACCACTCCTGCTCGGTGTATGGCGTCTGTCCGAAGCTCTCCGTCTTCAGGATGGGCGAGGCGGCACTGAAGGTGCCCCCGCTGCTCTGTCGGCGGTAGTAGGTGAACAGGTTCGCTCCCTGTTCCTTATAGTAATGGGGCTGGAAGGCGATGGTGGTGCCGGTGATGTGGGGGTTGGACTCCAGCAGCTTCCTGCAGTAGGTGTCCAGCCGGTCGGGCCGCCCCAGGTCGGCCAGGATGCTCCAGTAGATGTTGCCTGCCGACTGCTCGATGTTGAGCAGCACGTTGTCGATCTGCTGCTCCGTAGCCTTGAGGGTCTGGTCGGCCTTCATCAGTGCCTCCTGCCTGACGGCCTTGCGAGCGTAGTGGAGCATCACCAGCATGGCCACCGTCAGCAGCAGGGCCACCGACAGGGTAATCATCAGGCTCAGGCGCACTGAGAGTTTGCGGGTAATGCTGGTTGATAATCTCGACATGGGCTAAGGCTTTTAGTTCTTTTCCATTTCTGGCCGCAAAGTTACGAAAAATATCCGAATTATCCAAATTCTGACACCCTAAAATACGGCTGTTACATTAAATAAAGTACGTGAAACAGGCTGCGAAGCCTCCAGCACCCCTTTTTTGTAACTTTGCAGCCGCAAAACGTGTGTATTTCTAACATATAATTATTATCACGATGAGAACATTACTAAAGACCGTGCTGCTGACAGCACTGCTGGCCTGGCCCCTGTCGGGGATGCAGGCCGCCGTAGACCCTGACTTCTACATCTTCCTCTGCTTCGGACAGTCGAACATGGAGGGAGCCGCCCGCCCCGAGGCCCAGGACCTGGCGAGCCCTGGCCCCCGCTTCCTGCTGATGCCTGCCGTCGACGACCCCCAGCGGGGCCGCAAGATGGGTGAGTGGTGCGAGGCCGTGCCGCCGCTGTGCCGCCCCAATACGGGCCTGACGCCTGCCGACTGGTTCGGCCGCACGCTGGTCAAGTCGCTGCCCGACAATATCCGTGTGGGCGTGATCCACGTGGCCATCGGCGGCATCGACATCCGTGGCTTCGTGCCCGACAGCATCAAGAGCTACGTCAAGCGGGCGCCCGGCTGGATGAAGGGTATGCTCGAAGCCTACAACAATAATCCCTACGAACGCCTGGTGACACTGGCCAAGAAGGCCCAGCAGGACGGCGTCATCAAGGGCATACTGATGCATCAGGGCGAGACGAACACCGGCGACCCCCTCTGGGCCGGCTTGGTGAAGCAGGTGTACGACCGCCTGTGCGGCGACCTACGGCTGAAGCCCGAGGAGGTGCCCCTCTATGCGGGCAACATCGTGCAGGCCGGCGGCAAGGGTGTCTGCTTCGGCTGTAAGAAGCAGATCGACGAGCTGCCGCAGACGCTCCATACGGCACAGGTCATCTCCTCCGACGACTGCACCAATGCCGCCGACCGTCTGCACTTCGATGCTGCCGGCTACCGCGAGCTGGGCTGTCGCTATGGCGAGGCCGTGGCCCGTCAGCTGGGCTTCGAGCCTGTGCGCCCCTACATCGAGATGCCCAAGAGAATCGAGGTGCCTGCCGACGCCGTGATGGCCGAGACCACCATCCCCGGCAACGACTTCCCCAAGGTCGACAAGCAGCGCCGCGCCTACTTCCGCATCGAGGCCCCGGAGGCCCGCAAGGTGGTGCTCGACATCTGCGGCAAGAAGTACGACATGCAGCCCGACGGCAAGGGGGGCTGGATGGCCGTCACCGACCCCCTCGTGGCCGGCTTCCACTACTACTTCATGAACATCGGCGGCGTCAACTTCGTGGACCCTGCCACCGAGACCTTCTTCGGCTGTAACCGCCAGGCCGGCGGCATAGAGATTCCCGAAGGCCCCGAGGGCGACTACTACCGCCCCCACGAGGGCGTGGCCGCCGGACAGGTGCGCAGCCTGTACTACTATGCCGCCTCCACCGGTGAGTGGCGCCACGCGATGGTCTACACCCCGGCAGAGTATGAGCTGAAGAAGAACCAGAAGAAGCGCTACCCCGTGCTCTACCTGCAGCACGGCATGGGTGAGGACGAGACGGGCTGGTCCAAGCAGGGCCGTATGCAGCACATCATGGACAACGGCATCGCCTCGGGCGAGGTGACCCCGATGATTGTCGTCATGGAGAGCGGCGACATCAAGGCCCCCTTCCGGGGCGGCGACAACCGGCAGGGGCGCAGCGAGTACGGCAACTCCTTCTACAAGGTGATGCTCGGCGACCTGATTCCCTACATCGACGCTAACTTCCGCACACTCACCGACCGCGAGCACCGCGCCATGGCGGGACTCTCGTGGGGAGGCCACCAGACGTTCGACGTGGTGCTCAGCCACATGGATATGTTCGCCTATATGGGCACCTTCAGCGGGGCCATCTTCGGCCTCGACCTGAAGACGGCCTACGACGGCGTGTTCACCCGTCCCGAGGAGTTCAACCGCCAGATGCGCTACTTCTTCATGATGAGCGGCACGGAGGGCATGGACAAGATGTTCGGCACGGCCAAGATGGTCAGCGACCTGAAGGCCATGGGCATCGATGCCCACTATTACGAGTCGACAGGCACCGACCACGAGTGGCTCACCTGGCGCCGAGGGCTCCGCGAGCTGCTGCCCCACCTGTTCAAGTGAGCGGGGGGCAGTCAGCGGCGTCACCCGCACCCGTCGCCTCTTCGGCCAGACGGTTTACTATAGTTGTTATATACAGAAAACATGTGTGCCATCTGTACCATCTGACACAATGGGGTGTCAGATGGTACAGATGGCACACGTATTTCCTGTCATTCGCTGCTATATGCGCGCGCACGCGTGTAAGCCCCGCAGGAAGCCTTCTTGCGTTTGAGGGAAGGCTCCTGACAATCGGGTGAATGGCCCCCGTGACAGTAAAGAGCCTCTTCAGCATCGGATTCTCTAGAGAATTCATAGCTAAAGAGGCTCTTTACGGGTGCGCGGAGCCTCCGTAGAGTTGCGAGAAGCCTCCGTAGAGTTGCGCGGAGGCTTCGCAGAATGGCACGGAGCCTTTGCAGAGTTGTCAGTAGCTGGCCGTGCAGGGGATGCCGAGGGCGATGACGCGGTCGCGGATGGCATTGAGCTGCTCGGGCGTGGCCTTGAGGAGTCCGGAGGCGGGTGTCTCGCGGTCGATGGTGTATACCATCACCTGGCGCGGGGCTATCTCGCCGACGGCATCGAGCCAGGGGGCTACATAGTGCTCGCCGGTATTGTCGACGGAGCGCCCCTCCACCTCGCCGCGCATGAACATGGTCTGGATGACGAGGTGGCCCCCGAATGCCTTCATGTGCTCGATGACGGCACGCACGTCGTAGGCGGCGTTGGGGCGGTCTACATTATTTATATAGTCGGCATCGACGGTGTCGAGCTTCAGTATGTTGTTGTCCACGCGCATCAGGGCGTCGTGTACCTCCCGGCGGTGAATCATGGTCGAATTGCTCAGCACGCTGACCTTGGCCTGCGGGCAGTAGCGGTCGCGCAGGCCGATGGTGTCGCCGATGATTTCGGCGAAGTGGGGGTGGCAGGTGGGCTCGCCGTTGCCGGCGAAGGTCAGCACGTCGGGCAGCTGGCCCTCGTCAGCCATCTGCCGCAGCTTCTCTTCTAAGCGCAGGGCCACGAGGTCGCGGGTGGGCAGAGGCTGCTGCGGGCGGTGGTCGGCATTGAATCCGCACTCGCAGTAGATGCAGTCGAAGGAGCACACCTTGCCGTCGGGCGGCAGCAGGTTGATGCCAAGCGAGATGCCCAGTCGTCGGCTGTGTACTGGTCCGAAGACGGGCGATGGATAGATAATCGTACTCATACGGGGTGCAAAGGTACGAAGAAAATTGAGAATTGACAATTGACAATTGACAATTTTTCGTCGCGGCAGCAAAATTATTAATCATCAATAGCCAATTCTCAATTTTTATTTGTAACTTTGCAGCCGAATTCAATTATTACGTACGTAAGCTAATGAGCAAATACAGTAAAAGGACTGGCAGCCACAGGGGCATGCAGATGGTCACCTTGTGTATCAGCACATCGATGGTGCTGGTATTGCTCGGACTGGTGGTATTCTCTGTCCTTACATCAGTGAACCTGTCGTCGTGGGTGAAGGAGAACCTGACGGTGACGGTGATGCTGAACGAGGACGTGTCGGTGAACGATGCCAAGCGGCTGTGCCGCGAGCTTTATCACCGTCCCTACGCTAAGAACATCGACTATGTGAGCAAGGAGCAGGCACTCCAGGAACAGACGCAGGCCATGGGCAGCGACCCGTCGGAATTTCTCGGCGCGAACCCCTTCGTGGCAACGCTGGAGATGCAGATGAAGTCGGACTATGCCAACCGCGACTCGCTGCGCTGGATAGCCAAGGAGTTGCGCCAGATGGCGGCGGTGGCCGACGTGGCCTATCAGGAGGACCTGATGGACAACGTGAACCGCAACCTGAGCCGTATCAACCTGATCTTGCTGGTGCTGGCCCTGCTGCTGACCTTCGTGAGCTTCTCGCTGATCAGCAACACGGTGCGCCTGAGCGTCTACTCGCGACGCTTCCTGATCCACACGATGAAGCTGGTGGGAGCCTCCTGGGGCTTCATCCGGAGGCCCTTCATGCGGCAGGGGCTGCTGGTGGGCATCATCGCTGCACTGCTGGCCATTGCCGTGCTGGGCGGCTGTGTGTATGGCCTCTATACCTACGAGCCCAACATCCTGAACTTCATCACCTGGCGCGAACTGGCCATCACGGCTGTCGCGGTGATGCTCTTCGGCATCGTCATCACGGCCGTGTGCTCCTGGATCTCGGTCAACAAGTTCCTACGCATGACGGCGGGGGAGCTGTATAAAATTTAGAATTTAGAATTGTGAGGTGCCGCTTTTGGCGATTAGAAATTAAGAATTAAGAATCAAGAATTATGAGTTGTCGCCTTTGGCGATTAGGAATTAAGAATTATGAGAAGAGATTTTGCATTCGATAAGATGAACTACATCCTGCTGGCAGTGGGGATGGTCATCGTGATTGTCGGGTTCCTGCTGATGACAGGCCCCGGCTCTACCGACACAGCCTTCGAACCCGACATCTTCAGCGCGCGCCGCACAAAGGTGGCCCCGCTGGTGTGCCTCTTCGGCTTCGTGTCGATGGTCTATGCCGTGGTTCGCAAGCCCAAATCGTAAGGAGTTTATAGTTTACGGTTTATAGTTTACGGTTTATAGTTTATAGTTTATAGTTTATAGTTTACGGTTTATAGTTTATAGTTTATAGTGGACTGGATACAGACTATCATCATAGCCATCGTGGAGGGGCTGACAGAGTTTCTGCCGGTGTCGTCGACGGGGCACATGATCATCGCACAGAATATGCTGGGCGTGCCGCAGGGCGACGCCTTCGTACACGCCTTTACATTTATCATACAGTTTGGCGCCATCCTCTCGGTGGTGTGCCTCTACTGGCGGCGCTTCTTCCGGCTCGACAATACGCCGGCACCGGCGGGCAGCAGCCTGCTGCAGCGGCTGAAGCACCGTTTCCACTTCTACTGGATTCTCTTCGTGGGCGTGCTGCCCGCCGTCATCATCGGCCTGCTGGCCAAGAAGTCGGGACTGCTCGACTGGCTGCTCGACAGCGTGCTGGTGGTGGCCATCATGCTGGTGGCGGGAGGCGTGTTCATGCTCTTCTGCGACCGGCTGTTCAACAAGGGCTCGGAGCGGAATGAGGTGACAGAGCGGCGAGCCCTGCGCATCGGCCTCTACCAGTGCATCTCGGTGATTCCGGGCGTGTCGCGCTCGATGGCTACCATCGTGGGCGGCATGACGCAGGGACTCACGCGCCAGCGTGCCGCCGAGTTCTCCTTCTTCCTGGCCGTGCCGACGATGGCCGGGGCCACGCTGCTCGACCTGCTCGACCTGCTGAAGGAGGATGCCTCGTGGGCCACGCCCCACAACCTGACCATGCTCCTGCTGGGGTGCGTGGTGGCCTTCGTGGTGGCCCTGCTGGCCATGAAGTGGTTTGTGGCCTTCCTCACCAAATACGGCTTCAAGGCCTTCGGTATCTACCGCATCATCGTGGGCGGCATCATCCTCGTGCTGCTGCTCACGGGGCACTCACTGGCTATGGTTGACTGAATATGAACGTACAGGAAGGAGCCTACATATACGTGAACAAGCCCTATCGCATGACCAGCTTCGGGGCACTGGCGCACATACGCTACCTGGTGTCGAAGAAGCTGCACGTGAAACGGGTGAAGATGGGCCATGCCGGCACCCTCGACCCGCTGGCCACGGGCGTGCTCATCCTCTGCACGGGCAAGGCCACCAAGCAGATAGAGCGGCTGCAGCAGCACACCAAAGAGTACACCGCCACCCTGCAGCTGGGCGCCACGACGGCCAGCTACGACATGGAGCACGAGGTGGACAGCCGCTACCCCACCGGCCACATCACCCGCGAGCTGATAGAGCAGACGCTACCCCGCTTCACGGGACGGGTGATGCAGGTGCCTCCGGCATTCTCGGCCTGCATGGTGGCCGGCGACCGTGCCTACGAGCTGGCCAGGAGGGGCGAGCAGGTGGCACTGGCGGCCAAGCCGGTGCAGATCGACGAGATAGAGCTGACGGCCTTCGACCCGGAGCTGATGCAGATGTCCATCCGCGTGGCGTGCGGCAAGGGCACCTATATCCGCTCGCTGGCTCGCGACATCGGCGAGGCACTCGGCAGCGGGGCCTATCTGACGGCCCTGTGCCGCACAAGGGTGGGCGACGTCAGGATAGAGGACTGCCTGACGTTCGACGAGTTCCCCGAGTGGTTAGAGCGGGAATTGCCCGGCAGCCCGGATGACAACAAATCGAAAATCGAAAATCGCTAAATCGAAAATCGCTAAATCGAAAATAACATAGATGAAACTATCGCAATTCAATTTCAGACTGCCTGAAGAGCAAGTGGCACTGGAGCCGACATTCCACCGCGACGAGTGCCGGCTGATGGTCATCCACCGCAAGAGCCAGCGGATAGAGATGACACGCAAGGACGAGCAGGGTGAGGACATGAAGGATGACAAGGGCAACCCCGTGTATCTGGACTTCCGCAACATCCTGGACTACTTCGATGAGGAGGACACCTTCGTGTTCAACGATACCCAGGTGTTCCCTGCCCGCCTGTACGGCACCAAGGAGAAGACCGACGCCAAGATCGAGGTGTTCCTGCTGCGCGAGCTCAACGAGGAGCTGCGCCTGTGGGACGTGCTTGTGGAGCCCGCCCGTAAGATTCGCATCGGCAACAAGCTCTTCTTCGAGGATGACGGCCCCATGGTGGCTGAGGTAATCGACAATACCACCAGCCGCGGGCGCACGCTGCGATTCCTCTACGACTGTCCGCACGACGAGTTCAAGCGCGAGCTGTTCGCACTCGGAGCGGCACCGCTGCCCCGCTATATCATCGACAAGCGCCCCGCCACCCCGGAGGACATGATCAACTTCCAGACCATCTACGCCAGGAACGAGGGCGCGGTGACGGCCCCCTCGTCGGGCCTGCACTTCAGCCGCGAGCTGATGAAGCGCATGGAGATCAGGGGCATCAACTTCGCCTACATCACCCTGCACCTGGGGCTCGGCAGCTTCGAGGCCATCGAGGTGGAGGACCTGACGAAGCACAAGATGAACTCAGAGCAGATGATCATCCCGCGGGAGGCCTGCGAGATAGTGAACAAGACCAAGCAGGCCGGCCACCGCGTGTGCGTGGTGGGCATCAGCACGGCGCGCGCCACCGAGACGGCCGTGGGTACCGACGGCCTGCTCAAGGAGTACGACGGATGGACCAACAAGTTCATCTTCCCCCCATACGAGTTCGGACTGGCCAACGCGATGATAGGCAACTTCTACCACCCGGAGTCGACCATGATGATGACCGAATGCTCCTTCGGAGGCTACGACCTGGTGTACGAGGCCTACCGCATGGCCGTGAAGAACGGCTATAAGTTCGGATGCTTCGGCGACGCCATGCTGATACTCGACGATTAGACGAGCGGTGACGAAAGGACGATGTCTTAAGACGGATAGACGAAGGAACGAGTATTTGAGGGGATGGACGATGGTGGCACACATAAGGTGTTTCTGGGACTGGGGAGCAACCTGGGCCAGCGCGAGGCTATCATCGCACAAGCCATAGAGATGATAGGAAGGAGGGTAGGCCCGGTGGTCCGCCAGTCTGCGCTCATCGAGACAGACCCCTGGGGATTCGAGTCGGAGCACAAGTTCCTCAACGGCGTCGTCCTTGTCAATACCGAACTGACGCCCCGCGAGGTGCTACAGGCCACCCAACAGATAGAACGTGAACTGGGAAGAAAAAAACGTCTATCCATACATTCGTCTGAAGACACTGAAGACAGTCCGTTGCCTCGTCAATACACCGACCGTCCGATAGACATCGACATACTGCTCTACGACGACCTGAGCGTCGACGAGCCAGACCTGAAGATTCCCCATCCTCTGATGCACGAGCGCGATTTCGTGATGATACCACTTAACGAACTGATTAATAACAACTAATTCGACTAACAACAATGAGAAAACTACTGAGTATTGCCGTTGCACTGCTGGCCATCACGCTGAGTGCCCGTGCCGACAACCCGTACAAGAATTACACCCAGAACCTGCCGTTCCCCATGCCCGAAGTGGCAGCACCCGTCATTCCAGATGCCAAAGTGTCGCTGAACGACTATCAGGCCGACCCCACCGGACAGACTCTTTCGACTGCTGCTTTCGCCAAGGCCATCGACGCACTGGCACAACGGGGCGGCGGACACCTCATTGTGCCTGCGGGCGTATGGCTCACAGGCCCCATCGTGCTGAAGAGCAACATCGACCTCCATCTGGAGGTGGGAGCCGTCATCAAGTTCGCTCCCGACGAGACACTATACCCGCTGATCGACACCTCCTTTGAAGGACTGGACACCCGTCGGTGCCAGTCGCCGCTGAGTGCCAACGGTGCCACCAACATCGCCATCACAGGACAGGGAGCCATCGACGGCAGCGGGGAGTACTGGCGACCCGTGAAGCGCTCGAAGGTCACCGACAGCCACTGGAAGCGACTGCTCGCCATCCCCGGCAGCCAGGAGATGAAGAAGGGCTACTGGGTACCTTCGGAGGGCTACGCCAAGGGTGAGCAGGGTGCCAACATGAACGTGCCCAATGCCACTACCGACGAGGAGTGGAACGCCGTGAAGCGATTCCTCCGCCCGGTGATGGTCAGCCTTGTCAATTGTAAGAACGTGCTGCTCGAAGGTGTCATCTTCCAGAACTCTCCAGCCTGGAACCTGCATCCGCTGATGTGCGAGAACGTGATTATCGACAACGTGCTGGTGCGCAACCCCGAGTTCGCACAGAACGGCGACGCCCTCGACCTGGAGTCGTGCAAGAACTGCCTCATTGTCAACTCGCGCTTTGACGCCGGCGACGACGGTATCTGCATCAAGAGCGGAAAGGATGCCGACGGGCGCAAGCGCGGCATACCGTGCGAGAATGTGGTGGTCAGCGGCTGCACCGTGTTCGCCGGACACGGGGGCTTCGTGGTGGGCTCGGAGATGAGCGGCGGCGTGAGGAACTTCAAGGTGCAGAACTGCCAGTTCCTGGGCACCGACGTGGGCCTGCGCTTCAAGTCGACTCGAGGACGCGGCGGCATCGTGGAGAACATCTACATCGACGGCATCTCGATGATGAACATCGTCAACGACGCCATCACGTTCAACATGTACTACGGCGGCATCTCCGTGGCCGAGGCCAAGGCAGCAGGTGTCAGCCCCGACAACACGACGAAGAAGAAGGTGGACGAGACGACTCCCATCTTCCGCAACATCAATATCCAGAACGTGGTGTGCAACGGTGCCGGGCGCGCGATGGAGTTCAACGGACTGCCCGAGATGCCCATGGACGGCATCAACCTGAAGAACATCACCATCCGTGCCCACGAGGATGCCACCTTTACCAACTGCACCAACATCAAGCAGGAGAACGTGAAGGTGGTGATTGAATAGTCAAACTGTAACAAATAGTAAACATGAAGATAGGATTCGACAACGACAAGTACCTTAAAATACAGAGTGAGCATATCCGTGAGCGCATCGCACAGTTCGACGGCAAGCTCTATATGGAACTGGGCGGCAAGCTCTTCGACGACCACCATGCCTCGCGCGTGCTGCCAGGCTTCAAACCCGACTCGAAACTACGGATGCTGGCACAGCTGAGAGAGTCGATAGAGATTGTGATTGTGGTGAGTGCCGAGGATATCGAGCGTAACAAGGTACGCGCAGACCTGGGCATCACCTACGACGAGGACGTGCTCCGACTGCGCGACGAGTTCATGTCGAGGAATTTCTTCGTGGGCTCCGTGGTCATCACCCACTACAACCACCAGAATGCCGCCGACCAGTTCCGTCACCGACTGGAGCGCATGGGCATCAAGTCGTATATCCATTACCCCATCGACGGCTATCCCCACAACGTGGAGCTGATAGCCAGCGACGAGGGCTTCGGCAAGAACGACTTCGTGGAGACCTCGCGCGAGCTGGTCATCGTCACCGCTCCCGGCCCCGGCAGCGGCAAGATGGCCACCTGCCTGTCGCAACTATACAATGAGAACAAGCGCGGCGTGCGTGCCGGCTACGCCAAGTTCGAGACCTTCCCCGTGTGGAACCTGCCCCTTAAGCACCCCGTCAACATCGCCTACGAGGCAGCCACGGCCGACCTGAACGACGTGAACATGATAGACCCCTTCCACCTGGAGGCCTACGGCAAGACAGCCGTCAACTACAACCGCGACGTGGAGATATTCCCCGTGCTGAACGCACTCTTCGAGGGCATCTACGGCGAGAATCCCTATAAGTCGCCCACCGACATGGGCGTCAACATGATCGGCTTCTGCATCTCCGACGACGAGGTGTGCTGCAAGGCATCGAAGGACGAGATCATCCGCCGCTTCTATGCTGCCACGAACAAGCTGGCCGAGGGTGCCGACAACGAGAACGAGGTGAGCAAGATACGCCTGCTGTTCAACCAGGCGAAGATATCCACGGCCTTCCGCCCCGTAACGACGGCTGCCTACGAGAAGAAGCTGGAGAGCGGACATACGGCTGCTGCCATCGAACTGGAGGACGGCACGATCATCACGGCCAAGTCGACGCCGCTGCTGGGCTGCTCGGCCGCCCTGCTGCTGAATGCCACGAAGTATCTGGCGGGCATCGACCACGAGGCCAAACTCATTCCGCAGAGTCTCATCGAGCCTGTGCAGAAGACCAAGACGGAGTACTTGGGTGCCAAGAACCCGCGCCTGCATACGGATGAGGTGCTGGTGGCGCTGAGCGTGGTGTCGGAGAGCGACGAGCGCTGTAGACTGGCTTTGGAGCAGTTGCCCAGGCTTAGAGACTGTCAGGTTCACTCCACGGTGATGCTCTCTGAGGTGGACCGCAAGATCTTCAAGAAGCTGGGCTGCGGACTGACCTGCGACCCTGTCAGAAAGAAATAGGAAGAGGCCTCCTGCTGGAGGCCTCTTCCTATTTCTTTGCCGTCGTACACTCATTCACCAGATAGACGATGCTCATATAGGGGATGCCGGTATTGGTCTCCAGGCCTATCTCGCACGTGCGGCTATTGCTGTACCCCACCTCGATATGGTTCGCCTCAATCTGCGGGCGCAGTTTGCGTAGGCCGTAGCGGTTCATCTCGGGGAAGGTGAATCCTCTGTCGCCCGCAAAGCCGCAACAGCCGACGCCCTCAGGCAGGAACACATTGTTGGAGCACATACGGGCCAGCGCTATCAGGTCTTTATCCACACCCATCAGGCGTGTGGAGCACGTCAGGTGGAGGGCGATGGGGCGGTCGGTGGGATGGAACTCCAGGCGCTCCACGAGGTACTTCATGATAAACTCCGCCGGTTCGTAGAGGTGCATCCGTTTCATCACCTTCTTCATGCGGTGCAGACACGGGCTCTGGGCACAGAGCACGGGATAGCGGCCCTCATCGGAAGCCTTCCACAGGGCCTGCTCCAGTTCGGCACTCTTGCGGTCGGCAATGTCGAGCATACCCTTCGACTCCCATATCTGTCCGCAGCACATGCGCTCCATGCCCTCGGGGAAGATAACCTCGTAGCCGGTCTTCGCCATCAGTTGGATGACCTCGTCGACCAGGTCGTGGACCTTGCCGCCCTGGCGTGACTGTCCCATCGTCTGGTTGATACAGCTGGGGAAGTAGACAACCTTGGGAGGGGAGAGGGGAGTGGCAAGAGGGGAGAGGGGAGAGGAATGTCCTTTGGCAGAGTATTCTCTCCCCTCTCCCCTCTTATCACTCCCCTCTAAACTATTGATGATAAACTGCGTGAGGTCCGACTTCTGGGGCTGTCGCTTCTTCTTAGGCATGGCTGTGGTCCAGAGGGGCAGGCCCATCTTGTTCATGCCTCGGCAAAGGGAGGTCATCAGCGAGGAACCGAGGGTGACGTGGCCTAAGTGTGCCACGTCGAGCACCACGCGCAGACCCTGCTTGATGCCTGCCATGTGGTTGGCGGCGAACTCTCCGATCTTGTACCCTGTTTTGTTGTGGTTCATGTCGAGCTGACGGATCAGGTGGGTCAGCTCGCCCGTGTTGATCTTCATGGGGCACGAGGTGGCACAGAGCCCGTCGGTGGCACAGGTCTGGTCGCCGTAGTACTTGTATTGCCTGCGCAGGATGGCCGCACGCTCGGGATCCTGTCCCGTGGCCTCCAACTCGCGGATCTCACGCTGCACGGCAATGCGCATACGGCTCGAGAGCGTCAGTCCGCACGACATACAGTTGACCTCGCAGAAGCCGCACTCGATGCACTTGTTGGCACGCTTCACCTGCTCGACGGTCTCGCGGGCTGTTGACAGTGCGGGGTCCATCAGATAGCTGCCACCGTCGGGAATGCTCGAGAAGTCGTAGTCGAGCACGGGCAGGGGCTTGAGACACTTGATGAAGCACTCCGGGTCGTCGTTGAAGATGACTCCCCGGTTCAGCAGCCCGTCGGGGTCGAAGATCTGCTTCAGTTCCTGCATCACCCCGTAGGCCTTCTCGCCCCACTCATATTTCACAAAAGGCGCCATGTTGCGGCCCGTGCCGTGCTCTGCCTTCAGCGAGCCGTCGTACTCCTCGACTACGAGTCGTGCCACGTCGCGCATCATCTCGGCATAGCGGTCTACCTCGCTCTTGGTCTTGAAACTCTGGTTCAGGATGAAGTGGTAGTTGCCCTCGAAGGCATGGCCGTAGATGCAGGCATCGGCATAGCCGTGGTCGGCGATGAGCTTCTGCAGCTTCACCGTGGCCTCTGGCAGCGAGGCGATGGGGAAGGCCACATCCTCGATGAGGCACGAGGTGCCCACGGGTCGAGTGCCTCCCACCGAGGGGAAGATGCCCGAGCGGATGGCCCAGTACTTGCCATAGACGGCAGGATCCTCGGTGAACTCAACCGGGATGTACAGCGGGAATTGCCCTAAGCACGCCTTGATCTTCGCGATCTTCTCCAGCAACTGCTCGTGCGTGACGGCCTTGGTCTCCGTCAGGATGGCCGTCAGGTTGTGATAGTCGCCTGGCTCCACACCCTCTATGCGTCCAGCGTCCACATCCTGTTTGTATTGCAGGAACACGGGGTCGTCGACGGCACTGAGCGACTTGTAGTCGAGCATCTCGGCACTCTTCACCATCAACTGCTCGGCACTCATCTCGAGGTCTTCCTCACCAGCCTTCAACTGCTTCATGGCCACCACGGCCTCACAACTCTCGCGCATCGTGAGGAAGTAGACCATTGCCGAGGCCTTGTAGGGGTAGTCGCGCAGCGTCTTCATCGTCACCTCCGAGAGGAAGGCCAGCGTACCCTCGCTGCCCACGATGGAGTGGGCGATGATGTCGAAGGGGTCGTCGTAGGCGATGAGCGGACGGAGGTTCAGCCCCGTCACGTTCTTGATACTGTATTTGGTACGTATGCGCGAGGCCAGTTCTTCGTCGGCCCGCACGCGGTCGCGCAGGGCCTCTATCTTCTCGAGGAACTCCGGATGCGACTTACGGAAAGCCTCACGGCTCTGCTCGTCGCCTGTGTCGAGGATGGTGCCGTCGGTGAGGATGATGCGCGCCGAGAGGAGCATCCGGTCGCTGTTGGCATGCACGCCGCAGTTCATGCCCGAGGCATTGTTGCAGACGATGCCTCCCACCATCGCCGAGCCAATCGAGGCAGGGTCGGGAGGGAACACCCGTCCGTAGGGCTTCAGGATCTCGTTGACACGGGCTCCCACGATGCCGGGCTGCAGGCGGATGTGTAATGGGTAATCATAATTACTCATTACTAATTTCTCATTACTAATTATCCGGTACTTCTCCCAGTGTTTGCCAGCCACGATGAGCACGCTGTCGGTACAGCTCTGCCCCGAGAGCGAGGTGCCGGCAGCACGGAAGGTGAAGGGCATCTGGTGCTTCCGGCACAGCCTGACAATCCGGCTCATCTCCTGTTCGCCATCGCTTCGGACGACGACCTTCGGAATCTGGCGATAGAAACTGGCATCCGTTCCCCATCCGAGGGTACGGAGTTCGTCGGTGTAGATACGGTCTGAGGGAACCGCTTGTCTCAGGTCTTGAAGGAATTGATTCATCATAAGGCTCTGTTTTGTTTCGTTAATGCCGCAAAGATACAAAAAAATGGGCAAATATGTTGCATATTTCAATTTTTCTTCGTATCTTTGCCGAAAATACAAATAACTAAGAACCTATGGCTGCATTAATCTCCGTTATCCCTATTGCGCTGCTCTTCATCCTGATGATGGGCCTGAAGATGTCGGGCTGGAAGAGCGCACTGATCACCCTTGTCGTCACCATCCTGCTGGCCCTCTTCGCCGCTCCTGCACTGGGCATCGTGCCCGAGAAGTACGCCGGGGTGAGCATCTGGGGCATCACGCTGTGGTCTGTCCTGGAGGGATTCCTTAAGGCCTGCTTCCCCATCATCCTGATCATCATCTGCGCCATCTTCAGTTACAATATCCTCTGCGAGACGCGCGAGATAGAGACCATCAAGGCGCAGTTTATCCAACTCACCTCAGACAAGGGACTGCTGGTGCTCCTGCTGACGTGGGGCTTCGGCGGCGTGCTCGAGGGCATGGCGGGCTTCGGCACGGCAGTGGCCATACCGGCAGCCATCCTCATAGGCCTGGGATTCAAACCGATGTTCTCAGCCGTCATCTGCCTGGTGGCCAACACGGTGGCCGTGGGATTCGGTGCCGTGGGACTGCCTGCCACGACGCTGGCCAACGAGGTGGCTGGCGAACTCACCGGTGGCATGGCATCGCACGAGATGCTCTGTGAGATTTCCACCTATATTATTATACAGTTGTCGCTGATGTTCTACATCACGCCCTTCCTTATCCTGATGATGACAGACCGTACGAAAGTCATGAAGAACATCACGCTGACGCTCTTCGTGGGCACGCTGTCGATACTGATACAGTTCTCGTGTGCCTTCTTCCTCGGGCCTGAGACACCGGCCATCCTGGGCAGCGTGGGCTCCATCGTCGCCATGCTCATCTACAACAAACTGTTCCTGCGACACGAGGCCGAAAAGGATACGGTACACGTGGAGAAGCACCGGTTCGGACTGGCCAAGACCTTCAGGGCTTGGAGCGTATACGGCTTCATCATCTTCTTCATCCTGATCTCGAGCAAGATCTGCCCCGACATCAACGCCCTGCTGAAGTCGACACTCGTCACGAAGTTCCAGATGCCTGTCATCGGCAACACGTTCACCTTCGGATGGCTGTCGAACGCGGGACTGATGGTGTTCCTGGGTGCTATGATCGGCGGTATGATTCAGGGGCTGAGCTTTGGCAAACTGATGAAGCTGTTGGGCAAGACGGCCTACGGTCTGCAGAAGACGGCCCTCACCATCTGCTGCTTAGTGGCGCTGGCCTCGCTGATGAACAATACGGGCATGACGCTTTCCATCGCCACTGGTCTGGTGGCACTGACGGGCTCCGCCTATCCCTTCTTCGCACCGCTCATCGGCTCGATAGGCACGTTTGTCACGGGATCGGCCACCTCGGCCAACATTCTCTTCGGAAAGTTGCAGGCTGCTGCCGCAGGACAACTGGGACTGGTGAACAATGCCAACTTCTTCGGCGTGAGCGGCAACGAGACCAACTGGCTCGCTGCAGCCAACTGCGCCGGCTCGGAGGGTGGCAAACTGCTCTCGCCGCAGTCGATAGCCATCGCTACGGCAGCCTGTGACATGGAGGGGCAGGACGGCGACATCATGCGACGGACGCTGCCCTTCGCCGTGTTCTGGATTCTGATGAACGGACTGATGGTGTTCCTCGGGCTGCACGTTATTTAAGAGGTGAGTGGTAAACACTCCCCTCTCACCTCTTATCAGCGCCCCACATCATCTTCTCGCGCAGGGTGTTGAAGTAGCGCTGCCCGCTGCGCTTGACGACCTGGATGTCGTAGGGCGCACGGCGCAGGGTGAGGCGCGTGCCCTCCTTGCACTTCTCCGAGCGCCCGTCGATGGCCACGAGGAAATTGTGGCTGCGGCTCTCCACCTCCAGCTCTATCACCGAGGAGTCCGCCAGCACAATGGGGCGTACATTCAAGGAGTGGGGGGCAACGGCCGTCAGCGAGAACACCTTCGTGCCGGGCACGATGATAGGCCCGCCGTTGGAGAGTGAGTAGGCCGTGGAACCGGTGGGCGTGCTCACGATGAGTCCGTCGGCCTGGTAGGTGTGCAGATACTGGCCGTTGATGCTGGTTCGGATGGAGATCATCGAGGCCGTGTCGCGCTTGAGGATAGCCACGTCGTTGAGCGCACAGTTGACGCCCTCGATAGGCTCCCCGTCGGTGTCCACTTGTATCAGGGCACGCGACTCTACGGCATAGTCGTCGTGGCAGATGGCATCCAGGCACTGCTCGATGTCGTCGGGACTGACGTCGGCCAGGAATCCCAGCCGCCCCATGTTCACTCCGAGGATGGGTATGTTCTTCCTGCCCACCCGGCTGGCAGCCTTCAGGAAGGTACCGTCGCCACCCATCGAGATGACGAAGTCGGCATCGAAGTCGTCGCCGGCGAACACCCGTGCGCCACTGATGTCGGAGTACCGGCTATTCTTCAGGAATTGATGGTATTCCGCATCGATGAACACTTCCGCATCGTGACGACTCAGGCATGTCAGTACCTGCCTGATGCTGGCCGACTTCTCCGTCTGGTAAGTATTGCCGAAAAGGGCGAATCTCAGTCTCCGTTGGTTCATATTGTTGCCTTTTGGCTGCAAAATTACGCAAAAATGTGGTAATTTCCAAAATATTTCGTATCTTTGCACAAAATAACAACCAATTCAATAGATGATTATGGCAAAAGTTTATGTGTTCTTAGCTGATGGCTTCGAGGATGTCGAAGCCCTGATTCCTGTCGACGTGCTGCGTCGCGGAGGTGTGGAGGTAGTAACGGTGAGCACCACGGAGTTCCCACTCGTGGAGTCGGCTCACGGAGTGAATATCGAGGCCGACATACAGTTCGACCAGGGCGACTACAGCGATGCCGACCTGCTGATGCTGCCCGGAGGCATGCCCGGGGCCTCCAACTTGTTTGCCCACGAGGGAGTGTGCAAGGCTGTACTGGCTCAGGCTGCTGCCGGCAAGAAAGTGGCTGCCATCTGCGCTGCCCCAGCCGTGGTTCTGGCTCCCTTAGGTGTCCTCGAGGGTAAGAAGGCCACCTGCTATCCCGGTTTCGAGCAGGCACTGAAGGACGGCGACGCTCAGTATACAGGCGACCTGGTGACTGTCGATGGCAACATCACCACCGGCGAGGGGCCTGCCGCTGCCTTCCCCTACGCCTACGAACTGCTCACCCAGCTGGTGGACAAGCAGACTGCCGACCAGATAGCCGAGGGCATGCGATTCAAGCACCTGATGCAACGGTAATTTTAGCAGCGGACTTTACGGACTATAACGGACTGGTAATGGAAGCAGCGGACTTTACG
>CAMHUC010000039.1 GCA_946188155.1 uncultured bacterium | reverse complement strand
TTGCTTATTTACAGCGGAATGACTTTTTGGTGACAAAATCGTGCGGAAAACAGGTGGCCGACCTGATCAAGAACCTGCTGAATGAGGGCTTCGAGTCCATTTGTATCAACGACAATCCCCGCGTCAGTGATGATGAGTTTGAATACGCGGCAACAATGATTCGCGAGGCTTTTGAGAAGAAATTCCCCAACAAGTCTGTGTTTGAAAGATAGACTGTTTCTTGACATTGAGATTTGGTATCCCCAATTTCAGCCTTACTCCATATTCACCTTCACGGTCCATTCTGTCATCGTTCGCTCATCCTTACTGAAACTGATACCGACCGACACAACGGGACGCTTTTCATTGGCAAAGGCATCAGCATAGTTCTTCTGCTCTATCTGCTGCAAGGCAACATCGGCAGACTGTCCATATTTCAACTCGATTACATAAACAGCCTGGGGCATACGCAGCGTCAGGTCTATACGGCCATGAGCCGTCTGCATCTCTGGCCGGACAGCGGCACCGAAGGAAGCCAGAATGGTGTAAAGCACAGACTGATAGTGACGCTCGTTGTTATTATTCAGCGAATAAGGATAGCCGGCAAAGAAGGTTTGCAATGCCTGAAGAAAGGGTTCTAACCGACCACTCCGATAGAAATCGACATACGCCAGGTAAAGGGTATTGCGCTGCATTCTGTAAGAGGGCGCAATATACTCATACAGGGAACGGGCAAAGCCGCGGCATACCTCCAGATTGGGAAAGCCGAGCGTATAGACACCTAAGTCGTGCTCATAGTCCTTGATGGTGAGATAACCACTCTGATAAAGTACGGGTATCGGGTCGTCGATTTGTTCCACGGGACGGTCGAAGCCCATCTCGTCGCACTTAATACCATCCACATCCGGCATCTCCATCCGATAGTGTTTCAACAGCTTGATAAGGAAGGAAGGGGTGGCGGTGCCAAACCAGTAGTTATAGTAAACGACATTAATCTTTTCTTTTAAAAGAACAGAGAGTTCGTAGCTGTTCGTTAGGGGTGGCCCATTTGGCGAAAGCCCTGTCCACCTTTGTCTCCAAAGCAGCCTTTCCGTTAAAAAATATATTGTGCGTGTTTTCGCGCCTCGTTATACGCCACACCTGTTCTATTGGATTTGAATCTGGAGAATACGGTGGCAACTTTACAAAAACCACCTTCTCTCTGATGTCCGCATATTCGGGATTCTTCTCGTCTTCAATCAATCGTATTGCTTTCTTGTGCCACGGCGCATTGTCCACTATGATGGCAAACTTCTTTCCGGCATCTATGGGGGTGACTCTGATGTGTTCCCTCACACTGTCGATGGTGGTTTTAAAAGTAAACCATTCAGGCTTGTATACAAAAAGTTGCCCTGTGTCCGGACGGACAAAGCCGCTATAAGATACCTTGTGGTTCCCCGGGAGCGATTTAACCTGCGGGGCGCTTCCCTTCTTGTACCATGCCGAGGTGATTGTCGTCTGCGCTTGAAAATGAACTTCGTCTTGGTACGTGGGGATTAGATTCGGGTATTCCTCTACCTCCGCTATTTTTTTTGAAATGATTCGCGGGCCTCACTCTGTTCTGAGTCTTTGCTTGGGTACGTCTGAGGGCGGATCTTGGAGTACCCGAGTTTGTGGAAAAGCCTCTGGCATTGTCTCGTACTTATATCTATGTCGAATTTCTGCTTGATGACGGAAGATAGGGTCGGACCGTCCCATACGTTGCATCCGAAATCGCTGGGAGAGGACTGAATCATCTTGTCAACCTCTTCAAGTTGGCTTTCGCTGAGTTTTTGAGGGGCACCTGGCTTTGGCTTGTCCCGGAGCGATTCAAAACCGCACTCGTCGGCCTTCTTCACCCAAATGGAAAGAATTCGTCCCGTCATCCCGAACCACACCGCCGCAACTGCCGGAGACACACCGGACAACACTGCATTGACAGCAGCCACCCTGTTATAAAACCTAGAATCTATGGTCGAGTCCATTATTTCTCTCCCCTCCGCCTTTAGCGTCTCAATATCACGACAGAAAACTTTTCGCTTCATATTACACCTTTTGGGGTGCAAATTTAGCAAATATTTCGGTAATCGCCAAATATATTTAGAAATTATTTATGTCGTCTACTATAATAACAAATAGCGTAATAAAACTGAATATTCTGTTTTTTTATAGTTTTTCGGCAAAACATTTGGACAAATTAAACAAATATCGTATATTTGCAAGTGGAAACTAGTTTATTTCACTAAACAAATTCATAAAAAGATATGGATTTAAGCATCATCGTCCCTGTATACAACGTCGAGGAATATGTCCGCCCTTGTTTGGAAAGTATTTTCAAACAAGACCTTGATGACTCCCGATTTGAAGTCATCATAGTGAATGACGGATCGACAGACCGTAGCATGGAAATGATTGCTGATATCATACAGGCTCATAGTAATATTACTGTTATCAATCAAGAGAATCTCAGTCTGTCC
Source organism: uncultured bacterium (assembly GCA_946188155.1). GTDB lineage: Bacteria > Bacteroidota > Bacteroidia > Bacteroidales > Bacteroidaceae > Prevotella. Next base: position 31,532 of record CAMHUC010000039.1, on the reverse strand, counting down.
GTTGCACGAAACAATGGTATCGCAGTGGCAAAAGGAGAATATATTATAATGCCCGACTCCGATGACTTATTGACAGAGAACAGTCTGTCCATCTTGTTAGATAAAGCGTTGGAGACAAAGGCAGATATTGTGGAAGCCAACTATCTGATAATGAATAACCAAGAGATCGATGAGCTATCAAACGGTAGAATAGAGCAACCCAATATGCTATTTAGAAACATGACAAGTTTAGAATCGCTTAATGAGTTGAAAGCATGTTATGTATGGAACAAACTATTTCGAAGAAACTTCATCATAGATAACCATCTCTCATTTATACCAGGCATTCGATTCCAAGACATTCCCTTTACCCATGAATGCTATTTAAAAGCGACCAAGTGCATAAAAACGAATCTAATTCTAAATGTCTACCGTAGAGGGCATTTTTCAGCTTCCGCCCCCAACTTCTTCAATATGGAGAAAGCTCATGACTTATGCACAGCCATCGCTGCAACATGGGAGCTAACCAAAAGCGAAGGTATAACACCTGAAGCCAGAAAGGCTATTATAAAGAGTCTTTTGACCACTTATTACAATTTGATATATCGGCTTTTGAAATACATTAACAAAGTCACAGATCGCGTAAAGATGTTGAGGTTCCTTTACACTTTGGCGCCAGATTTACGATTCTCTAATAATATTAAACAACGCATAGGCAGTTGGTTTTCTCGCAAAGCACCTCGACAATATTTGGCAATTCTATCTGTACGATGGAAAAAGTCAAAAAACACCGGGGACGGGTTCCTGTTTCGTTGTTTGCGCTGGTGCAAAGGTACTAATTTCTCGGCAAGCCACAACGCTTAAAGGCTGGGGGCGGGGTGTTGTGGGGAGGGCGGTGCTATTTTTCCTTCTCTACATGCCGGGGAGTGGATGATTGGCCAGCGACAGGGCGACGCTGAACAGCAGTGCACCCGCCATGAGCTCATTGCTACTACCGTCATTGCCACCATTATTCTTTTCATACAACGTTTTTATATATTTAGAAATTATTTATGTCGTTTACTATAAAAGTACGTTGCTCACTCTGTAAGCCATATAAAAGCTCATATTCAGACAATTTATAGTCGATGGCATCTTCCAAATCCTCTTTGGTAGCGAACTTTCCCGTACTGAAGTCGAAGCGAAGCACGGGGTACTGAATCCAGTCTTGCTCATATTCCATGATAGCCAATCCCTCAAAAAGTTCACGGCGCCCTTCGAAGTAAGCCGCCAGTGTACTGATAAGCAGCGACTTTCCGAAACGACGCGGACGGCTCAAGAAATAATAAGAGCCGTTGCTGACCATTTGGTAGATCAGGTCTGTCTTGTCGATATAAACGTAGTTTTCCTGACGGATTTTCTCGAAGGTTTGAATGCCGACCGGGTATTTTCTATTTATCTGTTCCATAGACACAAACTTTTGTTAGCTACATTATTTCCTCCATTCTATTCAGCTCATACCCGCGAATCTGGACAATGATGGTATGCAACGTCGTATGCTGTATCATCTGTTGCACCTTCGGTCCTTGACGATACCCCTTAATCTGTGCTATAGCATCGTCCCATTGCCTTTGTTCTTCGTACTCGGAGGCTTCCTTCTTCAGATACTTCAATTCCAGGATATAGCTGTGCTCCACCATCGGATAACGCATCAGGTCGGGCATGAGGAAGAAGTCGCAATAGCCGTGGTTCAGCTCCACTTCGGGAGCCGTGAGATAGTACGGGTTCAGATTGAGCAGGGCATTCATGAACCCTTGAAGATTGCGCTCGCCCTCAATCAGGCTGCGAACAGAAGAGGTCTCGGCATAATTGGTGGTGATAAACTCAAGCATCGGATGCCAATCCCCGTCGAGTGCTGCGACATCATAAGCATCCATCAGTTCCCCAAGAAACATCGGTCTGATGGCCTGATATTCTTCCAAAAGATAGTCATAATACTGTTTCTTGACGTTGAGATTTGGTATCCCCAATTTCAACCTGGCTCCATAACGGTCGCTGATAGTCAGCATGCCATAATAGAACAGGAGGCTGACAAACATCTCCTGCTTGGTGAGGCTCTCAGCGGGGAACGACTCTTCGATGTTGCCGATGGTGTATCCCTTCTGGGCAATCTCGTTGATCAGGCTGGTACGGTAGGTACTGGTGCCGTCAAACCGTATCAGTTTCTTCAGCTTGCCATAGTCTGTACGGGTGTTCGGGTCAATCATCTGTTTAGGAGAACGCCCTGACTGAATGAGATTGTTGATGAAATAGAGTACCATATCGCAATTAAACATCTTCGGGTCGGTATCCAAGCTGTCTTCTGCAAAGCAATAGTTATCATACCACGGCTTCATCTCCTCCACGATGTCCTCTTCTTCACGAGTAATCTTGCCAATGCTCCGATAGTAGCGAATCATCTCGCGGACGTCGGTCTCGGAGAAGCCGAGCATCATATTGAACTCAGGCCGCATGGTGATGTTGGTGGCAATGTTGTAGCCGCTGGTCAGATCGTCCATCGTCACGGGGGTGACGCCCAGCATCAGGATGCGGTCGAACATGCCCTTGAACTGCTTGAAGATGTCGCGATAGAATCCTGTGGCGTGAGTCAAAGCATGATAGACCTTCTCACCTTCCTCATTCAGTACGCCATTAGTGAAGTTATCATATTCATCCACAATCAGGTATAGCCGACACCCTGCAATCTTAGCTGCGCTGTCGATATAGTTCAGCTTCTGACGGGCGGTCTTGGTATGACGCACACCCTCAACGAATCCTTCCGGATAGCACCGCTTGTATCTTTCTGCAAATGCATCAAGCTGTATGCCGCAGTATCCATCAAAGTTCTGCTCCAGTTCGGCACTCTTTCCACCCACACGGGAAAAATCGAAATACATTACCTGATAGCCGTTTTTTTCGGGCGTAGGATGGTCTTTAATCCATAGCCCATCGAAAAGTGTTGCGAAATTATCTTCCTCATTCAGGTCATAATAGGCCCTGAGCATATTCAGGAAGATGCTCTTTCCGAAACGGCGGGGACGGATGAGGAAGAGGAAATGGCCCGCCTGCTCCAATTTCTGAATATACCGGCTCTTATCGACAAAATAAAGGTCCTCACGTCTCAACTGCTTGAAGTTGGAAATGCCGTAGGGTATGCGCTTGAACTGTTCCATCACTCAAATATTTTTGGCAAAGATAGGACTTTTTCTCCACATGTCCTAATCTATTTGCAATAAAAATGCTTAAATTGCTCTCTTAAGATGTGACTTCTCCTAACATGTTTACCCCAAATCCCCTCATCTGAACTACGATCAGGTGGAGCTGAGTGGGGCCAACCAGCTTGTTGACCACGCGGCCTTGGGCATATTGCTTAATCTGGGCGACCGCCTCGTCCCACTGCTTCCGTGCTTCAGTCTCCGTAGCGTCCGTCTTCAGGTATTTCAGCTCCAGGATGTAGCTATGCTTAATCATCGGATAGCGCATCAGGTCGGGCATGAGGAAGAAGTCGCAGTAGCCGTGGTTCAGCTCCACTTCGGGAGCCGTGAGATAGTACGGGTTCAAATTGAGCAGGGCATTCATGAAGCCCTGCAAGTTGCGCTCGCCTTCGATTAGGCTGCGGACTGAAGAAGATTCACTATACATAGTAAGCATGATGTCCATCATCGAACGCCAGTTGCCTTCGACGGCAGCTTCATAATAGGGCATCTGCAAGGATGACGTGTTGATAGACTGAATATTATTATACTCCTCTAACAGATAGTCATAGTACTGACAACGGACATTATTGTTAGGGATGCCCAGCTTCAGCATGGCCCCCATGCGGTCGCTGATTGTCAGCATCCCATAATAGAACAGGAGGCTGACGAACATCTCCTGCTTGGTGAGGCTCTCTGCGGGGAACGACTCTTCGATGTTGCCGATGGTGTATCCCTTCTGGGCAATCTCGTTGATCAGGCTGGTACGGTAGGTACTGGTGCCGTCAAACCGTATCAGTTTCTTCAGCTTGCCATAGTCTGTACGGGTGTTCGGGTCAATCATCTGTTTAGGAGAACGCCCTGACTGAATGAGATTGTTGATGAAATAGAGTACCATATCGCAATTAAACATCTTCGGGTCGGTATCCAAGCTGTCTTCTGCAAAGCAATAGTTATCATACCACGGCTTCATCTCCTCCACGATGTCCTCTTCTTCACGAGTAATCTTGCCAATGCTCCGATAGTAGCGAATCATCTCGCGGACGTCGGTCTCGGAGAAGCCGAGCATCATATTGAACTCAGGCCGCATGGTGATGTTGGTGGCAATGTTGTAGCCGCTGGTCAGATCGTCCATCGTCACGGGGCTGACACCCAGCATCAGGATGCGGTCGAACATGCCCTTGTATTGCTTGAATGTCTCGCGATAGAAACCCGTGGCATGCGTCAGTGCATGATAAATCTTCTCACCCTGCTCGTTCAGCACAGCATTAGTGAAATTGTCGTACTCATCGATGATAAGGTATAGCCGGCAACCGTATTCCTTAGCCTTCTCATCGATATAGTTCAGCTTGTAACGGGCAGTCTCCTTGGCTTTGACATCTCTTGCAAAGCCTTCATAATAGCATGACTCATAACGGTCAGCAAAGCTTTCGAGCATCATGCCACAATATTCATTGAAGTTTTTAGAAAGTTCATCTATGGAGCCGCCGACCCTGGAGAAGTCAAAATAGACTACCTGATAGATGCCTTTCTCAGGCGTAGGATGCTCTTTAATCCAGAGGCCGTCGAAAAGGGTGTCATAATCCTTGGCGTCATTCAGGTCATAATAGGCCCTGAGCATATTCAGGAAGATGCTCTTTCCGAAACGGCGGGGACGGATGAGGAAGAGGAAATGGCCCGCCTGCTCCAATTTCTGAATATACCGGCTCTTATCGACAAAATAAAGGTCCTCACGTCTCAACTGCTTGAAGTTGGAAATGCCGTAGGGTATGCGCTTGAACTGTTCCATCACTCAAATATTTTCGGCAAAGATAAGACTTTTTCTCCATATGTCCTAATCTATTTGCAATAAAAATGCTTAAATGGCATTTCTCTACTCTTATGTATAGATATTATCAGTAGTAAACAGTTAACTATAAACTGTAACTTTTCCTATGTCCCATTTGGATGGCTGATTCTCCCAGCAATAGATATAAAAAGGACTGACAAGCGGGGCGGCAAAACTCCAAATAGCCAATACATCAGATTTTTCACTACAGACTGTTTTGACTTGATTATATCTTTCAAGGGCATGGGATGCTTCATGATATTCCGAATATCCTTATCGGTATATGGTGGAGAAGCCTCTTTACGACGATTAATGATTTGAATGGCGAAATGGAAATCATACATCATGAGCATCGCACAACGCTTGGCATAATAAGGCTTGTCTCTTAATTCTGTCCTGCGCTTTTTCTGGTCTATGGCAGCAAGTGCCTTATCCATCTGCTGACGCGACAACTGTTTCCGCCTTGAAGTCCCATTAGTTTTGGCTTCTATATAATAGAAATAGGTAATGTCAGGCAACAGCACGGCACGAGTGATATAAGTAGGAAGGTCTACAGTAAACGTATAGTCTTCACCATAGCCATGACCGACGGGAGTGACTTGCAGATGATTACGCCTGAATATGTCAATCATTATCAGGAAATTCCAATTCTGGACCTGTATGCCTACACCATAAACATACGCAGCATATTCATCTGGTTTGGAAAACACTTTGAACGGATAGGGGTATTTATCTACTCGGTCCTTCTTCCCGCCTGACAAATAAACATGCTCGCGGCTTCCATATACAATCTCTGCATCATACTTTTGAGCAGTATCGTACAACAGAGCAATAGTATCTTCCCGAATAGTGTCATCTGCATCCAGAGAATAGAAATAACGACCGCTTGCCTCAGCTATCATCCTGTTCCGAGCCTCACCTATACCCATATTCTGTGGCTGATGCACAATCCGGATGTCTTTCCCCCGGGGATGAGAAGTCTGATACTCCTTAACAATCTCTATGGAAGAATCAGAGCCGCAGTCATCACAAAACAAGAATTCTATACTTTGGAACGTCTGTGCCAAAGCAGAATCAATGGTCTGACGAATATGCCTTTCTACATTATAGACCGGGATACCAATCGTTACTTCGTATGACATAGCTATACTCTTTTATTTCAAATAGTTCTCTTAAGTTTACCCATTATCCATAAAGAAGGGATAAAGAGAGGAACAGGCAATCTTCCCAACGTCCAAAGTACAAGATTGTGCAACAACTTTGAACGGAAAAACAACAGTTCAGCCAATCCTAAAGGGTGGCGTAGTATTTTGTGCATTTCCTTCCAAGTGAACGCTGGGGAGATACGACTGGCATGCTTCACGATGTGACACACGATATAGAAACTGCTCATTTCCAGATTATAACACAGATAAGGCAGATATGACTTACCAGCAGACAAACGGCATTGGCCTTTCAAATAATCAATGGTAGACACATTATTCATTATCTCAGACTTGTCGAGTTGCTCACGGTCTTGATAATGTGACAGAGAGCCTGGACGCAAAATATAGTGATAGGTGATATCAGGCAACAGAACTGCACGAGACACCCTCTGCACCAGTTCATAAGTAAAGGCCATATCCTCCCAAAAAGCAGTATCGAGGAATCTCAGTTTCTCTCGCCTAAGGAAATCAAGACGATAAAGGCAATTACATACTGAGACGTGAAAGATGCTTGCATGCTTAAAAGCATAAAGTGCCAATTGGCCCTGACGGAAGAACTGGCATGAAGGCTTCCTAAATTCCCGGTTAGGGGAGTCGTTAACCCTGTCGACAACTTCATAGGAAGCATAGGCGACTTCGGCCTGATGGTCATTAATAGCCTTAACCAGCAGCTGTATAGTGTCGGGTTCTATCAAATCATCCGAATCCAGAAAATACAGATATTCCCCACGAGCCTCGTCAATAACCCGATTGCGGGTATATCCAACTTGAAGGTTTCTGGGGTTTTTCAGTATCCGGATATGTTCACCCCTTGCATGTGTTCGTTGAAGTTCTTCTATTATTTCCATAGACCCGTCATTTCCACAATCGTCAACGATCAGGAACTCAATATCGGGATATGACTGACCAAGAGCCGACAATAATGAATTGCGAACATATTCCCGTGCCTGATATACAGGTATTCCTATGGTAACACTATATTCATAACTCATAATTATCAATTGTCAATTATCAATTGTCAATTCCTCAAACAGCCGCTTCCATCTCACAGCAACCTCATCAATTTCAAAGCGTCTCACGTTTACAATGGCATTTTGCCCCAGTCTTGAGATTTCTTCAGGATGCTGCATCAAGGATGCAAGAGCCAGAGCTAACTTATGGGTATTGCCATTCTCAACAAGCAGGCCGTCTTCACCGTCTCGAATAATATTACGAGGTCCCCAAGGGCAATCGAAAGATACAACCGGAACGCCACATGCCATCGCTTCAACCAACGCCATCCCAAAGCCTTCGTAGTTTGAACTACATACGGCTATTGAACTATTCATATACTCATGCTCGACATTGGATGTACGACCATGAAGGGTGCAACGGCTTCGGTCTATCTGAAGCTCATCGGCCATCAACTCATACGACGACTTGTCACCATCGCCATAAGTATCCAAGCGCCATTCTGGATTAAGCCGCTGAACTTCTGCCCATGTCTTTAAAAGGTCGTCATATCCTTTTTCGTGACAATAACGGCCAACACAGATAATCCGTTTCTCTGTCAGAGGGCTTTGGGCGGATAGTTCCAAGGAAAGCGGATTTGGTATTGCCACAACATTAGATAGCTCATGCCACGCCTCTCTGTCGTTGTCCGTCAATACTACCAAACGGTCTAACCGGCGCAATTTAGGCACAAGAGCCATCATCCAGACTTTGGCGAACAGCACCTTGATGATTCCCGGATTCTCGCTCTCTTCTGTCCGAAAATGTGCACGATTGATATGCAATTCACCAATTTTCTTGCTACCATCTTTTATCTTCGTCAGGAAATTAACCTCACGCCTCAACATACTTATAGTAATATCAGGACGGATACGCATGAGTTCAGCCTTCAGTTTCCTTTTATAAACAGGCTGTTTACGAAGGTACGACCATATCTTCTTGAAAAAAGAACAAGACCATAGTTCCTCAAAATTAATATCAAGGTTCACAACGTCCACCTTCTCCGAAAGAGGATAGAAAAGCGGCTTACCCTTGCCCTCAGTAAGGATAATTGTAATATGATAGCCCAACTTGTCTGCAAAGTAGTTGGCCTTAGCTGTCAATACCCTTTCGACACCGCCTGCCATGTATAGGGCAGGAGTGCAATATACAATCTTATATCGCTTAGTTTCAGATTCCACGATGCAAATATAGCAAAAAAAGTCGGAACAACTTTGCAATTTGAAAGAAAAGTGCTATTTTTGCACAAAATATCAAGAATGAAACGTATTTGCTTCATAGTAGACAGCATTTTTACCATCGGCGGAGTACAGAGGGTGACTGCAGTCATTGCCAAAGAATTGGCAAGGGACTATGATGTTACAATCGTCACCTTCGACAAACGAGACGGCCGTCATACAACGCTTTACGACCTGGACAAAAGCAATATAAAGTTCCGGCATTTTGAATATCCGGCCGTCAACAAGCTGAAATCCAAACTTTGTAAGATATATAGCGGGCTATACCTGAAGATGCAGCCGCAGTCCAGACGGGCTTCCGATTTGTACGCACTTAGTTCTTTCCCATCAGAAAGGAGGAATGCACTGGCACGAGAACTGAAAACTGGGAATTATGATGTTATCATCGGTGTGCATGCACCATTGGCAGCCAGACTTGCTACGCTGCGCAGACAACTGCCTGGAGTAAGGCTTATAGGCTGGATTCACAACTCCTTTGAAGCACTTTTTGGCAACACCTCTTTATATATAGGCCCTGAAAGAAAAAGGCACTATGTGTATCAGTTTCGCAAACTGGATAAGACAATTCTACTTTGCAAACATGACATCGAGAGCTATCAGGCTTATGACCGGAAGTTCTGGCCCGTATTCATCTATAACCCTCTGACACTGAAGCCAGGAACGCCATCAGAGGGGAAGTCTAAGCGTTTTCTCGCTGTAGGCCGTTTCTCGCGTCTGCATAAAGGATTCGACTTGCTGATAGAGGCATTCCACCTGTTTTCAACGAAGAACTCTGACTGGAGTCTGGACATTGTTGGGGAGGGTGTTGAAGAGAAGTCATACAGAGCCCTCATCCATCAATACAGGCTTGAGAATAGAGTCATTATCCATCCTTTTACGAATGACATCCAAGAGTATTATTCTGGCGCTCAGGTATATGTGCTTAGTTCCAGATGGGAAGGCTTCGGACTGGTACTTGTAGAGGCCATGGCTCATGGTCTTCCTGTGGTTTCATCCGACTTGCCGACAAGCAAGGAAATAATTGGTGACTTCGGACTCTATTTCAAAAATGGCCACATAGAAGAACTGGCCGAGAGGCTGGAGGAGGCAACAAGACTCGACTGGGATTCGAAATCAAAGGAGGCTTTCGAGATAGCAGCGAGATTCGACGTTAACAATATTGTTAAACAATGGAAACAATTGATTGAGGAATGATAGAACGGGAGAAAATCATAGAATTCATCAGGTTTGGCATTGTAGGGTGTATTGCCATTGCCATCCAGTACACCATCTATCTGCTGCTGATTGACTATATGAATGAGTCGATAGCCAACACCATCGGCTACGTCATCAGTTTCTGCTGCAACTTCATGCTGACCACCTACTTCACCTTCAAGGTGAAGCCGAACAAGAAAAAAGCAGGCGGGTTTGCCCTAAGCCACCTCATCAACTGGGGCATACAGACGGCACTGCTCAACTTTTTCATCTGGGTTGGCGTAGACAAGATATGGGCTCCGTGGCCCATGTATGCCATCAGCGCCCCCATTAATTTCCTCTTTGTCAGGTTCTTTGTCAAGACGAAAGGCAACTAAGCCTCGTCGACAACCTTCTTCATCTGTATCTTCCAGGTCAGATGTTCTACGGTTTGCCGTATCTCCTGAGGCTGGAAGTGGTGAGTATCGATAAAGTCCAAGATCTGACGGACATTGATAGGCGACTCGTCGGGAGAGGCCTTCAGCACGTATGGCTGATGGTCGAAATCGCTGTCGGTCTCAGAGTAGATGAACGGTATGCCGCGCGTGGCATACTCACGGTTCTTCAGGGTCTTGATGAAAGTGATGCCGCTGCGGTGGCGGGCCAGGCTTCCGATGGCAAAGCAGCTCCGATTGAACACCCGGTCGAGCTCTTCGCCAAACAGCTGGCCATGGAAGATGACCTTATCCTGAAGGCCGTACTTCTCAATGATGGGTCTGAAGGCCGTTGTGCGCTGACCGTCACCCTCCATGTCGAAGGGATGCACGCCCCCTACTACGTGGAAAAACACCTTCCTTGGATTAGGCTCGTGCTGATAGTACTCTCCCAGGCCGGCCATGAGCCTGTCATAGCCATGCCAGATGTGTACCTCGGCCACACCGACAAGATGCACCTCGTCGCCCTGCGGCTGATACTGATGGATGGGGATGCTGTCGAAGTCCACACCATTGCTAATCCTGATAGTGCGCTGCCCGAAGATCTCGTCGGCATCGGAGAAGGTGACAATAGCCGACATTTCCTTAGAGAGTCTGCGGCGGAACAGCTGGTCAACCTTTAGCCCCATGCGCACCTTGAAGGGGAAGGTTGCAAACTCCTGATCGTATGGGTATGTGGGAATCTCTGTCACCGCCTTGATACCCAACGCCCTAAGTTTTCGGAAGAACCGAATCAGGAAGGGATTGGCATTCTGGAAGCAACGTGCATAGACAAACTGTATGCCCGTCTGCCTGCAGTAGTCCACAATCGGGTCATAGTCCATTCGCTGACGGATGCCTGCCAACTCACCCGTGCCATAGTCCTTCAATATGCGACCGTCAATATACCGGCAGCGATGGCCATTCTCAGAAAAGCCATAGTAGCACAGGTGCACCTCGTAGCCATTCTCCCTAAGCCCTTTCACCTGATAATGAATCTTCTTACTGATGCCGCTTACATCGGAAAAACCGTGATAAACAAGGAATAATATCTTCATTTGATATATTTTTGGGCAAAATTATAAAAAAAATTTGGAATTATGCAAGAAACTTCGTATTTTTGCAGAAATAAAACAAAAATGAACAGCGAAAGCATCAGGGAGAACTTGAAAGGCAATCCAAAGCTGAAGAGACTCGTTGACCGGCTGATTATGAACCAGACCGAGACGCGTCCCCGCTGGTATGTGCGCCTGCTGGCCCCTCTCTATCAGCACCGGGGACGCCACTCCGTGATCCATCGCTCCGTGAGGATGGACACCCCACCCTACAGGAAATTCCAACTGGGCAGATACAGTGTCATAGAGTCGTTCTGCTGCATCAACAATGCTGTGGGCGATGTCATCATAGGCGACCATACGAGGGTGGGACTGCACAACACCATCATCGGGCCTGTGAGGATTGGCAACCATGTGAACCTGGCACAGGGCATCACTGTTACTGCCTTAAACCACAATTTTTCGGATCCAGAAAGGCGCATCGATGAGCAAGGCATCTCAACGACGCCCGTCACCATCGGCGATGACATCTGGATTGGTGCCAACGCCGTCATACTGCCAGGAGTGAGTATCGGCAACCATTCTGTAGTAGCAGCCGGGGCAGTGGTCACAAAGGACGTTCCTCCACGTTCGTTGGTTGCGGGTGTACCAGCAAGAATCATCAAGGAGATATGAGGATAGGCATTGAGGCACAAAGAATCTTCCGGAAAAACAAGCACGGAATGGACTTCGTGGTGCTACAGGAGATCAAGGAACTCCAGAAGCTGGACACGAAGAATGAATATTTCGTATTTGTGGCTCCCGGAGAAGACCGATGCCTTGAAGACAGCCATAATGTACACATCTTTGAGATTGGTGGCGGGCTATACCCTCTATGGGAACAAAGCACCCTGCCCCATGCTGCCAAGGAGCTGAATCTGGACATGCTGCACTGTACCAGCAACACTGCTCCCATCAAGTGCGACATACCGCTGATACTGACGCTCCATGACATCATCTTCCTGGAACCGAGGAATAAGCTGAACCTGTCTATCTATCAGAATCTGGGATGGCTCTACCGCAGGATTGTGGTCAAGAGAATACTTAACAAATGCAGGCGCATTATCACGGTTTCCGATTTCGAACTCAACAATATCATGTCAAAGCTGTCCATCCCAAGAGAGCGGATGGCAATGATCTACAATGGCTATACGGATTGGTTCAAGCCCGAACCGGAGCCCGACTTCACCTACCGGCAATATATCGACAGCGGCGGCTACTTCTTCTTCCTGGGCAACACCGATCCCAAGAAGAACACAGAACGCACCCTGATAGCATACGCCAAGTATCTGGAAAGGTCGGGCGTGAAGCGAAAGCTACTGATGGCCGACCTCGACAGGGCCTATCTCAGCGAGATTCTCTTGCGTAACCATATAGAACATATCAGGAAGATGATAGTCATTCCAGGCTATATCGTCAACAGCGACCTGCCTAATATCTACAACAATGCATTCGCATTCCTCTATCCATCACTGAGGGAGAGCTTTGGCATCCCACTGCTGGAAGCAATGGCCTGCGGCACTCCCGTCATCACTTCAAACACGTCGTCGATGCCGGAAATAGGAGGGCCATACGCCATTCTTATAAATCCCGAGAGTTCAGACGAGATAGCAGAGATGATGCTCAAGCTGGAGACTGACGACGAGTTCTATCGCAGACAGGAAGAAGTGGGTCTGCAGCGTGCAAAACTGTTTTCTTGGCATAATACGGCAGAACGACTGCTCGAAGTGTATGAGGATGTCTACAAAGAATTGAGACGGTCACGCAAATAGGTCTAAGGACAAATCGGGTTGGCGCTCTTCAGGGGCAGGCTCTTCCTGGAAGGGTTCCTGAGGGCATCTGAAACTCTGCACCACTTGTCGTGCAGTGGTATTCTTCCTTGTATTCAACCGATAATAGCCCCATCTGCCAGTCTTTTCAAGCAACGAGGTGGACGACTTTGAATTACGGGCAACATAATTGCGTACATAAGTCTTTATCTCCTCAATGTCGAGTGTAGAGAAAAGACTGACATTCATATTATATACATGCTTGGACAAGAGATGTATACTGATGCCCTTGTCCCCCACCTGAGTGAATACCTCCAATATCTGCTGTTCGTAATTCATATTAAAAAAGGTCGGTAAAACAGTGCTTACCGACCCTCTTTCTATCCTCTCTAATGGTCTGTTATGCCAATGTAACTTTATCTCCGTCGTTAGCAAGCTTACCCTCTTTGAAGAGCCAGCCAAGACCGAGAAGAGTCTCCTCCTCAGAAATCTTAGCAGCCTTGGCAATCTCCTTTACGGTGAGAGCCTTTCCCTCTGCTGCCAGTGCCTGATAAACATCTCCTGCCTTGAAACCAACGTTCTCTGCATTCACTGCAAGAACAGACTTAGCGGCCTTGGTGGCTACAGTCTTCTTGACGGTTTCCTTCTTAGCTGCGGCTGCCTTTGTCTCGGTAGCCTTCTTAGCTGTTGCTTTCTTTTCTGCCATAATACTAAAAAATTAAAACTTGTTTGAAGAATTTTATTATCCTCTTTATCTTTTCGCGTGCAAAAGTAGCACTAATTATTCATCGAAGTTATTAATATTTAAATATTTTTGGCAAAAAGTAAACTATTCTTGACGTAAGTCAACTGACAATTGCAACTCCTCAAGCTGTTTAGGGTCTAATTCGCCGGGAGCATCAAGCATCACGTCGCGACCGGAGTTGTTCTTCGGGAAGGCAATGCAGTCGCGGATGCTGTCAAGCCCTGCCATCAGCGACACAAAGCGGTCCAGACCAAAGGCGAGACCTGCATGAGGAGGTGCTCCGTACTTGAAGGCATTGATCAGGAATCCGAACTGGGCCATGGCCCTCTCTGGGGTGAAGCCAAGAATCTGGAACATTTTCTCCTGCAGCTTACCATCGTGGATTCGGAGGGAGCCTCCGCCCACCTCGACACCATTGCATACAAAGTCGTAAGCCACGGCGCGAACCTTTTCCGGGGCGGTGTCCAGCAGGGGTATATCATCTGGATTAGGCATTGTGAAGGGATGGTGGGTTGCCATCAGGCGCTGCTCCTCGTCACTCCACTCGAAGAGCGGGAAGTCAACAATCCAAAGGCAGACGAAATTGTCCTTGTCGCGAAGCCCTAGACGGTCGCCCATCTCCAGACGAAGCGTACAAAGCTGTACACGCGTCTTATTGGCATTGTCGCCACTGAGGATAAGCACGAGGTCGCCATCCTTGGCTCCCATAGCCTCCTTCACCTTATTCCACACCTCAGGAGCATAGAACTTGTCAATGCTCGACTTTACTGTTCCATCTTCATTAAATTTCACATATACCAGCCCCTTGGCACCTACCTGGGGGCGCTTCACAAAATCAGTCAGCTGGTCGAGTTGCTTCCGGGTGTAGCCGGCACATCCGGGCACACAGATGCCACCTATGTAATTAGCCTCATTGAACACGGGGAAGGTTCCCGAGCCTTTGAGAACATCCATCAGTTCTACAAATTCCATGCCAAAGCGCAGGTCGGGCTTATCGGATCCGAAGCGGCGCATGGCCTCATGCCAAGTCATACGTTGCAGCGGAGGGAGTTCAACGCCACGAACCTCCTTAAAGAGATGGCGGGCCATGTCCTCAAACAGCTGTAAGACATCCTCCTGCTCCACAAACGACATCTCGCAGTCAATCTGTGTGAACTCAGGCTGACGGTCGGCACGCAAATCCTCATCGCGAAAGCACTTGGCAATCTGGAAATAGCGGTCAAAACCGCTCACCATCAGCAGCTGCTTCAGCGTCTGCGGCGACTGCGGCAGAGCATAGAACTGTCCGGGATTCATACGGCTGGGCACCACAAAGTCGCGAGCCCCCTCGGGTGTAGAGCCAATCAGAATAGGTGTCTCCACCTCTATGAAGTCTTTCCCATCAAGAAAGTTGCGAATGAGGATGGTCATACGGTGACGCAGTTCCAGATTCTTGCGGACGGCATTACGGCGCAAGTCGAGATAACGGTACTTCATACGGATATCATCACCGCCATCGGTATTGTCCTCGATGGTGAACGGAGGTGTCAGGCTTTCACTCAGAACGTTCAGCTCGCCGACAAGAATCTCAATGTCACCGGTAGGCATCTTGGGATTCTTACTCTGGCGCTCGCTGACGGTGCCCTTAACCTGAATGCAGAACTCACGGCCTAACCTGTTGGCACGCTCGCAAAGAGCTGCGTCATCAGCTTCATTGAAAACCAATTGGGTCAAACCATAGCGGTCGCGCAGGTCGACGAACGTCATTCCGCCCATCTTACGGCTGCGCTGTACCCACCCGGCCAGTGTTACTACGCTGCCGGCATCCGAGAGGCGAAGCTCTCCACATGTCTTACTTCTATACATATTTATGACTGTTTTATTCGTTTGAGGTGCAAAAGTACACAAAAAAAAGAAGAATGAAGAACGAAGAATGAAGAATTTGCTACCGCAAGGCACTTTTTTTCATTTTTTGTTCCTTTTTCTTAATTAAAAGTTGTACCTTTGCCCGCATAATTCATAAAACCGAAAAGAAATGAAGAAGATTGTATTTGCAACATTGATGCTCATTTGCGGAATGACGGCTGTCTTGGCTCAGAAGCCTGCAGAGATTAAATTCGACAAACTGACCCACAACTTCGGTACTTTCTCCGAGAAGGCCCCAGTGGTGAGTTGTATCTTTACCTATACCAATACAGGCGATCAGCCTCTGGTCATCAATCAGGCTGTTGCCTCGTGTGGTTGTACAGTGCCCGAATACACCAAGACCCCTGTCATGCCTAAGGAGAAGGGCCAGATCAAAGTGACCTATAACGGCACGGGCAAGTTCCCCGGACATTTCAAGAAGTCGATTACCGTTCGTACCAACGGTGCCGTAGAGATGACCAGGCTCTACATTGAAGGCGACATGACAGAAGCGAAATAAACATCAAATCCCCCGCCAGTAGCTGACGGGGGATATTTGTTTTCAGAATGTATAATTGAATCCGATACTTGAAAATTCCTTGAACTGCCAATAGCCGAGGTCGACGTCACGCGAACCAGCATCGTCGAAACGCGGATATAGGAAAAGATTGGCACTGATATACTTGCTGACCTGTAGGGCGAAGGTGTTCTCCCACTCTATCTCTGTGCGCTTATACGACGTGAAAGCATAGAAACGGGTTTTCCACTTCAACACCTCTGATATTTTCCATTCCAGGTCGGCAGTCACCTGCGAGCCAAAGTCGAGCAAAGAGTGCTTCCCCTCAGCGAGTCCGTAGCTGGGGCCTAGGTCGAGGCGTCCTACATAGCGATAGTTGAGTGCTATCGGGGAGAGGTTAACCGTTCCCGTCAATTTCTTGTTGAAAGCCTCCACCTTATAATCCATACCGAGGCCGACGTTCAGGTTGAAGGGTGACATAAAGTCGGAGTAGGTCTTCTCGTCATTGGCCTTCAAACCACGCGTGAACTGTGTATAAGCCAACAGCTGCAGGGTGTAATACCACTTTTTAGTAGCCTCCAAGCCAACCTTTCCGGTATATCGGATGAGGTCTTCGTTCGACTTAAACTTATGCACGGAGTCAGTCTTGGTGCGCTGGAATCCCAGCTTCAATTCCAGCTTGTTGTCCCACTTCCATTTGTTCTTGTTGTCGTAATTTGCCTCAAGGGTGACGGCACCGAGCATCGAATAGTTGCTCTCACCACCCTTATACCAGTTGCCGGAAACATAGTTCTGCATGAACTGCAGGAATCCGTCACCCTTGTAAGTCCAGAATTTCGGCTTCTGGATCACCAACTCTACTTGAGCCGTGTCTTGGATGACCACCTCCGGCATGCCTGTCTCCTCAACGAATGAGATCGGTGTCTCTATCGGCTCATCGACATCGTCACGCACAGAGCCAGCCTCCTTCAGCGTCGTCTCCGTAGTGCCTACCAAATCTGGCCTGTTAAGGTAGACATTCAGCAGCACTGCGTCTACTGCATCTTCCACCTTATCCTCTCTCTCATCATTCATGGCCAAGGTCCTGTCCGCTACATTGTGATAAAACGTCATTGGTGTAAACAGACGATAATACTGACCATTAATGCTGTCCTTAACCTGCGCGGCATTGGCACTGAGTACCGTCATTACCGCAAATAATAATGCTTGTTTTCTCATAACTAGGTGCAAAGATACGAAAAAAATCGCTCTTTGTGCCGATATGCGGAAAAAAATGTGTAATTTTGCACCTTGATTTGCGCGAACATTATTAATATAGAACAAATAAAGAACAAGCAATGGATAAAAACACAGTAATTGGATTCGTATTGATTGCGCTGGTGCTCATTGGCTTCAGCTGGTATAACCAGCCCTCGGCGGAGCAGATAGAGGCCCAGCGCAGGGAAGACAGCCTTGCTGCTGTCTTGAAGGATAACGCACTGAAGAAGCAAAAAGCAGAAGAGGCAGCACGCAAGGCACAGGCCGAGGCAGCAGCCAAGGGTGACTCTACGGCACTCTTCTTCTCAGCCCTCAACGGGAGTAGCCAGCCGGTAGTACTGAAGAACGACAAGGTGGAACTGACTTTCGACACCAAGGGCGGAGCCATCTCGAAAGCCGTCATCAAGGGCTTCCAGAATGTAGACAACTCTAAGGACGAGGTGACACTCTTCGACGAGAATACCCAGCAGATGAACTTCATGCTTGCCGGAAAGTCGGAGAACATTATTACCCAAGACCTCTATTTCACCCCCAGCAACGTCAGCGACTCTACCGTCACCATGACTGCTCAAGCAGCCAACGGCGGAAGCCTCGTGATGACCTACTCACTGGGGCAGGACTACTACCTGCACTTCTCGCTGCAGGCCGTTGGGCTGAGCGGCATCTTTGCCCCCAACTACAGAAGCCTCGACATAGAGTGGCGCGACCTGGTATATCAGCAGGAGCGCGGATTCACCTTCGAGAACCGCTACACCACCGTCACCTACAAGAAGAACGACGGAGGAACGAAGGAAATGGCAGAAGCTTCTGAAGAAATCGACAAGCAGATTGAAGAGCAACTCGACTGGGTGGCCTTCAAGAATCAGTTCTTCTCGGCAGCACTTATCTCGAAAGACAACTTCGCTGCCAACAGCCTCCTGACGAGCATCCCGCAGGAGAAGGGAAGCGGCTATCTGAAGCAGATGGGTGCCAAGCTCAAGACAGCCTTCGACCCGACAGGCGTCAAGCCCACAGAGTTCGAAATGTACATCGGCCCCAACGACTTCCGTCTCATCAAGGACGTGGAGCAGCAGAGCCGGTTCGGCAAGGACCTCGACCTGGAGCAGCTCGTCAACCTGGGCTGGTGGCTCGTGAGATGGATCAACCGCTGGTTCACCATCTACGTCTTCGACTGGCTCACCTCATGGGGCTTCTCTATGGGCATTGTGCTCATCCTGATTACCCTGCTGCTCAAGGCCATCACCTTCCCCATGGTCAAGAAGAGCTATATGTCGAGCGCCAAGATGCGTGTACTCAAGCCGAAACTCGACGAGGCCACCAAGCAGTACGACAAGCCCGAAGACCAGATGAAGAAGCAGCAGGAGATGATGTCGCTCTATGCCAAGTATGGCGTCTCACCGCTCGGCGGATGCCTGCCCATGCTTATCCAGTTGCCTATCTGGATGGCCATGTTCTTCTTCGTGCCCAACGCCATACAGCTGCGCCGTGAGTCGTTCCTCTGGATGGACGACCTGTCCACCTACGACCCCATCATTGAGTGGGGCACCAACATCTGGGGCATCGGCGACCACCTCTCGCTCACCTGTATTCTCTTCTGTATAGCCAACGTGCTCTACAGCTACATGACCATGCGTCAGCAGAAGGACCAGATGGTAGGCCAGCAGGCCGAGCAGCTCAAGATGATGCAATGGATGATGTACCTCATGCCGCTGATGTTCTTCTTCATGTTCAACGACTACTCCAGCGGTCTGAACTTCTACTACTTCATCTCGCTCTTCTTCTCGGCTGCCATTATGTGGACGCTCCGCAAGACCACCGACGACGAGAAGCTGCTGGCCATCCTCGAGGCCAAGTATCAGGAGAACAAGAACAACCCTTCGAAAAAGACCAGCGGGCTCGCTGCACGCCTTGAAGCCATGCAGAAACAGGCCGAAGAACTACAGAAACAGCGAATGAATCAACAAAAGAAATAAGATATGAGAAAGAAGAGCATCCTAGTGTTTCTAGTACTCCTAGTCAACCTAGTCACCCCAGCAAAAGCCCAAGACAACGTGAAAATCGGAAAGCAGAACATCACCGTCAAGGAAGGCCGCATGACTCCCGAAGCCCTCTGGGCCATGGGACGCATCGGTACTGCCGAGGCTTCGGCCGATGGCAAACAGGTGGTCTATCAGGTAGGCTACTACAGCGTTAAGGCCAACAAAAGTCAGCAGAAAATAGCTGTTATCAATGCTGATGGCACAGGCAACACCACGCTGACTACAGGCAGTAAGAGTGAGACCGATCCCACCTGGTATCAAGGCAAAATCGCCTTCCTCTGCGATGGCCAGATCTGGACGATGAATGCCGACGGCTCTGACCGCAAGCAGATTTCGAAAACCCGAAAGGACATCGAGGGTTTCAAGTTCTCACCCGACGGAAAGAAGGTCATCCTGCTGCATTCGATAGACTTCAACACTATTATCAAGAAGAACCCCACCGACCTGCCCAAGGCCACTGGTCGCCTGGTGACCGACCTGATGTATCGCCACTGGGATCACTACGTGGAGAGCATCCAGCACCCTTTCATAGCCGACGTAACGGCTGAAGGCATCAGCGAGGGTATCGATATGCTGGAGGGTGAACCCTTCGAATGCCCAATGGAGCCTTTCGGAGGAATGGAGCAGCTGGCTTGGAGCCCTGACTCGAAAACCGTAGCCTACACATGCCGCAAGAAGACCGGACGCGACTACGCCATCTCCACCGACTCCGACATCTATATATATAATATAGGTACGCGCGAGACAAAGAACCTCTGCAAGCCTGCCGACTACGTGGAGCCAGAAATCGACCCCACGAAAAGCATGAAGTATCAGAAGGTGAATGCCGAAGAGAACCTGGTGAATAATGTAGGCTACGACACTAACCCCAAATTCTCGCCCGACGGCCAATACATCGCCTGGACATCGATGCTGCGCAACGGTTATGAGGCCGACCGCAACCGCCTCTGCTGCTACAACCTGGCAACAGGCGAGAAGAAATACATGACGGAGACCTTCGACTCCAATGTCGACGACTTCGTATGGAGCGACTCGAAGGATGCCATGCTCTACTTCATCGGTGTCTGGCATGCTACAGAGAACCTGTATGCCATCAACTGGAAAGGCGAGCTGAAGCAGATGACAGACAGCTGGGCCGACTTCGGCTCCATCCACCTGATGAACAACGGCAAGCAACTTCTGATGGAACGCCACAACTATACGTCGCCGGCCGATCTCTACATAGTGACGCCCAACTTCAAGAAACCCGAAAAGACGGCCATCACACAGCTCACCTTCGAGAACAAGCACATCCTCGACCAGCTCGGCACCCCCACTGTCCAGCAGCGGTGGGTGAAGACCAGCGACGGCAAGCAGATGCTCACCTGGATTATCCTGCCCCCGAATTTCGACGAGAACAAGAAATACCCCACCCTACTCTTCTGCGAGGGAGGACCGCAGAGCCCCGTCAGCCAGTTCTGGAGCTACCGCTGGAATTTCATGATCATGGCCTCGCAGGGCTACATCGTTGTGGCTCCCAACCGTCGCGGACTGCCCGGCTTCGGTCAGGAGTGGCTGGAGGAAATCAGCGGCGACTGGACAGGCCAGTGTATGAAGGACTATCTGGCAGCCATTGACGATGCTGCCCAGAACCTGCCCTACGTCGATAAGGACAGGCTGGGAGCCGTGGGTGCCTCGTTCGGAGGGTTCTCCGTATACTATCTCGCCGGCCATCACGACAAGCGCTTCAAGGCCTTCATCGCCCACGACGGAGCCTTCAACCTGGAGTCGATGTACACCGACACCGAGGAGGTGTTCTTCTCGAACTGGGAGTACGACGATGCCTACTGGAACAAAGACCAGACGGCCAATGCCACCCGCACCTATGAGTACTCGCCCCACAAGTTCGTGGACAAGTGGGACACCCCCATCCTCTGCATACACGGCGAGAAGGACTACCGCATCGTATACAACCAAGGCATGGGAGCCTTCAACGCCGCCCGCCTGCGCGGCATACCCGCCGAGCTGCTCATCTTCCCCGACGAGAACCACTGGGTGCTCAAGCCCCAGAACGGCATCCTCTGGCAGCGCACATTCTTCGACTGGCTCGACCGCTGGCTGAAATAACAATAACGATATAACGTAATAACGAAATAACGATATAACGAAAAATGACTCAAGCAATCCAAAAATCTCTGCGCGACTCGGCCGGCATGCGCTGGACGGCGCTCTTACTATTGGCACTGGCCATGTTCTGTGCCTACATCTTCATGGACATCCTCTCACCCATCAAGGACCTGATGCAGGAAACCCGTGGATGGGACTCCACCGCCTTCGGCACGATGCAGGGTTCAGAGGTGTTCCTCAACGTATTCGTGTTCTTCCTCATCTTCGCGGGTATCATCCTCGACAAGATGGGAGTGCGGTTCACCATGTTGCTCTCTACCGTTGTCATGCTGGTGGGAGCTTTCGTCAAGTGGTATGCCGTGAGCGACAGCTTTATGGGTAGCGGACTCGAGACCTGGTTCAACAATAATCTGAATTACATCCCCGTCTTCGACGAACTCGGCGTATCTCCCTTCTATGAGGGTATGCCGGCATCGGCCAAGTTCGCCGCATGCGGCTTCATGATCTTCGGCTGTGGCTGCGAGATGGCAGGCATCACTGTCAGCCGTGGTATCGTGAAGTGGTTCAAGGGCCGCGAGATGGCTCTGGCTATGGGTTCGGAGATGGCGCTGGCCCGTTTGGGCGTGGCCACCTGCATGATCTTCTCACCCTTCTTCGCCCGTCTGGGTGGCGAGGTGAGCGTCAGCCGCTCGGTAGCCTTCGGTGTGGTGCTGATGTGCATCGCCCTGATGATGACCATCGTCTACTTCTTCATGGACCAGAAACTCGATGCCCAGACGGGTGAAGCTGAAGAGAAGGACGACCCCTTCAAGGTCAGCGACATTGGCAAGATTCTCACCGACAGCGGCTTCTGGATTGTGGCCCTGCTCTGTGTGCTCTACTATTCGGCCATCTTCCCCTTCCAGAAGTATGCAGTGAATATGCTTCAGTGCAATCTGACACTGACCGCTCCTGATGCCGACTCCTTCTGGGCAAGCAGTTCTGTCACCATCGTGCAGTACGTCATCATGCTCATCGTCGCTGCTGCTGGTTTCGCCAGCAACTTCCAGAAGCAGAAGAACATGAAGTTCGGCTTGCTTGCTGTTTCTATCATCGCCCTCATCACCTACTGCTATATGGGCTACATGCGCCAGTCGGCAGAGTCTATCTTCGCTGTGTTCCCCCTGCTGGCTGTGCTGATTACTCCCATCCTGGGCAGCTATCTCGACCACCACGGCAAGGCAGCTTCCATGCTGGTATTAGGCTCGGTACTGCTCATCGCCTGCCACCTGACGTTTGCCTTCGTCTTGCCGGCATTCAAGGATAGTCCCGTGGGCGGCATCATCATTGCCTACGCAACGATCCTGGTGCTTGGTGCTTCGTTCTCACTGGTGCCCGCATCCCTCTGGCCTTCTGTGCCAAAGCTGGTGGATGCCAAGGTGATTGGTTCGGCCTACGCACTCATCTTCTGGATTCAGAACATCGGACTCTGGCTCTTCCCGTTGCTTATCGGTAAGGTGCTCGACAAGACGAACCCCGGCGTGACCGACCCCACGCAGTTTGACTACACCGCACCACTGGTGATGCTCGCCTGCCTGGGCGTGGCAGCCCTTATTCTCGGTTTCGTGCTGAAGGCTGTCGACAAGAAAAAAGGAATCGGGCTCGAACTGCCGAACATCACAGAATAATGAGCATCCAGCAGCGCCTCAACGACTCTCCCATCGCCCGATGGACGGTGCTTTTCATTGTAGCTACGGCTATGATGATGGGCTATTTCGTCAACGATGTGATGTCGCCCCTTGAGACGCTGCTGGAGATGCCCCGTTCCGAAGGCGGCCTGGGCTGGACGCCCTCCGACTACGGGTTCTTCTCTGGAGCCGGCAGTTTCATCAATGTATTCCTGCTGATGCTTTTCTTCTCGGGCATCATCCTCGACAAGATGGGCATCCGCTTCACCGGTGTCCTGGCCTGCTCACTGATGGCCTTCGGCACCCTGGTCAAATATTATGCTGTCACTGCCGACCTGGGTGACAGCACCGTTGCACTGTTAGGCACCCACCTGCCTGCCTCTGCTGCCTGGGCTTCCTTAGGCTTCGCCATCTTCGGAGTGGGCTATGAGATGACGGGCATCACGGTTTCCAAGGCGATGGTGCGCTGGTTCACAGGCCACGAACTGGCATTAGCGATGGGCATCCAACTGGCCATGGCTCGCCTGGGTACAGCTGCCGCCCTGAGCATCTCTGCCCCTGTGGCGCGCCACTTCACGCTCTCGGCACCGCTGCTCGTCTCATTAGCCTTTCTTATCATCGGGCTGCTCGCGTTCCTCGTGTTCTGCATCATGGACCGCCGGCTCAACACTAGTAGTCCTAGTCAAACTAGTAAAACTAGTCAGACTAGTGATACTAGCCCCTGCGATGACGAGTTCCGCTGGAGCGACATCAGCATTACCCTCCGCAGTCCAGGCTTCTGGCTCATCACTCTTTTCTGCGTCCTCTTCTACTCTGCCGTATCCCCATTCCTGAAGTTCTCAACGAAACTGATGGTGATGAAATACGGCGTAGATCCCAACATTGCAGGGTTCTTCTCTTCAATCGCACCCTTCGGCACCATACTGATGACACCACTCTTCGGCCTCGTCTACGACCGCTATGGCCGAGGCATCACCCTGGTCATCACCGGTGCCCTGATGCTTGCCGCAGTCCACTTCGGGTTCTCACTGCCCATGCACAGCAGCACCGTAGCCATAGCGCTGATGGTGACCCTCAGCATCGGCTATTCGCTGGCTCCTGCAGCCCTATGGCCCTGCGTACCAAAAATCATACCGCTGAAATGCCTCGGCACAGCCTACTCGATGATATTCTTCATCCAGAACTTCGGTCGCGCCATCATACCCATGCTCGTAGGCCATGCCAACGAGACCGACCCCACCTACACCACCTCCATGCTCATCTTCGGTTTCACGGCACTCGGGGCAGCCATGGTTGCTGTTGCCATGTGGTACGTAGACCGCCGCAAGTGCTACGGCCTTCAACTCCCAAATATTCGTAAATGAAGATTAGACGGGAAGCGGGAACAGTACAGGAAATCCTCCCTGCCCACAGTTCTCTCTCCTAATGATGGACTGACTCCTTCAGCAGCCTGCGCACCTCGCGCTTCTTTCTCAGATATTCCAGACGTTCCTGCGCATGGCGCTTTGAAACGCGCAGCTGATGACCATACACCAGACAGGCCACCCCGAAATAGGCCGCCGTCTGTATCCACAGGTAGCGCAACTCGGGCAGCACATCGTTGAGCGTGGCCCCCATCGAGTTAAGCCGTATATACGCCCTGGACCCGAAGGTGCTGGGGAAGAGCCACGACACGCCTTGCCAGGCACCAGGGATGGCCGCCTGCGGCCACGACACGCCCGACATGAACAGCAGTGGCACACTGATGAACACCATCAGGAGCATCACGTTCTCACGATAGCGGACAATACACGACACCGTCATGCCGAAGAAGATACTAGCCAATATGTAGGGAATCATCATCCACAGCAAGTCCTGCCAGTGGGCCAGACAGGGGAAGGAGAACAATCTGGGCACCACCATCGACAGATAGGCCCCCATCACGGCATAAATCATCACGTAGCAGAGTGCCTTGCCGCCCACGATGCGGTATATGCCGCTATAGCTGGGGTGGATGGGGATTAGGTCGCCATAGCGATTGCGCTCACGGGCCGTACCTGCTGCCAGTCCGATACCCAGCACGAGCGTCTGCTGCAGGATAATCATCAGCACGGCGGGCAGGATGGCACTGCCGTAGCCTCCGCCGGGATTGAACACAGGCACATCCTCGTAGGCCAGCGGCTGAACGGTGATGGCATCCTCGCGCTTGGTATAGTTGCCCGAGAGCTTGATCTTAATTTCATTCCCCATCTGCTGCGACACGGCCACGGCCGTCTGGTAGATGGCCTTATAGGTGAGCATGAGCGACATATCGCAATAGACGCTCACCACTCCCTGCTGCAGTCGGCTAAGATTAGTGGCAAAGTCGGAGGGTATGAGATAGAAGCCCTTTACCAGCTGCCGACTGACGAGTGACTGGGCGTCGTCGAGGTCGTTGGCATGATAGGCCACGCGGACATCGGGCGAGGCGTCGCACTCACGGATAAACTGCCGCGAAAGTTGCGAGTGACTCATGTCGACCACTGCCACGGGCACCTCGCGCACCGCTTCGTTGTTGTAAATCCATGAGTAGAGCAGCGGATAGACAATAGGCACGATGATAAAGAAGATGAGCACGCCCTCGTCGCGCAGCACCTGCCTCATCTCCTGCCGCCAGATGTAGGCAGCATCGTCGAAGGCCTTGAGTATACTATGGAATATAGACATAGGTAAGCATTGCATTCTTTATCTTACGGAGCACAAACCAAGGCAACAGGATGAAGGCGATGAGGGCCACCAGGTGGAACCACGCATCGATGAGGGGGAAGCCGTTGAACACCGTAATCTGGTACAACATATAATAATGCCTCAGGGGGAAGAGCCACGACAGCGACTGTATCGGCGTGTCCATGCCCATGATGGGGAATGCCGAGCCTGCCAGCGACATGCTGAGCACAGCCCACAGCGAGCACACACTCATCGACATGCGCAGCGAGGGCATCAGTCCGAAGGCGAAGATGCCAAAGCTGATGGCTGCGAACACGGCGAGGAAGCTGAGCAGCGCGATGCTCCACGCCCCGCCCTCATGCGGGAAGTGGAGCACACCGTAGATGTACCACTGGAAGGCGAAAATGATGGCCGAGAACACCAGAGCCTGCGGGAGGAACTTGCCCAGCAGGGCCACCAGTATATTGCCGTCGGCCTTGGCCAGCCACTCCTTGCCACGGTCGAACTTCAGCTCCATGCCCAGCGAATAGGCCGAGATGAGAAACATGAAGAGCATCAGCACGCCCGGCACGAATACGGTGGACAGGTAGACATTATAGTTGCTCCACGGGTTCACTATCTGGTGCGTATCGATGCGTATGGGCTGTAGCACCGTCTGAATCTGCTGGGGCGTCAGGCCGCGCGCCCGCATCGTTGCCATGCCCACGGCTGCCGAGCCGAGGGTTGAGATGGTCTTCAGGTCCTTCATCATCAGCGAGCCGGCCATGACGCATGTCATGCTGTAGTAGTACGACACCTTGGGCCGCCTACTGGCCAGCAGCTTGTCGGTGGTTCCCTTGGGAATATACAGGAAGGCATATATCTTGTTTTCCTGAATGGCGTGGCGGGCCTCAGCCACCGACGAATAGCGGGCCACGACGCGAGAGGCCTGAAAGGCATCAAGACGGCGCACAAGGTTGCGGGAGGTCGACGTGTTGTCGAGGTCTACCACGCCTACGGGCATGTCAGCCGGCTGTCCCTCGTCGAGCAGCGAGGTGAAGAACAGGATGGTGAGCAGCGGAAAGGCCACCATGCAGAAGCCGTAGAGGCGATTCGTATATAGGATCTTCGCCTCGCGCTTCACCACCGTCCATATCGCAGACAAATACTTCAATTTGACAATTTTACTATTTCACGATTTTACAATTACTGCAGAAGAGCGGCTGCAAATATCTCACTCTCCACTATTCACTTTATGATGAGCGACATGCCCGGCCTCAGACCGTCGAGCTTCTCCACGGGGCGAGCCTTCACCTCGAAGGTCTTCAGGTCGTACTGGCCAGTGGCCTTCGTGGCCTTCCATACAGCATACGAGCCTTGGTCCTTCAGATAATACACCTTCATCTTGACCTCCTTGTTGAAGGCGGGTACGAAAGCCGTCAGCTCCGAGCCAACCTTCATCCCGTTGAGCTGATCCTCACGAACGTTGAACGTGCCCCACATGTCGTTCATCATCGAGATCGACATGATGGGCGACCCCGTGCCTACCAGCTCACCCACCTTGGGGTAGATGTCGCTCACCTCACCGTCCATCTGAGCCGTCTGAACCGTCTCGTGGATATA
The DNA here is from genome assembly GCA_946188155.1 of uncultured bacterium. Classification (GTDB taxonomy): domain Bacteria; phylum Bacteroidota; class Bacteroidia; order Bacteroidales; family Bacteroidaceae; genus Prevotella. The sequence continues at coordinate 4,069 of CAMHUC010000039.1, read as the reverse complement.
GCTGCTCACCTCCTGCACGGCACCACGGGCGCGCCCCACCTGTGCCGCAGCGGCCATCTTGTCCTCCATGCGGGCACCGTTGACGGCCATGTCGTACTGGCTTTGGGCGGCCTTCATCTGAGCCTCCATGGCCTTGTAGGTGGCATACACCTCGTCGCGCTTCTGAGCACTGACCACACCCTCGTCGAAGAGACGCTGGATGCGCTGATACGACTTCTCGGCCACCTCATAGCCGGCCTTGGCCTGCTGATACACATTGTATGCTCCCTGTATTTGCTCCTTGCGGGCACCGTTCTGTGCTTTCAGCTCCAGGGCCGAGGCGGCACTCTCGGCACTACGTGCCTGCTCCATCTTGGCCCTCACTTCCGGAGCGTCGATGATGGCCAGCGTGTCGCCGGCCTTCACGAAGTCGCCCTCTTTCACACGGATTTCCAGAATGCGTCCGGGCACCTTGCTCGACACGCGGTATTCACTCACTTCCACCTGTCCCTGGATGATGTCCGGGTCGCGGTCGAGGGCCAGGAATCCGATGGCGGCAACGATAATCACAACCGCCACAAATCCGATGACGGCATACAGGATATTGGTATGTTGGGTACTTGCTGACATAATCTCTAAACTATAAACGGTAAACGGTAAACTATAAACTATAAACTGTAAACTATAAACTGTAAACCAAAAACTATTCCAATGTGCCGAGCGACTTCTGCAGGTCTACATGCGACAGCTTCACGTCGATCTCGGCGTCAATCTTCTGCGACTGTGCCTGCAGCCAGGCCGTCTGTGCCTCCATCACCGTGGTGGGAGTAATCACGCCCTCCTGGAATCCGAGGTTGGCCGTGCGCAGGTTCTCCTCCGCACGCTGGATGTTCGACTGTGCCATGGTGAGTTTCTTATTGGCCTCCTCCACGCGGAAGGTGTTCTGGTGTACCTGCAGCTCTATCAGCTCGCGGGCCTCCTGCTGCTCCAGCTCGGCGATGGCCGTGGCTCCCTTCGACGCGCGGACCTTATACATCACGTCGCCCCAGTTCCAGATGGGCACGCGCACCAGCACGCCCACATTCCAGAAACCGCGGAACTTCTTCTCAAACGAGTTGAACAGACTGGGATTCGTCACCGCATAGCCACCCGTCAGGGCCACCATCGGCATGTTGCCGGCCTTCAGCACATTGGTAAGCTGTTTGGTCAGCTTCACGCCGCTCTCAAGCATCTTCAGCTCGGGGCGATTCTCCACAGCCGCCTCCACGTTGAGCTTCGGGGCCAGCGTCACCACGGCGAGATTGTCCGAATCTTCGTCGGCCAGCATAATCTGTTCGTTGATGGGCAACCCGATGGTCTTGCAGAGCAGCATCTTCGAGAGCACCAGTCCGTCGTTCACGCGGGTGAGGGTCATCTCGGCCTCGTTCACCTTCACGTCCACCGACAGGCCGTCGCTCTTCGTGGCCACGCCCTCCTCGATCATGCGGTGTACATCTTTGTCGAGCTTCTTCACCACGTCGAGATAGGCCTGGGCCAACTTCTGCTTATGGCGCAGCGACACCACCTGCCAGTAGGCCTTGTCGGTCTCGTAGATGGTCGCCTGCCTGCGGGCGTCTGCCGAGTGCTGCTGCAGGTCCTCGTGGATGTCGGCCATCTTGTTCAGTGCTATCAGGCTACCACCCATAAACACGGGCTGGGTCAGCATCACTGTGCCCGCAAAGAGGTTACGCGTGTCGGTGTGCAGGGCATCCACCAGACTGCCGCCAATGCCGTTGAGCTGTGCAGCAAACTGTTGCATGGAGCCTGCCGACATCTGGTGCAGCGACTCCAGCGAGATGCCCAACTGGCCCAGCACGGCCCCCACTTGCTGCATGGGCAGATGGCTGGTCACTGTCTGCAGCCCCTGCTGCAGTCCGTCCACAGTGGTAGTGCCCAGATTGTTGAGCCGCGACTTCTGGTCGTCGCTCAGCAGCGATATCTCGCGACTGGTGAACTGATAGGTGCCCAGTGCGCTCACATGAGGCAGATACTTGGTGCGTGCCGACCGCCTCAGGTTGGCCGCCACCTCCTGCTTCACCTTCGCCACGCCCATCTGCTTGTTGCTGCGCAGGGCCATAGCCCGGCAACTGTCGAGCGTCAGCAGTCGCTGGCCACTGGCGGTGAAAGGTAAAAAGGTGAGAAGGTAAAAAGGTAAAAACCATTTTACCCGCCCCTTTACCATGCTCTTTCCTTTCTTGTTATACATATTATTTCTTTGTTTTCGATATCTCGTTGCTTCGTTATCACGTTTTATCGTTATCACGTTATAACGTCATAACGTTATTCAAAACTGAAAGTCCTTGACCCGATCATGTGGCCGTCGGCGAAGATGCTCACGCGATACTGCCCGCCCTCGAGCATCTGGGTGACGCCCCAGTAGGTGCTCACCGTCACCTCCTCGCCCGTATACTCCACGCTCTTCTTCATCGAGCACTCCAGCGTGCGGTTCTCGTAGGCGAAGGTGCCGCCACCGCCCAGCGTGTTACCGCCGGGGTTGGTGATGCGCACGTAGAGCGTGCGGTAGCCGTTGGAGGCCGTCACGTTCTTGGTGATGGTGAAGTTTACCTGAATCTTCTTCGTGTCCTTCAGTTTCTTGGTGGCCTTGTCGCGTTTGTTGAGAAGCGACATCTGTATGTTCGTGGCGTCGAGCTGGGCGGCGATGGCCACCTTCTCCGAGAGCGACGCCTTCTCGCTGCTCAGGCCGGCCACCTGCTGCGTGCGCTGCTCCAGCTCGGCACTGACTCGGCTGTTCTCGGCCCTGAGGTTCTCGTTCAGACGGTTCAGCGAGTCCACCTGTATGATGTACGAGCGCAGCACCTCGCGCACCGTGGCCAGCTCCTTCTTCAGGCGGGTGATCTCCCGGGCGTCGTCGGCCTTCACCTTCTTCAGCTCCTCCAGCAGCTTCTGCGTCTTCAGCTGCTCCTGGGTGAGCTGCTCCACGATGCTGTCGTTGTTGATCTGCGTCTTCATCTCACTGTATTGCAGGGCGAAGCGCTCATATTCGTTCTCCATCTCCTGCTTGTCCAGTTCGGCCAGCTCCTTCATGTCGCGGTTCACCTGTCGCTGCTCCTGCAGATTCATAAACAGGTAGGCCAGCCCTCCCAAGAGGGCCAGTATCACCACTACGAGTACGGCCAATAATCCTTTTTTCATTCCTTTTATCGATAAATTCGCTGCAAAATTAAATAAAAATGGTGAAACGGCAAAGAAATTTTGAACTTCTTTAAGGAAACATTTGGAAGTTTAGACATTTTTCCGTATCTTTGTCCCGAATATTACGCTAACGCCTATGAAGAAAGACGGTTTTTGGTATCGAGCCTTCGACCTCTACTACGACGGTTTCCGCTCCATGCGCCTGGGCAAGACGCTCTGGGCCATCATCCTCATCAAGCTGTTCATTATGTTTGCCATCCTGAAGGTATTCTTCTTCCCCAACTTCCTCAAGGAGCACGCCCAGGGCGACGAAGCCGGCTACGTGGCCACCGAGCTCATCGGCAGAGGCCACAAATAACACACTCGTCAAATCGTAAATAAATAGTAAATAGTAAATCGTAAATTATGTTCAGTCATCTCCTTTTAGACATCGATGCCGGCACCATCAACTGGTCGAGGGCCCAGTTCGCCCTCACGGCAATCTACCACTGGCTCTTCGTGCCGCTCACCCTCGGGCTGGCGGTCATTATGGGCATCATCGAGACCAAGTACTATCTCTCGAAGGAAGTGTTCTGGCGCGACGCTGCCAAGTTCTGGCAGAAGCTCTTCGGCGTCAACTTCGCCATGGGCGTGGCCACGGGCATCATCCTCGAGTTCGAGTTCGGCACCAACTGGAGTAACTACTCCTGGTTCGTGGGCGACATCTTCGGCGCACCGCTGGCCATCGAGGGCATCCTGGCCTTCTTCATGGAGTCCACCTTCGTGGCCGTGATGTACTTCGGGTGGCGGAAAGTGTCGCCAGGATTCCACCTGGCCTCCACCTGGCTCACAGGCCTCGGCGCCACCATCTCCGCCTGGTGGATCCTCGTGGCCAACGCCTGGATGCAGTACCCCGTGG